>NZ_CP051884.1:0-312493 GCF_012931845.1 Cellulomonas taurus
GTGCCATCCCAGGACGACCAGCTCCACCAGGTATGGGCGACCGCGGTCGCCCAACTCGAGGTCAGCCCGGACATCACCCCTCGTCAGCTCGCCTTCGTGCGACTCGCGACGCCGCTCGGTCTGCTGGACGGCACCATGCTGCTGGCGGTCGGCAACGACCTGACCAAGGACTACCTGGAGACCCGCGTCCGCGCGGAGGTCACGGAGGCACTGGGTTCGGCGCTGGGCCGGGAGGCCCGGTTCGCGATCACCGTCGACCCCGCGCTGGAGACCGGCAAGGGCGACCACCTCACCTCCTCCACCGGAGCGGCACCCGCGACCGAGCAACAGGACACCGAACCGGAACCGGCTCCCGAGCCGGAGCCGGTCGAGGTCGTCCAGCAGCCCTACCGCCGCCAGCCCGCCGGTCCGACCCCCAGTGCCGAGCCGGCCCGGCTGAACCCCAAGTACCTGTTCGAGACCTTCGTCATCGGCTCGTCCAACCGCTTCGCGCACGCCGCGGCGGTGGCGGTCGCCGAGGCGCCGGCCAAGGCCTACAACCCGCTGTTCATCTACGGCGACTCGGGTCTGGGCAAGACCCACCTGCTGCACGCGATCGGGCACTACGCCCGGAACCTGTACCCGTCGATCCGGGTGCGGTACGTGAACTCGGAGGAGTTCACCAACGACTTCATCAACTCGATCTCTGAGGGCAAGGCCGGCGCCTTCCAGCGCCGCTACCGCGAGGTCGACGTCCTCCTCATCGACGACATCCAGTTCCTGCAGGGCAAGGAACAGACGATGGAGGAGTTCTTCCACACCTTCAACACCCTGCACAACGCGAACAAGCAGGTCGTGATCACCTCCGACCTGCCGCCGAAGCAGCTGAACGGCTTCGAGGACCGGATGCGGTCGCGGTTCGAGTGGGGCCTGATCACGGATGTCCAGCCGCCGGACCTCGAGACCCGGATCGCGATCCTGAGGAAGAAGTCCGCGAACGACAACCTGTCGGCGCCGGACGACGTGCTGGAGTACATCGCCTCCAAGATCTCGACCAACATCCGCGAACTGGAGGGTGCCCTGATCCGGGTGACCGCCTTCGCGAACCTGAACCGGCAGCAGGTCGACATGTCGCTGGCCGAGATCGTGCTCAAGGACCTGATCACCGACGAGGACCAGGCGGACATCACCGCCACCGCCGTGATCGGGCAGACCGCCGCGTACTTCGGTCTGAGCATCGAGGACCTGTGCGGCTCCTCCCGCTCCCGGGTGCTGGTCACCGCTCGGCAGATCGCGATGTACCTGTGCCGCGAGCTGACCGACCTGTCACTGCCGAAGATCGGCCAGGCCTTCGGCGGCCGGGACCACACCACGGTGATGCACGCGAACCGCAAGATCCGTGAGCTGATGGCCGAGCGGCGCTCGATCTTCAACCAGGTCACCGAACTCACGAACCGGATCAAGCAGGAATCGCGGTCCTGAATCCCGCCGATGGGACGATTCCCACACCTGTGGACGGACCTGTGGATACCGGTGGATGACCCCCAGCGTTCGTGTGGACGGATCCTGCGCGATCGGTGGACGGAGAATCACGCTCTCCGCGCCGTGCACGGCGCTCGGCGTTGTCCACCGATCCGTCCCCAGGCTCCGAGCACAGGCCGTTGAACCCGGTGACCTGCGCAAACAGTGGTTCTCCACAGCTTCCACAGACGCGATGACCACGACGACAGATTCCTCTAGAAGAAGATCCACAGACCGTCCAAGCCTTGCCGGGCCGATCCGGGACCCCGGGCGACCGGAGAATCGATCCAGGCCAAGGAATTCGTGGGCTGTTCGCCGTCCACAGGTCACCCCACCAGCGCGCTCTCGCGTAGTCTTCGGCCAGGAATCACACGCCTGGGATCACTCCGGTCCCACGACTGAGAGGGTGGGGCATGAAGTTCCGCGTCGAACGTGACGTCCTCGCTGAAGCCGTCACCTGGATCGCTCGCAGCCTGCCCACCCGTCCGCCGGTCCCGGTGCTCGCCGGGGTGCGGATCGAGGCCGAGGCGGATGGCGTGCTCCGGTTGGCCTCCTTCGACTACGAGGTGTCGGCGCGGTCCGAGATCCCCGCGGAGGTGAGCGAGCCGGGCAGCGTCCTGGTCTCTGGCCGTCTGCTCGCTGAGATCTCCCGTGCACTGCCCGCCAAGCCGGTCGACGTCGTCCTGGACGGCACGAAGGTGTCGGTCACCTGCGGCGCCAGCCGGTTCACCCTGCTCACGATGCCGGTCGAGGACTACCCGACGCTGCCCGTGATGCCGAGCCTGTCCGGCACGGTGGACGGCGACGAACTGACCAAGGCCGTCGCGCAGGTCACCGTGGCCGCGAGCCGCGACGACACCCTGCCGCTGCTGACTGGCGTCCGGGTGGAGATCGAGGGCGAGAAGGTCACGCTGCTCGCCACCGACCGGTACCGTCTGGCGCTGCGCGAGCTGGTGTGGACCCCCTCCGACCCGTCGATCTCCGAGGTCGCCCTGGTGCGCGCCCGCACCCTGAACGACGCGGCGAAGTCCCTCGGTGCCTCCGGTTCGGTGAACGTCGGTCTGTCCACCGGCCAGGGTGTCGACCTGATCGGCTTCGAGGCCGGCGGCCGGCACACCACCTCGCTGCTGGTCGACGGTGACTACCCGCCGGTGCGTCGGCTGTTCCCGGACGAGTCGCCGATCCACGCCGTGGTCAACACCCAGCTGCTGATCGACGCCGCCAAGCGCGTCGCCCTGGTCGCCGAGCGCAACACCGCGATCCGGCTCACGTTCTCCGAGGGCCAGGTCGTGCTGAACGCGGGACAGGGTGACGACGCCCAGGCGTCCGAGGCGCTGGAGGCGACGCTGGTCGGCGGTGACATCGCAGTCGCGTTCAACCCGCAGTTCCTGCTGGACGGACTCGGCGCGCTGAACACGCCGTTCGTTCGGATGGCCTTCACCCACCCGAACAAGCCGGTGGAGTTCACCGGTCAGGAGTCGCTGGAGGGCGAGGACATCAAGGCGTACCGGTACCTGCTGGTGCCGATCCGCTTCGCCTCCTGACGGGTTCGACCGGACCGGCGGCGCGACCGGATGTGACCGGACAGACGGTCGCTCCGGTCGTCAGCACCGGGTGGTCGGCAGCAGAATGGCGCAGACAGTGCCACCACGGGGTCGGCCCGTGTGCTGTCGGGCGAGAGAGGTGGAGACATGCGGATCGGCCTGGTGGGTCTGGGCAGGATGGGCGCGAACATGCGGGAGCGCATGCGTCGAGCGGACATCGAGGTCACCGGTTACGACCGCAATCCGGAGGTCTCCGACGTCGCCTCCCTCGCGGAGCTGGTGGAGGCACTGCCCGCCGGTGAGCGGATCGTCTGGGTGATGGTCCCGGCCGGTGAGGTGACCCACGCCGTGATCGAGGAGCTGTCCGGGCTGCTGGCCGCGGGCGACCTGGTGATCGACGGCGGCAACTCGTACTACGGCGACGACCGCACCCACGCCGACACCCTGGCCGCCAAGGACGTGCACTACCTGGACGTCGGCGTCTCCGGTGGTGTCTGGGGCCTGGAGAACGGCTACGGCCTGATGGTCGGCGGCGACGCGGCGGACGTCGAGCGCGCGCTGCCGATCTTCGACGCCCTGCGGCCGGAGGGCCCCCGCGAGGAGGGCTTCGTGCACGCGGGCAAGGTCGGTGCCGGGCACTACGCCAAGATGGTGCACAACGGCATCGAGTACGGCCTGATGCAGGCCTACGCCGAGGGCTACGAGCTGCTCGAGGCCAAGGACATCGTCGAGGACATCGCCGGCACCATGAAGGCATGGCAGCGCGGCACCGTCGTGCGGTCCTGGCTGCTCGAGCTGCTGGTCAAGGCGCTCGAGGAGGACAAGGAGTTCCACGAGATCGACGGTTGGGTCGCGGACTCCGGCGAGGGTCGGTGGACCGTGGACGAGGCGATCGAGGCCGCTGTCCCGCTGCCGGTCATCACCGCCGCGCTGTTCGCACGCTTCCAGTCGCGCCAGGACACCTCCCCCGCGATGAAGGCCGTCGCCGCCCTGCGTCAGCAGTTCGGTGGGCACGCCGTGAAGTCCGCCGGCGGCGACATCGCCGGTGAGACGCCGTCCGGCGTGCGCTCGGAGGGCTGACGCCCCACGCGCATGTACGTCTCCCACCTGTCGCTGACGGACTTCCGGTCGTACCACCAGGTCGATCTGACCTTCGGACCGGGGATCACCGCGTTCGTCGGACCGAACGGACAGGGGAAGACGAATCTGGTCGAGGCGATCGGCTACGTGTCGACCTTCGCCAGCCACCGCGTGCCGTCCGACGCCCCGCTCGTGCGAGCCGGGGCGTCGGCGGCGGTGGTGCGGTCCCGGATCGTGCGCGCTCAGGACGATGGCTCCGAGCGCTCCCTGGTGCTGGACATCCAGCTCGGCTCCGGGAAGCAGAACCGGGTCAAGCTCAACGGGTCGCCGTCGCGCTCCCGGGACGTGATCGGCGCGTTGCGCTCGGTGCTGTTCGCCCCGGAGGACCTGTCGCTGGTCAAGGGCGATCCCGATGGTCGGCGCCGGTTCGTCGACGCGCTGTGCGTGCAGATCACGCCGCGGCTGGCCGGGGTGTTCGCCGAGTACGACCGGGTGGTCCGGCAGCGCACCGCACTGCTGAAGTCGGCGGCCGGGATGCGCGGCGCACGCCTGGACCTCAGCACGTTGGACATCTGGGACGCCAAGCTGGCCGAGCTGGCGGCGCGGGTGATCGTGGCCCGGCACGCCGTGGTCGCGGCCCTGGCACCGTATGTGGCGGCCGCGTACCGCGAGGTCAGCGATGACCAGGGCACCGCCGAGCTGACCTACAAGTCGTCGGTCGAGCCGCTGGCGGCCCCCGGTGACCCGGTCGCCGTCGAGGCCGACGTGCTGCGCGCGCTGGAGCATGTCCGGCGCAAGGAGCTCGACCGCGGGCTGTGCCTGGTCGGACCGCACCGGGACGATCTGGTGCTCACCCTCGGCGGACTGCCGGCCAAGGGGTACGCCAGCCACGGCGAGTCGTGGTCCTTCGCCCTGGCCCTGCGTCTGGCGTCGTACCAGCTGCTCAGCCACGGACCGCAGCAGGGCACCATCGACGGCGAGACCGACCTTTGGGTCGCGGACTCCGGACCGGACGGCGAACCGGTGCTGATGCTGGACGACGTCTTCGCCGAGCTGGATGCCAAGCGCCGCACCCGGCTGGCCACGATGGTCGCCGATGCTCGCCAGGTGTTCGTCACCGCGGCCGTCCCGGGCGACGTGCCGCCGCAGCTGGCCGGTGATCGCTTCGACGTGCTGGCATCGGAGGTCACCCGTGGCGGGTGACCTGGACCCCACGATCCCGGTCTGCGAGCAGGTCGAGGGCCTGACCCCGGCGCCGCAGATGGCCCGTCTGGCTCTCGGGCGGTTCAAGGCGGTTGCCCGGTCCAAGGGCTACCGCCCGGGCCAGCAGTCGACGCCCCGCTCGCCGCTGAGCCCGGCGGACCGGGGTGCGCCGGGTGTGCATCCTCGCGATCCGCAGACCGTCTCAGCCACGATGTCCCGGTTGTTCCGCGACCGTGGGTGGGTGCCGGAGATCTCGGTCGGCGGCGTGATCGGCCGCTGGCGGGACGTGGTCGGCGACCAGATCGCCGACCACTGCACCCCGGAGAGCTTCACGGACGGGATCCTGCTGGTCCGCACCGATTCCACCGCGTGGGCGCAGCAGTTGAAGCTGCTCGCTCCGCAGCTGGTCAGCCGGATGGCGGAGGACGTGGGGCAGGGTGTGGTGAAGGACGTGCGGGTGCTCGGGCCGGCCGGTCCGGGCTTCGGCCGCGGGAAACGGTCGGTCAAGGGACGCGGCCCCCGGGACACCTGGGGCTGAGACGCGTCGACCCCCCTTCCCGGGGTGGGGTACGCGGAACGGCCCTCCGAGCCGCCAGCGGGCCGTCTGACGCCGATTACGCGCGGGTCGACCACCGAATCGGCACGTTCACAGGGTAGAATCGGGTGGTCATGCCCATGGCAGCAGAGCCACGGGCTGCGCAGGACTGAGGAGCACCACCGACCGTGGCCGATCAGACACCCAAGCCGAACGGCGGCGACTACGGCGCCTCCGCCATCACCGTCCTCGAGGGACTGGAGGCGGTGCGCAAGCGTCCGGGCATGTACATCGGCTCCACCGGTGCGCGCGGTCTGCACCACCTGGTGTACGAGGTGGTCGACAACTCGGTCGACGAGGCACTGGCCGGGTACTGCGACACGATCGGCGTGACGCTGCTGGCGGACGGCGGGGTGCGGGTCTCCGACAACGGCCGTGGCATCCCGGTCGAGATGCACCCCACCGAGGGCAAGCCGACCCTCGAGGTCGTCATGACGATCCTGCACGCCGGTGGCAAGTTCGGCGGCGGCGGCTACGCGGTCTCCGGTGGTCTGCACGGCGTCGGCATCTCCGTGGTGAACGCCCTGTCCAGCCGGGTCGAGTCGCAGGTCAAGCGGGACGGCTACGCCTGGGAGATGGACTTCGCCGACGGCGGCCACCCGCAGGGCACCATCCGTCAGGGCGAGGCCACCGACGAGACCGGCACCACCCAGACGTTCTGGGCCGACCCGGCGATCTTCGAGACCACGGTCTACGACTTCGAGACGCTGCGCTCCCGGTTCCAGCAGATGGCGTTCCTGAACAAGGGCCTGCGGATCACCCTCACGGACGAGCGCCCGCAGGGCCAGGACGTCGACGACGAGGTCACCGGTGCCGAGTCCGGCTCCGACCCGGCGCAGGCGTCGCACCGCACGGTCAGCTACAAGTACGACGGCGGTCTGGTCGACTACGTGAAGCACCTGAACTCGACCAAGAAGGTCGACCTGGTGCACCCCGAGGTGATCGACTTCGAGGCCGAGGACACCGAGCGCAAGATCTCCCTGGAGATCGCGATGCAGTGGACCAGCGCCTACTCCGAGTCGGTGTTCACCTACGCGAACACCATCGCCACCACCGAGGGCGGCACCCACGAGGAGGGCTTCCGGGCGGCGATGACCTCGCTGGTCAACCGGTACGCCCGGGACAAGGGCATCCTCAAGGAGAAGGACGACAACCTCACCGGCGACGACATCCGTGAGGGACTCACCGCCGTCATCTCGGTCAAGCTCGGCGAGCCGCAGTTCGAGGGCCAGACCAAGACCAAGCTCGGCAACACCGAGGCCAAGACCTTCGTGCAGCGGGTGGTGAACGAGCAGCTCGGCGACTGGCTGGACTCGCACCCGAACGAGGCCAAGGACGTGATCCGCAAGGCGATCCAGGCGTCCCAGGCGCGGATGGCCGCCCGCAAGGCGCGCGAGGCGACCCGGCGCAAGGGCCTGCTGGAGTCGAACTCGATGCCCGGCAAGCTGAAGGACTGCCAGTCCAACAACGCCGCCGAGTGCGAGATCTTCATCGTGGAGGGTGACTCGGCCGGTGGTTCCGCGGTCCGCGGCCGCAACCCGCGCACCCAGGCGATCCTCCCGCTGCGCGGCAAGATCCTGAACGTCGAGCGTGCCCGCCTGGACAAGGCGCTGGGCAACGCCGAGGTCCAGGCGCTGATCACCGCCTTCGGTACCGGCATCGCCGAGGACTTCGACCTGAGCAAGCTGCGCTATCACAAGATCGTCCTGATGGCGGACGCCGACGTCGACGGCCAGCACATCCGCACCCTGCTGCTCACCCTGCTCTACCGGTACATGCCGGAGCTGATCCTGCAGGGCCACGTCTACATGGCCCAGCCGCCGCTGTACCGGATCAAGTGGTCCAACTCCCCGCACGACTACGTCTACTCGGACCGGGAGCGGGACGCCGTGCTGGCCGACGGCCAGGCGAACGGCAAGCGGATCCCCAAGGAGAACGGCATCCAGCGCTACAAGGGTCTGGGTGAGATGGACTACTCCGAGCTGTGGGACACCACGATGGACCCGGAGCACCGCACCCTGCTGCAGGTGACCCTCGAGGAGGCCGCCGCCGTGGACAGCGTGTTCTCCGTGCTGATGGGCGAGGACGTCGAGTCGCGCCGCAGCTTCATCCAGCAGAACGCGCGCGACGTGCGCTTCCTGGACATCTGAGCCTCCCGTAGCTGAAAAAGGACTGAGTTCGTGACCGAACTGACCGGCGACAACATCCAGCACGGCAACATCGAGCAGGTCGATCTCCAGCTGGAGATGCAGCAGTCGTACCTCGACTACGCGATGGCCGTGATCGTGGGCCGTGCCCTGCCCGAGGTGCGCGACGGCCTCAAGCCCGTGCACCGTCGCGTGCTCTACGCCATGTACGACGGCGGCTACCGACCCGACCGCCAGTTCTCCAAGTGCTCGCGCGTCGTCGGCGACGTGATGGGCAAGTACCACCCGCACGGTGACACCGCGATCTACGACGCTCTGGTCCGCCTGGTCCAGGACTGGTCGCTGCGCTACCCGCTGGTCGCCGGCCAGGGGAACTTCGGCTCCCCCGGTGACGATCCGGCCGCCGCACCGCGGTACACCGAGTGCAAGATGGCGCCGCTGGCCATGGAGATGGTCCGGGACATCGACGAGGACACCGTCGACTTCCAGGACAACTACGACGGCCGCACCCAGGAGCCGGCGGTCCTGCCGTCGCGCTTCCCGAACCTGCTGGTCAACGGCTCGGCCGGCATCGCGGTCGGCATGGCGACCAACATTCCGCCGCACAACCTGCGCGAGGTCGCCGAGGGCGTCCGCTGGCACCTGGACCACCCGGAGGCCAGCCACGAGGAACTGCTCGCGGCGCTGCTGACCCGGATCAAGGGCCCGGACTTCCCCACCGGCGCGACCATCCTGGGTCACAAGGGGATCCAGGAGGCCTACCGCACCGGCCGTGGCTCGATCACGATGCGCGCGGTGGTCGAGGTCGAGGAGATCCAGGGCCGGATCTGCCTGGTCGTCACCGAGCTGCCGTACCAGGTCAACCCGGACACCCTGGCCAAGAAGATCGCCGACCTGGTGCGGGACAACCGGGTGCAGGGCATCGCGGACATCCGCGACGAGACCTCGGGCCGTACCGGCCAGCGCCTGGTGATCGTGCTCAAGCGCGACGCGGTCGCCAAGGTGGTGCTGAACAACCTCTACAAGCACACCCAGCTGCAGGAGACCTTCGGCGCGAACATGCTCGCCCTGGTCGACGGGGTGCCGCGCACGCTGAGCGTGGACGCCTTCATCCGGCACTGGACCGCGCACCAGATCGACGTCATCCAGCGTCGGACCAGCTTCCGGCTGCGCAAGGCCGAGGAAGCGATCCACATCTTCCGCGGCTACCTCAAGGCGCTGGACGCGCTGGACGAGGTCATCGCGCTGATCCGTCGCTCCCCTGACGTCGAGGAGGCACGCGCCGGGCTGATGGCGCTGCTGGACATCGACGAGGTGCAGGCCAACGCGATCCTGACCCTGCAGCTGCGCCGCCTGGCAGCGCTGGAGCGGCAGAAGATCCTGGACGACTACGCCAAGCTCGAGGCCGAGATCACCGAGTACCGGGCGATCCTCGGTTCCGGCGAGCGGCAGCGGTCGATCGTCCGCGAGGAGCTGGACGAGATCGTCGACCGCTACGGCGATGAGCGGCGCACGACGATCCTGCCCTACGACGGTGAGGTCTCGGTCGAGGACCTGATCGCCGAGGAGGACATCGTCGTCACGATCACCCGCAGTGGCTACGCCAAGCGAACCCGGACTGACGCGTACCGGGCGCAGAAGCGTGGCGGCAAGGGCGTGCGCGGCGCGACCCTGCGCGAGGACGACATCGTCGACCACTTCTCGGTGACCACGACGCACAACTGGCTGCTGTTCTTCACGAACTTCGGTCGGGTGTACCGGGCCAAGGCCTACGAGCTGCCCGAGGGCGGCCGCGACGCCAAGGGTCAGCACGTGGCGAACCTGCTGGCCTTCCAGCCCGGGGAGAAGATCGCCCAGGTGCTGGACATCCGCACCTACGACGCGGCGGAGTACCTGGTGCTCGCCACCCGGTCCGGTCTGGTGAAGAAGACCCGGCTGACCGAGTACGACACCAACCGCACCGGCGGCGTGATCGCGATCAACCTGCGCGAGGACGACAACGGCGTGGCGGACGAGCTGGTCTCGGCCCGCGCGGTGAACTCCGACCAGGACCTGATCCTGGTGTCCCGCAAGGGCCAGTCCGTGCGGTTCACCGCCTCGGACGACACCCTGCGTCCGATGGGCCGGGCGACCTCCGGTGTCACCGGCATGAAGTTCCGCGGCGACGACGACCTGCTGTCGATGGACGTCGTGCGCGAGGACGCCTTCCTGTTCACCGTGACCGAGGGCGGCATCGCCAAGCGCACCGCCCTCACGGTGGAGAACTACCGGCAGCAGGGCCGTGGCGGGCTGGGCATCAAGGTCGCGAACCTGCCCGAGTCCAACGGTGACCTGGTCGGTGCCCTCGTGGTCGACACCGACGACGAGGTGATGGTCATCATGGAGCGCGGCAAGATCGTCCGCTCCGCGGTCAGCGAGGTCAACGCGACCGGCCGGACCACCCAGGGCGTCATCTTCGCCAAGCCCGACAAGAACGACCGGATCATCGCCGTGGCGCGCAACAGTGAGCGTCAGGTCGAGGAGGATGCCGGTACCGTGGACGAGGATTCCAGCACAGCGACGGACGTCCCGGTCGCTGACGACACCACCCCCGAGGAGGCCGGCGAGTGAGCGATCAGAAGCCGCCGTCGATTCCGCCGCGCAAGAAGTCGGGCAAGGACGACACCGCTGCCACCCCCAGCACCGCACCGCGTTCCGGTGCCGCAGCCCGGGGTGCCGCGGTCAAGACCGGTGGATCGACCACCACCAAGGCCACCGAGTCGGTGAAGCCGGAGACCGCCACCGCGGCTCCCGCCAAGACCGAGACGGCCAAGCCCGCGGGATCCGCGCCGAAGACCGAGACCCCGGCCGTCACGCTCACCCCGGTGGACCGCCCGGCCGCTGACCGTCCCAGCACCGACCGCCCGGCCAAGGACCGTCCGAGCAAGGACCGCCCGAGCAAGCCGGCCCCGTCCGCCGCCAGCGAGTCCGGTCCGCGCCGGGTGCGGCTCGCGGTGTCCCGCATCGACCCGTGGTCGGTGATGAAGCTGTCGTTCCTGGTGTCCTTCGCGATCGGCATCATGCTGGTCGTCGCGGTCTCCGCGGTCTGGCTGGCCCTGAACGGGATGCACGTCTTCGCCAGCATCAACGACCTGGTCACCGAGATCCTCGCGGACTCCAACTTCGACCTGCTCGACTACGTGTCCTACGACCGGGTGATCTCCGCGACCGCGCTGATCTCGATCGTGAACGTCTTCCTGATCACCGCGCTGAGCACCATCGGGGCGTTCATCTACAACATCTCGGCGGCTCTGGTGGGCGGCGTACACCTCACCATGACCGACGACTGATCACCCCGCACCGTGGCCGGTCGCAGCGTCGACCGGCCACGGTTTGGGACCTGGGCTGATGATCGGGTAACCTCATCCGGTCCGCACAGCGTGACATCGGGCCTATAGCTCAGACGGTTAGAGCGCTTCCCTGATAAGGAAGAGGTCAGAGGTTCAAGTCCTCTTAGGCCCACTCCCGACCCACCTGGAGAATCCCGTGAAGAAGCTCCTGCTGCTCGCGGCGGTCGCCGCCGTCGGTTACGTCGCCTACACGCGGTACACCGCCGAGCGGGACGACCGGGACCTGTGGGCCGAGGTCACCGACACGGTCGACTGACCACACGGGGCACCACCCCGGGGCCATGGCGCAATTGGTAGCGCACCTGCTTTGCAAGCAGGGGGTTAGGGGTTCGAGTCCCCTTGGCTCCACCACCGAACGCCACTGATCCGCACCGGATCGGTGGCGTTCGTCGTTGGCAGGCGTGATGTGCTCAGCATGCTTAGCATTGCCGGGTGCGATCCCGACTTCTGCTTCTGCTGCGCGGCTTGATCGGCGTCGCGCTGATCGTCGCTCCCTCCTGGACCTTGCTGAGCACCGGCGACACCGTCCGGCACCAGCACGTGTCGTTGGCGGTCCTGCTGGGGATTTCCGCGCTGGCAGGCGTGCTGGTGCTCGCCTTCGCCGTGCGCTCAGTGGTCGCTCGCTCCCGCCCGCGGCCCGAACGGACGTCCGCCAACGCCGCCGAGCGTGGAGAAGGGGACGCGACGACGGAAGCGAGCACGTCTCACCACTCGACCCGACCCCGCCGGGTGGTGCGCGGTATCGGGACCGCACTCGGGCTGGTGCTCCTGGCCGTCCTGGCGGGGGCGAGCGCATGGCTGAGGCCATTCCCTGCGACCGACGCCGCACGGGCCGCACTGGTCTCCGACTCCACCGTGACGATCACCGAGTCCGGCGGCTGGTACACCTTCGCACCGAGCAGTCAGGCCACCACCGGCCTGGTCTACTCCCCCGGCGCCCGGGTCGACGTCCGCGCCACCGCGGCCGTCCTGCGCCCGCTCGCCGAGGCAGGGTACTTGGTGGTCGTGCTCAAGGAACCGCTCGGCATCGCGCTCACCGATCTCGGGCAGTCGGCGGGTCCGATCGACGCGCACCCGGAGATCACGCACTGGGCGGTCGGCGGCCATTCACTCGGTGGCGTGGCCGCCGCCCGGTTCGCCGAGGACCACCCGCAGCTGGTGGACGGTCTCCTGCTGCACGCGTCGTACCCGCTGGACGACATGAGCGGCGCCGACCTGGCGGTCACATCGATCTCCGGCTCCGAGGACGGCCTGAGCACCCCGGCCAAGGTCGACGCCTCGCAGGCGAAGCTGCCCGCGGACACCACGTACGTCCAGGTGTCCGGCGCGGTGCACGCCTTCTTCGCCGACTACGGTGCCCAGCCGGGTGACGGCACGCCGACCACCTCGCGCGCCGACGCCCAGGACCAGATCGTCACCGCGAGCCGGGAGCTGCTGGACGGGATTAGCCTCGGCGAATGAGCCGGATCTTCAGCCAGAGCTTCGCGTCGGTGTATCCGGCGTACCTCGCCAAGGCCGAGCGCAAGGGGCGCACGGCGGCCGAGGTCGATCAGATCATCCTCTGGTTGACCGGGTTCACCGAGGTCGAGTTCCGCGCGCACCTGGAACGCGGGTCGACGTTCACCGAGTTCTTCGTCGCCGCCCCGATGAACCCACACACCGACCTGATCACCGGCGTGGTGTGCGGCATCCGGGTCGAAGAGGTCGAGGACCCCCTGATGCAGCAGATCCGTTGGCTGGACAAGCTGATCGACGAGCTGGCCAAGGGGAAGGCAATGGACAAGATCCTGCGCGCCTGACATGCGGAACGGCCCGCCCCCACGTGGAGGACGGGCCGTTCGACGGTCGGCTCAGGCGTTCTCGCCCGAACCGTCCGGCTGCTTGGTGGAGCTGCGGCGCGGAGCTGCCTTCTTGGCGGCGTCCTGCACCTTCTCGGTCGCCTCGGACACCTTCTCCTGCACGTCCTGGGCGCGCTCGGTGGCGGCGTCCCGGACCTCGGCGGCCTTCTCCGCGACCTTCTTGCCGGCCTCACGGCCCTTGGCCACGGCCTCACCGGCTGCCTCGCCGACCGCCTCGGCCGCCTCACCGAGCTGGTCGTTCAGGTCCTCGCGGGCGGCCTGCGCCCGGGCGCGAATCTGGTCACCGGTCGGTGCCTCCGGCTCCCACGGCTCGGCCCACGGGTCGTTCTGGCTGCGGGACCGGCTCCACGCGAAGACCGCGGCACCGGCGCCGACCACCGTGGCGACGATCAGGAACCGCTTGCCCGCCTTGCCCTTGGGCTTCTGGGCCTCCTCGATCGCCTTCGCGGCCTTCTTGGACGCCTTGGTCAGCTTCTCCGGGGCGGCCTGTGCACTGTCGGCGGCCTTGGAGACCGCGGCGCCGGCACGGTCGGCGGCGTCGTTCACCGCGGCGACCAGCTTCGGCAGCAGCTCGTCCACCAGCTTGTCGTGCGCGGTGTCGATCACCGGTCCGGCCTTCTCGGCGGCCTTCTCCACCCGGGGGGCGGCGGCCTTCACGCTCTCCTTGTAGGCGTGGTCGAGCCGGGGGAGCAGCCACTCGATGGCGGCCTCCACCCGGGGCTGGCTCCACTCCACGGCGTGACCGGCTGCCTCCTTGGCGCTACCGGCCTTCTCCACCGCCTGCTCCTTGGCGACGACGGCGAGCTTGCCCGCCTGTCCGGCCGCCTTCGACCGGGCCTCGGCCAGGGCCGCACCCACGTCGGCCGCCTGGTCCTTGAGGCGCTCGGCCTGCAACTTGTCGGCGACGCGATCGAGCTTGCTCCGTCGGGTCAGAAAGGGCATGTCCACTCACTCCCGCTCCACGCTGGTCTCAATGGCCTCCCACTCTGCCACTGAGTCGGCTTTCGCGCAGGTGGCAGCGCGAGACGCACCGGATCCACCCAGCTGATCGTCAGACCCCCGTGCGAGGATGACGGCATGTACGCGACTCTGCACACCAACCGTGGCGACATCCGCCTGGAGCTGTTCCCCAACCACGCCCCGGTCACCGTGGAGAACTTCCGCGGCCTGGCCACCGGCGACAAGACCTGGACCGACCCGGCGACCGGCGAGCAGAAGAACACCCCGCTGTACGACGGTGTGGTCTTCCACCGCGTGATCGACGGCTTCATGATCCAGGGCGGCGACCCGCTCGGCCGTGGCACCGGCGGCCCCGGCTACACCTTCGACGACGAGATCCACCCCGAGCTGCGGTTCTCCGAGCCGTACCTGCTCGCGATGGCGAACGCCGGTCAGCGCCGGGACCCGATCTCCGGCAAGGTCGGCGGGACCAACGGTTCGCAGTTCTTCATCACCGTGACCGAGACCCCGCACCTGAACGGCAAGCACACCATCTTCGGCAAGGTGGCCGACGAGGACAGCAAGAAGGTCGTGGACGAGATCGCCACCACCCGCACCGGCCCGGGCGACCGGCCGTCGCAGGACGTGGTGATCGAGTCGGTGACCATCGAGTCCTGACCCACCCATGAGCTACCCGCAGCCGGGCGCTGCCCCCACTCCACCGCCGCCGGTCTGTCCGCGGCACCCCGACCGCGTGTCCTACGTGCGCTGTCAGCGGTGCGGCCGACCGACCTGCCCGGAGTGCCAGCGCCCGGCCGCGGTCGGCATCCAGTGCGTCGACTGCGTGCGTGAGGCGGCGGCGCGCACCCCGAGCAACCGCACCATCTTCGGCGGCGTGGTGCGCCAGGGCCGCCCGGTGGTCACGCTGACCCTGATCGGCCTGTGCGTGCTCAGCTACGTGCTGCAGCAGGTCAGCGGCACCTGGACCCGTGACCTGCTGTTCGCCCCGGTGGTCGGCGCGCAGGAGCCGTGGCGGTTCCTCACTTCGGCCTTCCTGCATGCGCCCAACCAGCCGTTCCACCTGTTGTTCAACATGGTGGCGCTCTGGTCGGTCGGGCCCTTCCTGGAGCAGGCCTTCGGCCGGTGGCGGTTCGCGGTGCTCTACCTGCTGAGCGCCCTGGGCGGCTCGGTCATGTTCCTGGTCCTCGCGCCGTTCCCCGAGGGCTGGGTCACCGGCCTGTACGGCGCCTCCGGTGCGGTCTTCGGCCTGTTCGGTGCCGTGCTGGTCGTGCTGCGCCGGGTCGGCCGGTCGGCGGGCACCATCGTCGGGATCATCGCGATCAACGCGGTGCTCGGCTTCGTCCTGCCCGGGGTGGCGTGGCAGGCGCACCTCGGCGGTCTGGTGATCGGTGCCGCCCTCGGCGCGATCTTCGCCTACACCCCCCGCGAGCGGCAGCAGGTCGCCGCGATCGGCGCCAGTGTCGGCGCGCTGATCCTCTTGGTCGCGGTGCCAGTCGTGCTCTACAGCCAGCACGGCTTCCTCTGATCCGCTGACCGATCGGGCACTCCTGGAGCAACCCGGGGCCCCGGGAGGACCGTCCCCAGAGTTACTCACAGCTGTGGAATTACACCGGTGTAGTTATCCACAGGGATGTCCACCGCTGGGGACAGTGCACCGTCAACACGCCGAAGACGCGGGGTTTCCCGGCGTGTCGCCCTGGGGATCGGGTGTGGATCGCGGGGAAGCGCCTGGGGACAACGCCTGCGGGTGCTGGCGCGGGATGAGCGGTCGCCTCACCACTACGGCTCGAGGCGGCTGGCCTGGCGAAGGGTTCCGGCCTTGGGCGCGTGCGCCCTGCGGTGCGTACGCCGGAGGTGCCCGGGGCCCGGGTCGCGGGGCCGGATACGACACACCCCGCCCACCCGTGCACGGGCGGACGGGGCGAGGGTCAGCGGATCACTGCCAGCGGGTGAGCATCCCCAGCCCGACCAGCGCGAAGCCGAAGCCCACCGCCAGGTTCCAGGCACCGATCGACGGGATCGGGAAGGCGAAGCTGGTCAGGTACGCCACCACGATCCAGATCAGCGCGACCACCAGCAGGCCGATCACCACCGGGACGAACCAGGTCGGGTTGCCGACCTTGGCGACCGACTTCTCCTGCGGGGCGATGTACTGCGCCTTCTTCCGCGTCCTCGACTTCGGCACGGGGATGCTCCTGACTTGTGTGGCGGCGACCGGAACCGACCCTGCAGGCCGGAGAATGTGACCTAGCGTAGTGGCGTCGACCCGGGAGGAGGGTGCGTGTCCGAGCAGCACGAGGTGTCAGCAGCGCGCACCGAGCATCATCAGCACCGGGCCAAGCGCCGGAACGGTCTGCGTGGCGCGGTCAGCGTGGCGCTGGTGACGGCGCTGGCCGGTGCGCTGTTCACCGCGAACGCTCGGCTGTCCCACGGCACCAATGAGCGGCAGGCCGTCGACCTGCCCGGGTTGCAGGCGAACGAGGACTCCCGCCGGGAACGCCTCGCGAACCAGGTCGATCAGTTGCGCAGCGAGGTGGACGCGCTGACCGCTCAGCAGAACGCGCAGTCGGGGATCGACTGGTCCTCGGCCGGGATCGCCGCCGACGTCGCCGCCGGTCAGGTGCCGGTGACGGGCGAGGGGCTGGTGGTGAAGCTGGACGACGCGGATCCGAACGGTCCACGGCCGGCGGGCGTGGGGGTGGACGACCTGGTGGTGCACCAGCAGGACCTGCAGGCGGTGATCAACGCGCTGTGGGCCGGTGGGGCCGAGGCGATGATGCTGATGGACCAGCGGGTGATCTCCACCAGTGCCTTCCAGTGCATCGGGAACGTGCTGTCGTTGCAGGGCCGGCGGTACTCCCCGGCCTACGTCGTGACGGCCGTCGGCGACCCGGACAAGCTGCTGGCCGCCCTGAACGCGGACCCGGCGATCCGGGCGTACAAGAGCTGGGTGACCGCGGTGGGTCTGGGCTGGTCGGTGGAGGAACGGTCCGATCTCAGCTTGCCCGCTTACGATGGCCCGGCCGATCTGACCTATGCCAGCGTGCCGGAGGGGACCGAGATCCTGCCGGGCCTGGTCGCCGCCGCAGCTGGATCGGGTGATGCCGACCAGGAGGACTCCGCAGGATGAGCGGCACCCACGCTCCGGTGCCCGGCTTCGACGACGTGTTCGCCGACCCCGGTACCCCGTCCCGACGTGCCCGCCACCACCGGTCCGACGACCGCGGGACCCGGCCGAACCGCCGCGGGTTCGGCGGCTTCGTGCTCGGCTTCGTGGGGGTGGTCGGGGAGCTGCTGATCACCTGCGGGGTGCTGCTGCTCGCGTTCCTTGGCTGGCAGCTGTGGTGGACCGACGTCGAGGGCAACCGTGAGCAGGCAGCGGTGGTCGAGGCGGGTGGCTGGAACGATCCGATCGAGCAGGGACAGGAGACCGGCGGCATCGTCACGCCCCGGTACGACGACCCGCCGGTGATCGAGCAGCCCGAGTACCTGACCACCTTCGCGTCCATGCGGGTGCCGCGCTGGGACGGCGAACCGACCCGGACCATCACCCAGGGCACCGACCGGCCGAATGTGCTGAACCCGCTGGGTGTGGGGCACTACGACGGGGTCGCGATGCCGGGCGGTCTGGGCAACTTCGCCCTCGCCGCGCACCGCACCACCTACGGCAAGCCCTTCAACCGGGTCGCGGAGCTGCAGGAGGGCGACCCGATCGTGGTCTGGACCCAGGACACCTGGTACGTCTACCGGGTGATCGGGTCGGACATCGTCTACCCCAAGGACGTCTGGACCATCCAGCCCGATCCGTGGGACGAGACGGTCACGAACGAGACGGCCACCCGGCGCCTGATCACCCTGACCTCGTGCCACCCGATGTACTCCGCGCGCGAGCGGTACATCGTCTGGGGCGAGCTCGACTACTGGGCGCCGACCTCCGAGGGAATCCCGGCCGAGCTGGAAGGTGTTGAGCTCTGATGTACGGCTGGCTCTGGCGTCATCTGCCCGGACCCGCCGTGGTGCGGGCCCTGATCCTGCTGGTCCTGGCAGCGGCCGTGCTCGCCGCCTGCTTCCTGTGGGTGTTCCCCGAGATCGCCCCGTTCATGCCGTTCAACGACGCCACCGTCGGTGAGGAGTAACCCCGTGGGCAGCCGCATCCTGGTCGTGGACAACTACGACTCGTTCGTCTACACCATCGTCGGATACCTCGATCAGCTCGGTGCTGAGACGGTCGTGGTCCGCAACGACGCCGTGCCGTCCCTGGCGCAGCGCTCCGGCTTCGACGGGGTGCTGATCTCGCCCGGACCGGGGACCCCGGCCGAAGCGGGTGACTCGATCCAGGTGATCCGGGACTGCGCCGCCACCGGCACCCCGATGCTCGGCGTCTGCCTCGGTCACCAGGCACTCGGCGAGGTCTTCGGCGGTACCGTGACCCACGCGCCCGAGCTGATGCACGGGAAGACCAGTCAGGTCGAGCACGAGGGCCACGGGGTGTTCGCCGGTCTGCCGACCCCGTTCACCGCGACCCGCTATCACTCGCTCGCGGTCGTGGACGACACCGTCTCGGACGAGCTGGTGGTCACCGCCCGGGCGAACGGCATCATCATGGGCCTGCAGCACCGCGAGCTGCCGCTGCACGGGGTCCAGTTCCACCCGGAGTCGGTGTTGACCGAGGGCGGCCACCGGCTGCTGGCCAACTGGCTCGCGGTCACCGGTGACGACCAGGCGGTGGCCCGGTCCGCCGAGCTGCGTCCGCTGGTCCGCCAGGACTGACGCTGCTGGTCCGCGGGCGACGGAGCCGGGCGACCACCACGGCTCACCGGGGCCGCGCCTGAACGCGGACGCCGGGTTCGACTCCGTGACGACACGAAGGCCCCGGCACTCATCGCGAGTGTCGGGGCCTTCGTCATGTCGTACGGCTCAGGGGTTCGCGGTACCGCCGCCGTTCCCGCCGCCGTTGTTCCCGCCGCCGTTGTTCCCGCCCCCGTTGCCGCCGCCGTTGTTCGACTGCGGAGCGCCCTCGGACACGGTCAGCGTCACCGTGCTGCCCACCTTCACCGAGGTGCCGGGGCTCGGGTTGCTGGACATCACGTTGCCCTCGGCGACGTCGTTGGACTGCGCGCCCTGGGTGGTCACGGTCAACCCGAGCTGCTGCAGCGCGGAGGTCGCGGACTCGGAGTCCATCCCGACGATGCTGTCCGGGATCGTGACCGTGGTGGGTGCGGTGGCGATCGACAGGGTGATCGTCGTGCCCTGCGGCACCGGACCGGCCGCCCGGTCCTGACCGATGACCCGACCGGCCTCGACCGTGTCGGACTCCTGGGTCTTGATCACCGCCGACAGCTTGAGCTTGCCCAGTTCGGCCTGCGCCTCGTCCTGGGTCTTGCCGGTCAGGTCCGGGAGGTCGACCTGGCCGGAGGCCACGACGATCGTGATCTCGGCGCCCGCGGCGACCGCCTGGCCCGCCGCCGGGTCGGTGCGCAGCACCCGGTCCTCGGCCTGGTCGGGGCTGTTCTCCTGCGTCACGTTGCCGACGGTGAATCCGGCGGCCTCCAACTGGTCGCGTGCCTGCTGCTGGCTCATCCCGCTGACGTCGGGCACCGAGGCGGTGTCCGGGCCGGTGGAGACGTACAGGGTGACGGTGGAGCCCTCGTCGACGGAGGTGCCTTCGGTGGGGTCGGATCGGGTGACCATCCCGGCCGCCACGGTCGCCGATGTCTCCTCGACCCGCTTGGACTCCAGTTTGGCGTCGGTCAGCGCGGCGGTCGCGTCCGCCTCGGCCAGACCCACCACCGTGGGCACCTCGACCTGCGGCGTCGGATCGGGCTTGTTGCCCTGGAGCAGCACCCAGATCAGACCGGCGACCGCGAGGACGCCGATGATGCTCAGGGTGATCCAGAGCCACTTCTTGGACTTCTCCGGCTCGGCCTCGTCCAGATCGGTCGAGGTGCCGACCGGCTCGACGGCGGTCGGGGCCCAGGCGGGCGCGACCGAACCGTCCATCACCTGGGTGGCCTCGGCTGCCTGCGGGGAGATCACCTGCGTGGCACCCAGACCGGCTGCGGCCAGCGCCGGGGCGGCGACATGTCCACCGCGGGCGGCCGATTCCAGGTCGGCGCGGAACTCGGCGGCCGATGAGTACCGGTGGTCGCGCTCCTTGGCCAGTGCCTTCGCACAGATCCGGTCCAGCACCTCCGGGACGTCGGAGGCGAGGGAGCTCGGCGCCGGGGCCTGCTCGCGGACGTGCTGGTAGGCGACCGCGACCGGCGAGTCACCGATGAACGGCGGGCGACCGGTGAGCAGCTCGAACAGCAGGCAGCCGGCCGAGTACAGGTCCGAGCGCGCGTCGACGGTCTCGCCGCGCGCCTGCTCCGGGGACAGGTACTGCGCGGTGCCGATCACCGCCTGGGTCTGGGTCATGGTGGCGGCGGAGTCCGCGACCGCGCGGGCGATGCCGAAGTCCATCACCTTGACCGCCCCGGTGGGGGTCAGCATGACGTTCGCGGGCTTGATGTCCCGGTGCACGATCCCGGCGTGGTGCGAGTACTCCAGCGCCGACAGCACACCGGTGGTGATCTCGATCGCCTCGTCGATCGGCACCGCCTGGCCGTCGCGCAGGATGTCGCGGACGGTGTGCCCCTCGACGTACTCCATCACGATGAACGGCACGTGCTGGACGGCACCGGTCGCGAAGTCGGTGATGGTGTCCTCGCCGGTGTCGTAGACAGCGACGATCGCCGGGTGGTTCAGTGCCGCGGCCGCCTGCGCCTCCCGACGGAACCGCGCCAGGAACGACGGGTCGCGTGCCAGGTCCGAGCGCAGGATCTTGATCGCCACGGTGCGACCCAGCCGGGTGTCGTGCCCGATGTGCACCTCGGCCATGCCACCACGGCCGATGAGCTCGCCGACCTCGTACCGTCCGGCGAGGATCCGGGATCCGTCGTCCACCACTAGGCGTCCTTCACTGTCGTCGTCTGGGCGTCCGGGCCGAACCCGGACACGCGCTCGCGCATCATGTCATTGTCCCCTGCGGCCAGGACTCGGCCCACACTGGTCGTGCTCAGATCGTGATCGAGCGGGAACCGGTCCGCGGAACCGACGATCTTGTCGGCCAGCGCGGCCCCGAGCAGTGCCACGACCAGGACGGCGAGTGCCAGCAGCGGCCAGCGCACCTGCATCCGATCCAGCCGGCTGCGCGGGATGCGGGCGTGCGGGCGGTTGACCGGTCCGCTGCCCCGTGGCGGCGTGTGCTGGCCCAGCGGCCGGCCGGTGCGCGGGTCGAAGGCCGGTGGCAGCGGCTGGTCGGCGGTCATCGGGTTCGGCGTCGCCGCCTGCCCGCGCACCCGGGTTGCCCCGTCGGCGGACGGCCGACCGCGCTCGCTCCGGGGCCGGCCGCCCACCGGGATCGCCGCCGGACGCGGTGCGTCGCTGCCGGGCAGCGACGGCATCCCGGCGGCCGGGGTGCGGGGCACCAGGGCGTCCAGCAGGTCGGCGAGTTCCTCGGCGGTCGCCGGGCGCTCGACGGGGTCCTTGGCCAGCAACCGCATGATGAGCCGGGCCAGCGCCGGGTCGACCTGCGCGGGCAGTGGCGGCACCGCCTGGTTCACGTGCGCCACGGCGATGTCCACCGCGGTCGCGCCGGTGAAGGGCCGCTTCCCGGCGGTGGCCTCGTAGGCGATGATCCCGAGCGCGTACATGTCGGAGGCGGCGCTGGCCGGGCCGCCGACCGCCTGCTCGGGGGACAGGTACTGCGCCGTCCCCATCACCATGCCGGTCGCCGTCATCGGCACCTGGTTGCTGGCCATCGAGACACCGAAGTCGGTCAGCTTCACCTTGCCGGTGGGCGTGATCATGATGTTGCCCGGCTTCACGTCCCGGTGCACCACCCCCGCCTGGTGCGCGACGTGCAGCGCCCGGGCCGCCTGGGACAGGATCGGCAGCAGGGTGCGCGGCGGCATCACCGGGTCCTTGTCCAGGATGTCGCTCATCGGGTCGCCGATGATCAGCTCCATCGCCAGGAACGCGGAGCCCTGCTGCTCGCCGTAGTCGTAGAGCGCGGCGATGCCGGGGTGGGACAGCGAGCCGGCGTTGCGGGCCTCGGTACGGAACCGGGCCAGGAATCCGGCGTCACCGGCGAACTCCTCGCGCAGCACCTTGACCGCGACGTCCCGCTCCAGCGACTGGTCGTGGGCCACCCAGACCTCACCCATGCCGCCGACGGCGATCCGCCGGGTCAGGCGGTAGCGACCGCCGAGCACCACTCCCGCGTCCGGCCTCACTTGTCGATCACCGCCTGGATCACCGCGCGGGCGATCGGTGCTGCCACCCGGCCACCGGTCGCCTCGGAACCGGAGTCGCCGCCGTTCAGGACGATGGCTGCCACGGCCACCTGCGGGTTGTCGGCGGGGGCGAAGGCGGTGAACCACGCGTGCGGGTTCGCCCCGTCGACGCCGGTCTGCGCCGTGCCGCTCTTGCCGGCGACCTGCACACCGCTGATCTGGGCGGCGGTGCCGGAGCCGGACTGCACCACGCCGAGCATCATGTCGGTGAGCTGCTGGGCGGTGTCCGCGGAGACCGCCTGGGAGTAGGTGCTGGGCTCGGTCTGGCTGATCACGTCCAGGTCCGCGGTGCGGACGGTGTCGATCAGGTAGGGGCGCATCAGCTCACCACCGTTCGCGATCGCGGCGGCGACCATCGCCATCTGCAGCGGGGTCGAGCGCACCGACTCCTGACCGATCGCGGTGAGGGCGGTCTGCGCGGCGTTCGGGTCCGCCGGGTAGGTGGAGGTCGCCACCGGCATCGGGATGTCCAGCGAGTCGTCGCCGAAGCCGAACTTCTCCGCCTGATCCCGGATCGCGTCGTCGCCGAGGGTCGCGCCCAGGTCGGCGAAGGCGGTGTTGCAGCTGATCCGGAGGGCGTTCGCCAGCGTGGTCTCGTCGTTGGCGCCGCAGGAGCCGCCGCCGAAGTTCGGCAGCGTGGTGCTGGTTCCGGGCAGCGTGTAGAGCGTCGGCGCAGGCAGCACCGACTCCGGGGTGTAGTTCCCCGACTCCAGGGCGGCGGCCGCCGTGACCAGCTTGAACGTCGACCCCGGCGGGTAGTTCTCCTGGATGGTCTTGTTGCGCAGCGGGTTGCCGTCGGCGTTGAGCAGGTCCTGGTAGGCGGTGTTCGCGGCCGCGGTGTCGTGGGTGGACAGCGCGTTCGGGTCGTAGCCGGGCGTGGAGACCATCGCCAGGATCTTCCCGGTGGACGGCTCGATGGCGACCACCGCGCCCTGCTGGCCGCCGAGTGCGTCCACCGCCGCCTGCTGGGCTGCCGGGTCCAGGGTCAGCTCCACCGACGATCCCTGCGGCTGCGCGCCGGTGACCAGGTCCTGCACCCGCTGCCAGAACAGCGAGTCGGCGGAACCGGTGAGCAGGTCGTTCGCCGACTTCTCCAGGCCCCAACCGCCGTTGACGATGGAGTAGAAGCCGGTGACGGTCGAGTACAGGCCGGGCTGCAGGTAGCTGCGCTGGAAGCCGTAGGGGTCGTCGACCGGCGTCGACTGCGCGACGACCTCCCCGCCGACGATGATCGGCCCACGTGGCTTGCCGTACTCGCGGTAGAGCGTGCGGACGTTACGGGTGTCGTTGTTCAGCGAGGACGCCTGCACGAACTGGACGTAGGTGGTGCCGACCAGCAGGACCAGGAACATCACCATCGTGATGCTGGCCAGACGGCGCAGGGCGGTGTTCACAGGTCACCTCCGTCGGAGCGGCGCAGGGCCTGGGTGGGCTGGTCGTCGGTCGGCGCGACCTTCGGGGTGGCGTCCGCCAGCGCGCGGGCCGGTGCCATCCCGATGCTCAGTCCACCGGCGGGCGTTTGCACGATGTCGCCGGTGAGCACCGGGGCCGGTCGGCGTGCGTCGTCGGAGATGCGGAGCAGCAGCGCGACCACCACCCAGTTCGCCAGCAGCGACGAGCCGCCGTAGGCGAGGAACGGGGTGGTCAGACCGGTCAGCGGGATGATCCGGGTGATGCCGCCCACCACCACGAAGCACTGGAAGGCGATCACGAAGGCGAGACCGGCGGCGAGCAGCTTGCCGAAGCCGTCCCGGACCCCGATCGCGGTCCGCATGCCGCGCTGGCAGAGCACCAGGTACAGCGCCAGCAGCGCCATCAGACCGGTCAGCCCGAGTTCCTCGCCGAGGGAGGCCACGATGAAGTCCGACTCGGCGAAGGGCACCAGATCCGGTCGGCCCTGGCCCCAGCCGGTGCCGAACAGTCCGCCGCTGGCCAGGCCGAACAGTCCGCGCACCAGCTGACCGGAGCCACCGGGGGAACGGTCGAAGACCTCGGGGTCGAGCGCGTGCAGCCAGACGTCGAACCGGGCGGCCACGTGCCCGAAGGTCGAGGCGGCCAGCACCACGCCACCGGCGAACAGCAGCAGACCGATCACGATCCAGCTCAGCCGCTCGGTGGCGACGTAGAGCATCGCGACGAACAGCCCGAACAGCAGCAGCGACGTGCCGAGGTCCCGCTCGAAGACCAGCACCGCGATCGAGGCGCCCCAGACCACCAGGATCGGGCCGAGGTCGCGCAGCCGGGGCAGCTGGAGGCCGAGGATCTTCGGGCCGGCCAGCGCCAGGGTGTCCCGGTGCGTGACCAGGTACCCGGCGAAGAAGATGGCCAGCGCGATCTTGGCCAGCTCGGCGGGTTGCAGCGAGAACCCGAGGGCGCGCACCCAGATCCGGGCGCCGTTGATCGTGGTGCCGAGTCCGGGCACCAGCGGCAGGGCGACCAGCACCAGACCGGCGACCATCGCGGTGTAGGTGTAGCGCCGCAGCGTGCGGTGATCGCGCAGCAGGATCAGCACCAGACAGGCCAGCACCACGGAGATCGCCGACCACGCCAACTGCTTGCCGGCGAACATCTGGGTCATGCCCCGGGCCTCACGGGCCAGGTCGATCCGGTAGATCATCGCCAGGCCGACGCCGTTCAGCGCCACCACTACCGGCACGATCACCGGGTCGGCGTAGGGCGCCCGCCACCGGACCACCAGGTGCACCAGCAACGCGAGACCGGTCATCCCGGCGCCGTAACCCAGCACGTCGGCGGGCAGCTCCTCGGTCGCCCCCAGCCCCACCAGGGCATAGGACGCGATGCCGATCACCAGGGCGAGCAGGAGCAGACCGAGTTCGGTGCCCCGCCCGGCGCGCACCCGGTGCGCCTGGACGGTCGCCATCACGGAGCGTCCGTCGGCTGCGGATCGAGGGAGTCGGTGGCGCTCCGGGTCACCGACGGCGAGGGCGTCGGCTCGGGCTCCGGCGTCGCGTCCTCGGCCAGTGCGTCGACCCGCTCCCGGGCGCGGGCCAACGAATCGGTGTGGATCGTCTGCTCCACCCGCTGCTGGACGTACGGCGGGAGGTCGTCCAGGGCGAGGTCGGTCACCTCGACCACCTCGGAGAAGGTCACCGGGCCGAGGGTCTGCGGGATGCCCCGGTAGATCGTGACCTGGCCGTCGGACTCCCCGACGTAGAACTGGGTCTGCGTCCAGCGGTAGAAGCCGAAGGCGGCGCCGGCCACGACCAGGAGCGCGAGCACCGTGAACAGCCAGCCGCGGATCCGGCGGCGGCGACGGGCACGACGCTCGTCGTCATCGGCGTCGTCGTCCTCCGACGGCTCGGCGACGACCGGAACCCCACCGGCCGGGGTGTTCGCCTGCCGGGACAGCTCGGCGGCCCGGGCCGCCGGACCGTCCGAGGCGGCAGTCGGGGTGTTCCGCGTGGTGGCGGCCGACCCGACGATCACGGCGTTCGTGTTCGGTCCGGCGCCGTCCGGCAGGGTGTCCAGCTCGACCACGTCCGCGACGATCACCGTCACGTTGTCGCCGCCACCGGCACGCAGGGCCAGCTGGACCAGTCGCTCGGCGCAGGTGTCGACGTCCTGGATCTCGTGCAGGGTGCGGGCGATGGTGTCGCCGCTGACGAAGCCGGACAGTCCGTCCGAGCACAGCAGCCACCGGTCGCCGGACCGTGCCTCGCGCACCGACAGGTCCGGGGCGATGTCCGCGTCGAAGTCGCCGAGCACCCGCATGACCACCGACCGCTGGGGGTGGTGCTCGGCCTCCTCCGGCGTGATCTTGCCGGTGTTGACCAGGTGCTGGACGAAGGTGTGGTCGGTGGTGACCTGAGTCAGCACCCCGTCGCGCAGCAGGTAGCCGCGGGAGTCACCGAGGTGCACCATCGCGAGCTTGTTGCCGGAGCGCAGGATCGCGGTCACCGTGGTGCCCATCCCGGCCAGTTCCGGCTGCTCCTGGGACAGCGAGATGATCTCGTCCCGGGCGCCGTCCAGGGCGCGTTCCAGCTCATCCAGTGCGTCGTCCGGACCGTGCGACTCGCCGTCCAGCGGTGCCAGGGCCGCGATCGCCACCGAGGAGGCGACGTCGCCTCCGGCGTGCCCGCCCATCCCGTCGGCGACCACCAGCAGGTGCGGACCGGCGTAGGCGGAGTCCTGGTTGTTCGACCGGACCAGGCCGACGTCGGAGCGGGCGGCGTACCGCAGTGCGATGCTCACGCCGGTTACCCCTGCAACTCGATGACGCTCTGGCCGATCCGGATCGGCGTGCCCGGCCGGACCTCGACGGTGCCGGTGATCCGACGGTCGTCGACGAACGTGCCGTTGGTCGACCCGAGGTCCTCGACGTACCAGAGGCCGTCCTGCTGGAACACCCGGGCGTGCTGGGAGGAGGAGTAGTCGTCGTCCAGCACCAGGGTGCAGGACGGGGCGCGGCCGATCAGCACCGCCGAGCCGCCGAGCGGCAACGTGGTGCCGCGCAACGGCCCCTCGGTCAGCACCAACCGGGTCGGGCCGGAGCGACGGGGCTTGGCAGCGGCGGGTGCGGGAGCGGCGACGTTCGCGTTCACCGGGGCAGCCGCCTTCTGACGACGGTTGGTGATCCGGGTGCCGTACAGATCACGACGCAGCACGCCGATCGCCGACAGCACCAGTGCCCACAGCAGCACCAGGTAGCCCAACCGGAGCAGGGTGACCGTCAGCTCACTCATGTCTGCCGTTCACTCGTCGACCTCGCCGTCGCCATCGCCGGTCCAGAACATGATGCGGGTGCGCCCGATGGTCAGCGTGTTGCCGTCCAGCAGCGTCGCGGCCGGCACCTGGTGCCCCTCCACGTACAGCCCGTTGGTCGATCCGAGATCCGAGGCGACCACACCCTGCGGGGACACCCGGATCTCCAGGTGACGACGCGAGACACCCGGGTCGTCCACCACGATGTCCGCCTCCGAGCCGCGGCCGATCACCGTCACCGGCCCGGTCAGCAGGTACCGCTGCCCGTCGATGTCGATCAGCGGGTGCCGGGGACTCGGCGCGGCAGCTGTCGCCGGAGCGGCAGCGCCCCGAACGGTCGCCGACTTCACCCGGAACCGACCGACCTCCAGGTCCTCGTACTCGTGGAAGGCCACCGTCACCGGGCCGACGAACGCGTAGCGCTGACCGGTGGCGTGGTCGGTCACATTGGCCGCCAGCTCGTCCGCCAGCGCCTCCGCACCCCACGCCTCGACCTGGTCGTAGTCGCCGGGGGACAGCTCGATGATGAACTCGTTCGGGACCACGGTCCGGTCCCGGCCCACCACGGCGGCGCGGTCGTCGACCTCACGCCGCAGCGCGCTCGCCAGCTCCACCGGCTTGACCTCACTGCGGAACGCCTTGGCGAAGGCCGTGTTCACGACGCGCTCGACCCCGTGCTCGAACCGGTCGAGGATGCCCATGTCCACCACCTCTCTGGCCGTCGTCCTCATCGGGCCGCACACCAGAGCGGCGGCGACAGTCTCGGTAGATGGTAGCGATGCGATGCCCACTGACGCGTCATCGGAGTGACGGCGCGCGGGGGCGATTCTGTGCGCACACGTGGCGGTGACGTGCCGATGTGCAGACCACCCCCCAAGCCGTGCTAACTTTCTCTCAGCGCGCGAGTGGCGGAACGGCAGACGCGCTGGCTTCAGGTGCCAGTGTCCGAAAGGGCGTGGGGGTTCAAATCCCCCCTCGCGCACGCTGGGTTGTTCGTCTAAGGACAGCCGAGGTAGTTCAGGTAACCCCTGGCCGGAGTGATCCGGCCAGGGGTTTTCCGTTTGCCGGGTGTGACCTGCGGTTCCGCTCGCACGCTGGTGTGGTGGGTTGCTTGTGGGCGGGGCTGAGGGGCGCTGGCGTGGGCACGCCCACGATGCCCGCTGACCGGTCAGCGAGCTATAGGGGTAGTGCTATTCAGTTCGTCAGGGCCAGGTTGCCGCGCCGGTGGGGGTAAGCCGGGCTGGTTCGGCGGTGTGTGGTCTTGCGGGTCGAACGCGTCCGCCAGGCCGGTCGAGTCGACGATTGCCTCGGCGACCTTCGTGGCCCGCGCGAGCGACAAGTCGCACGCCTCCAGGACATGCTTGGGCAGTGGGACCAGGAGCAGTGGTCCGGTCACCGGCCACCGCCGATCAGCCGGCGGAGTACAGCGCCGTCGCGGCGCGGGACGAACTTCTTGAAGTCCTCCCAGCCCTTCAACGTCTTCACACCAGCCAGGTGCTGAAGCTCGGAGATCCGCACCCCGCCGTGGACAGCTCGACCACCACGTGGTCCGCAACCGGGATGGTAGGAGTCGGGTGCGACATCATCACTGACGGTGCCGGCCGGTTCTGTGACTGGTCACGCGCCACCGACCCGCGGCACGGATGGTGGAGTTGCGCCACGCCGAGAGGCGACTGCTCGCGAAGAAAATGAACGTCTCTCCTGAGGGAGCTGCGTCGGGACCTCGTCTACGCCAGGACAGAGCTGGACGCGGTCGTGGAGTACGAGCTCGTGAAGTCGACGAAGAAGGGCGACGTGCAGTTCGCGCTCGGTTCGGACTCAAGCATCGCAAACCAGTTCACGAGGCTTGAGGCTCTCGAGGCCACCCCGACCTGCATGCTGAAACGGGAAGACCCGACGACGTACCCCCTCGGCGAAGGCTTCATGTTTGCTGGAGTTCGTGATCACGGACGTCGAGCACGAGCGGCCGGCAGGGCAGCCGACCCCCGGTTGGTACATGGCGACCGAGTACGTGCGGTGCCGCACGATCTCTCCCGACACAGGGCCGAGGGGTGGCGACGTGCTGAAGATCGACGACGTCGGAACGCTCTCCGCAGGCGGCTTCGCCCAGCTGGTCTGCAGCGTCCTTTTGGGTTCGAGAGGTGTCGCGACGGCGGCACTCCGCATCCTGCCCGGGGTCCCCACGACCACGAACGTCGTCGTCGCGGTCGACGAGCGAACTAGCAGATAGCTGGTCCTGATCGGGTGAACGTCAGCGATGTGGGCGACGAGCGAAGCACCGAGGGTCGCCGGTGTGAGCGGGTCCGGGGCGCAGTGATTGCCGCCGAACCGGCCGCACTCTAAACCTGATGAGATGGTGTATCACCCGTTTGCGCGCGACACGGCATTGTCCAGGGCTGCTAGCCCTGCCGTTGGTGTCATCGGTCATAGGCTGCGCGCGTGCAGGGTATGCGAGTGGAACTCGACAACGACGTCGCTGTCGTGATCGTCGACGAGGTCAGCGAGCAGCTGGGTGTTCAGTTGCGAGACCGCCTGGCTGCGTACTGCTTCGGGTCGGCGAACGTCGCCGACGACGCCGACTACTACTCGTTCGAGCGCACGATCAAAGAACTCCTTGTCAGGTATGACACCAAACCGCACGAGACGAAGATCGGCATGGCTGGCGAGCTCCTCGTGCACGTGCTCGTGCCGCACACCCACCCGAACATGTCGAGTTCAGCGGTGTTCCTCAACAAGGAGGAGCGCAGCATCAAGAAGGGATTCGACCTCACCTTCCACGCCACCGCCGACGGCTCCGTCTGGTACGGCGAGGTGAAGTCTGGCGTCGTGAAGGGCACCCAGCTGGCGGACGAGAAGTCCGTGGACCTCCTCAAGACCGCAGCGGCTGACATTGCCGACAAGCTCGGCAAGGGGGCGCAGCGGTCCCGGTGGGACTCCGCGGTCGCCGACGCAGTCTTGACGCTCGAAGCGTCCCAGGCGGCCTCTGCGAAGAAGCTGCTCCGCAACGACGCGACCGAAGCGGCAGCAGGAAAGTTGAAGAACAAGAATGTCCTGGTGGCAGCGGTCGTCATGCACGAGATCGGGCACTGCGAGATCAGCGGCGCTCATGTCCGCCAGGCGGTGTCCTCGTTGAACTCCACCGGACGGTTCTCGTCGGTCGCGGTGTTGGTCGCCCAGCAGCATGAGATCGAGACGCTCCTGGACCACCTCCGTGAGGCCGGGGCCAGTGTCTGAACAAGTTGATCTGACCGTCCGCAAACTGCGTCACGCGAGCAACCTCGAGGGCTCTGACTTCCTGCGCCTGTACCAGCGCTTGATGCGCCACGAGCAGATCCCAGAGCACGAGCTGGTCGCGGTTCTGCGATTCGCGGTGCTGTTCCTGAGATCCACGGACGAGGTTGTCTCCCGCCTCGGGTACCGGATGATACTGCAGTACGGTGAGCTCACCGGGGACTACGAGCCGCTGCACGCCGTCGCCCGCGAACGGGACCTGATCCCGGTGGTCGCGGCCACCGAGCGGCTGAACCCGGACCTCAGATCACGCGAGAGCTTCCAGTCGATCCTATTCGACGCGCATGCGACGAACTTCCTGACCGACGAACCGGACGGGACGACCCTCCGACGGACGCGCGGTCAAATGGAGCTGCGGGATTTCAACCTGCGCGAGCCGCGCGCGATCATCGTCGCACCGACCTCGTACGGCAAGTCCGAGATGCTGATCGAGAAGATTGTCCGCCGGCTGGACGCGGCCACGTGCGTGATTGTGCCTAGCCGGGCGTTGATCGCCCAGACGCGCCAAGTGATTATCAGCGACCCACGGATCCAGGCATCGCGCATCCGGGTGCTCACCCACCCGGACGCGTACACAGGCGAGGAGCGGTTCGTCGCGGTGATGACCCAGGAGCGCCTCCAGCGGCTGTTCGCCGACCACCCGGACCTAAAGCTCGACCAGCTCCTCGTCGACGAGGCCCACAACCTGCTGCCTCAGGGCACCCGCCCGATCGACCTGTCCCAGGCCATCTTGATCGCTAGCGGCCGTAACAAGGACCTCGCGATCACGTACTACACGCCGTTCATGGCGGAGCCCGACATGCTTCGGCACGTCGGCGGCGCTGACGTGCGGGCCAAGTCCCGTGCGGTGAACGAGCACGTCAAGGCTGAGCGGCTCGTGCACGCCGAACCTGGTTCCCACGAAGAGCTCTACGACCAGTTCCTGGATCGGATGATCCCGCTCGGGCGATCCGTGCCCTCCGACGAGGTCGACGCGGTCCTATCTAGGGCTGAGCATCGCACGCTCGTGTACGTCAACCGTCCCCGTGACGCCCAGCACCTCTCGCTGCGGATCGCGCAGCGACGCGGGGCCGTGGTGATGTCGGTTCAGGCGCAGCGTGCCATACGAGCCGTCGGTGACCTCATCGACCCCAGGTACTCGTTGATCACCGCGATCAAGTCCGGGGTGCTGTTCCACCACGGGCAGATCCCTGACGTCCTACGGCAGTACATCGAGATGCTGTTCCGCACCGACCGTTCCGACGAGCGGCGCCTGCTCGTGACGACATCGACCCTGCTGGAAGGCGTCAACACGCCCGCCGACTGCCTGGTGCTGATGACCCCCGCCCATGGCCGTGGGTACTTGTCCCGGTCGGCGTTCCGGAACCTGATCGGTCGGGTTGCCCGATTCCGGGAAGTGTTCGACCCGCGCAGGGAGAACCTCAACCTCCTGCAACCGCGGATCTACCTCGTGCCGTCCAGCTATGCGCGAAGCAACTGGAACGTCAGTAACTTCCTCAGCCGGGTCGCGAACCTCGCCCGCTCCGTCGAGGACACCGTCGCCAACCCGTTGCTCGAAGCGGCCGGCGACTCCGACAGCCGCGCTCGCGAGCTCGAGTACCTCAACAACATCGAACCGGACCTCGTCCAGGTGCCGGACGCACGCTCCGCCGAGACCGAGGTAGGCGTCCTGTGCTTCCGCAACGGTGTGCGGGACTTCGACATCTTCGACTTCGAGCACGAGATCCAGGCCCGGGTCGACCGCATGCGCCTGGAACCCGTTCTCGTCGATGTGCGGTCCGTGATCGACGCGGTCTGCGACGTGTTCCTTCGCGGTGTCGAGCTCGACGATGGCGACGACCTCGGCCGGATTCAGCAGCACGAGGAGGCCCGGAAGTTCTACAGCATGTTCCTCGGCTGGCGTACCCGCAACGAGCCGTTCAAGCTCCTCATCGCTCACTTCGTCGCGTACTGGAACCGGATGGACCAGCCGTTGGCGTACGTCGGGTCGAAGTGGGGTGAGGAGACGTACGGGGACGGTGTCCTCAAGCTCTGGGTTGACATGAGGCGCAAGTCCACCGCGGGCAAGATCAACCTCGCCGTGGTGCGCATCAAAGCCGAGCAGGACTTCGTCGACTTCCGGCTGATGAAGTACGTCGAGATCCTCAACGCACTTGGCTTGATCGACCTGACTCTGTACCAGCAGATCAAGTATGGGACCGCCGACCCGTACCTGATCTGCCTGCTCCGCAACGGGTTTTCCCCGGAGCTGGCTCGACTCGTGAGCGATGAGTACTCCGACCTCGTCGTCGTCGACACGGACGGCGAGCACGTGTCGGTACTTCCGGAGCTCCCGGATCACATGAGTCAGGACGACCAGAACGATGTGCTCGTCTACGAGGCGCGCACGCTCGTGAACGTCGGCCTGTCGATCTGAGCTTGCGCGCCGCGCCGAACTGGTCCGTCGTTCCGCTGCAAAGAACTTGAGCTCCGAGCCGGTCACAGGGTCGCCGCCGGTTGAGCTGTGTGCGTACGGGGCGTAGGACTCGCCGGAGCACAGGGAGAGGCCGCTCAGCAAATCCGATCGTGGCACGCGAAACCGCCTCTTCGTGCCGGTTTCGCGTGCCACGATCGGAGTGCGCGCTCTAATCAACGACGCCACGTGCGGTGGGTCGGCATCGAGAACGGCAAGGTCGACTCGAACGCCAAATCCGTGGTCGTCGAATGGATCGACAAGGGCGGCGCGGCGTTCGTTGGCACCGGGACGTCGCAGGTCCCAGTGGTGACCGTGAATCCGAGCGGCGGCACGCCCTACCTGCGGACCCGGGCTGACAGGCAGTGGACCAACAACCTCGTCTCGCTCCCCGAGTTCTGAACCAAGACCAACGGTGGCGTGGTTTGAGACCGAGGGTCAAAAGTCGAGCACGTTCTGCAACGGCGGTCGGGTGCGCCCGATTCAGCTGCAGAACTATGAGGACGTCGTCGCGCATGTCCATGGTCGCGCCCGCCCTTCGTGGCGCGGTCAAGTGCGTCAGCAGCGGGCTAGCAGCCCGGCTTGTACACATCATCACCTCCAGCCTGTACTCAGCCACTGACCGGTAGATGCGCACCACGTGGTGGGAAAGTTAGCCGAACAAGGCACGCTAGTGATAACGGGAAACCCCCGGTCGGAGAGACTCCGGCCGGGGGTTTTCTGCGTGCGGGTCCCGGGGGGTCCGCGCGCCGGCGATCCCGGCCGACCTGCACGATCCGGGCCCGCGGGGACAGAACGCCCCTATGCTCGAGGCAGTGACACGGGGTGCCGCCTGCGGCTGAGATCACACCCGTCGAACCTGATCCAGATCATGCTGGCGAAGGGAATGTCCGTGGCTGACAGCGCGCGCTCGACGCTCGACCGGGTCCGACGGTCGAGGCGACGTTCGGGCTGCCCCTGGCCGACCTTCGTCGTCGACCGGAAGGCCCCAGATGAGTGCCATGACCTCCTCGCATCCCCTGACCGACCCGGCTACGCGAAGGGGTGCGCCGGGCCTCGCTGACCAGGTGGTCCTGGTGACCGGCGCCGGGCGCGGGCTCGGCCGGGCGATCGCGCACGCCTTCCTGCGCCAGGGTGCGCGAGTGATCGTGGACTTCCGCGTCAGCCGGGACGGCGCGCAGGAACTCGCCGACCGGTTCCCCGGTCGGGCGCTGCCGGTGCAGGCCGACGTGCGGGAGCGCGAGCAGGTGGACGCGCTGTTCGAGGCGGCCCACCGTGCGTTCGGCGATCCGGTCGCCACGGTGGTCAACAACGCACTGGTCGACTTCTCCTTCAACGGAGACGCCCGGGCCACGGCCGACGCGATCGACTTCGGGTCGTTCTCGGCACAGTTCAGCGGGGCGGTGCAGGGCGCACTGAACACGACCCAGGCGGCGCTGCCCGGCTTCGACCGGCTCGGGTCGGGACGGGTGATCACCATCGGCACGAACCTGTTCCAGCACCCGGTGGTGCCGTACCACGACTACACAGCAGCGAAGGCGGCCCTGCTGTCGCTGACCCGGACGTTCGCCGAGGACCTCGGCCCGCGGGGCGTCACGGTGAACATGGTCAGCGGTGGTCTGTTGCGCACCACCGATGCCAGTGCGGCCACCCCGGAACCGGTGTTCGAGGCGATCGCCGCCGGGACGCCGCTGCGGTCGGTCACCACGCCGGCCGAGTTCGCGGACGCGGTGCTGTTCTTAGCCTCGCCCTGGGCACGGGCGGTGACCGGCCAGAACCTGGTCGTCGACGGCGGGTTGGTGAAGGGATGACCCGGCGGACGAGCGGTCAGATCCGTGCCGAACAGCTCGTCGACACCTGTGGAACGCTGCTGGCGGCGGTCCGCGACCGGGCCCCGTTGGTGCAGTGCGTGACCAACACGGTCGTCACCGGGTTCACCGCCAACGTGCTGCTGGCACTGGGCGCGGTTCCCGCGATGGTCGACATCCCGGAGGAGGCCGGAGCGTTCGCCGGCGTGGCTGACGGGGTGCTGCTCAACCTGGGCACCCCCTCCGCGGAACAGCGCGCGGCGATGCGGGAGGCGGCTGCTTCCGCGCGGGGTGCCGGCACGCCGTGGGTGCTCGATCCGGTGGCGATCGGTTCGCTGCCGGTGCGCACGGCGCTCGCGCACGACCTGGCGGCGATGACGCCGACGGTGGTCCGAGCCAACGCCTCCGAGACCCTGGCGCTGACCAATGGGAGTGGCGGTGGTCGGGGGGTGGAGGCGATCGACGGCCCGGAGGCGGCGTTGATCGCGGCCCGGCCCTTCGCGCGGGACCGGGGGATCGTGGTCGCGGTCTCCGGACCCACCGATCTGGTCACCGACGGCGAGCGGACGATCGCGGTCGCGAACGGGCACCCGCTGCTCACCCGGGTGACCGGTGCCGGGTGCGCGCTCGGAGCGGTGGTCGCCGCGTTCTGCGCGAGCGCCGGGGACCGGTCCGCACTGGAGGCGGCGACAGCGGCGCACGTGGTCGTCGGGATCGCGGCGGAACGCGCGGCGACACGGTCCGCCGGGCCGGGGAGCTTCGCCGTCCAGTTGCTCGACGCCCTCGACGCGGTGGACCAGCAGGAGGTCGCCGACCGGGCCCGGGTCAGCGTGCTCGCCGGAACGGAGGCGGCATGATGCCCGACCTGTCGGTGTACCTGGTGACCGATGTCGCGCAGTCGGCTGCTGCGGGGCGTGACCTGGTCGACACCGTCCTGGCCGCCGTCCGGGGTGGCGTGACGACCGTGCAGCTCCGCGCGAAAGACGCGGAGGCCGCAGACATGCTCCAGCTGGCCGAGGAGCTCGCCCGCCGGTTGCCGACGCACGTGGACGTGCTCGTCAACGACCGGGTGGATGTCTATCTGGCGGCCCGTGCGCGCGGGGCGCGTGTGGCGGGGGTGCACATCGGGCAGCGCGACCTCCCTCCGGTCGCGGTCAGGGAGATGGTCGGTCCGGACGCCGTGATCGGGCTGAGCGCGAGCAGCAGGGCCCAGATCGCCGAGGCGGCCAGCGGTGCGGGCCGGGTCACCTATCTCGGCATCGGGGCGGTGCATCAGACCTCCTCGAAGCCGGACGCGCCGCCGGTCCTCGGGATCGCCGCGGCGGGGCACCTCGCATCGGTGTCGTCGCTGCCCGCGGTGGCGATCGGCGGCGTCACACCGGAGGACGTGCCCGCCCTGCGCGCGGCGGGGTTCGCCGGAGCCGCCGTCGTGTCCTGGATTTGTGCTGCACCCGACGCCAGGGCCGCCGCTGCCGAGCTCGCACGGGCCTGGGCCACGCCGGAGCACCGATGACCGGGACGACGCGGCTTCCACCGCGCCCGACCTGCATCCCCCGGGTGCTCAGCATCGCGGGGACGGACCCCTCGGGCGGGGCGGGCATCCAGGCGGACCTCAAGAGCATCGCCGCGAACGGTGGCTACGGCATGGCGGTGGTCACCGCACTGGTCGCCCAGAACACTCGGGGGGTCCGCAGCGTCCACGTCCCACCCGTGGCGTTCCTGGCGGAGCAGCTCGACGCGGTGAGCGACGACGTCGAGATCGATGCGGTGAAGATCGGCATGCTGTTCGACGCCTCGATCATCGAGGTGGTCGATGCCTGGCTGCGCCGCGTCCGCCCGCCGGTGGTCGTCCTCGACCCGGTCATGGTCTCGACGAGTGGTCATCGGCTGTTGCAGCCGGAGGCCGAAGAACGGATGCGCGCCCTGGTCGGCCTGACCGGTCTGGTGACGCCCAACCTGGCCGAGCTGGCGGTGCTGGTGCACGAGGACGTGGCAGCGACCTGGCGCGACGCACTCGACCAGGCCCACCGATTGTCCGCCGCGTACGGGGTGCCGGTGCTGGCGAAGGGGGGCCATCTCGCCGGTCCGGACGCCCCCGACGCGCTGGTGGATGCCGAGACCGGCACCGTCGACGAGTTCCCGGGGGATCGGATCGCGACCACCCACACCCACGGGACCGGGTGCTCGCTCTCCTCGGCCGTGGCCACGCGTCGCGTGCAGGCGCCGACCTGGTCGGAGGCGATCCGTCCGGCGAAGGCATGGCTGCTGCAGAGCATCGCCGCGGCCGACGACCTGCGCGTCGGGCGCGGGAACGGCCCGATCTCGCACTTCGCCGGACTCTGGGCCGCCGGGTGAGGCCGGGACGCGGCGGACAGCCGGTCGTGCGACAGTCTGCGCATGAGCGAGACGCGGTGGCGGGTGGCCGGGTGGTTGCTGCTGCTGGGGGCGATCGCCTACACCGGGGTGCCGTGGGAGGCGCTGCTGGGGTTCCCGTTGGACCCGGCGGTGGCGTTCCAGTCGGAGCTGGCGGCCAGCGATCAACCGACGCGGGTGGTGTTCGCGCTGAGCGACGGGTTCGCCGGAGTGGCGGCGGTGGTCGCGGCGGGGCTGCTGTGGTGGGGGCGGCCGCGGCTGGACACGCGGTGGGCGCGGTTGGCGCCGATCCCGGTGCTGCTGTTCGGGATCGGGACCATCGCGGATGTGCTCAGTCCGTTGCCGTGCGCGCCGTCGGTGGACGCCGGGTGTGCGGAGGCCGATGGGGTGGCGAGTGCGGGGACCGCGCACTCGGTGACCAGCCTGATCGCGACGACGGCCCTGATCGCGCTGGCGGTGTTGCTGGCCGGGCTGTTGATCGGGTGGCGTCGTCGTGGCGGGCGGGTGTCCGTCGGTTGGTGGCTGCCGGTGCTGCTGTACGCGGCGACCAGTCTGGTGACGGCAGGACTGTCGATCGCTGACAACCTGGGTGCCGACCCGACCGGACTCGGCTGGTGGCAGCGGGCACAGACCGCCTCGGCGAGTCTGTGCTTGGCGGTGTTGCTCCCGGTGCTGCGGCGGCACCACCGGTCGGGGCGCACGGACACCGCGGGCTGACCTGCGCCGCCGCGGGCCGAGCGGCGCGAGGTGACCTCAGTCGCGCAGCTCGGCGACGTCGACCGCCACCCCGATCACGTCGTCCACCGGCATGTCGGCTGCCTCGGGCACCGTCAGCATGGCGCCGGTCGCCACGACGGTGACGGTTCCCCTCGGGTAGAGCACCTGCACCGAACCGACCTCGCCGAGGGTCTCGCCCTCGCCCAAGATCAGGATCCGACCACCCAGGGTGGCGGCACGGGGGTCGTCACTGACGCCGGGCACGGTGGCCAGTTCGTCGGCGGACCAGGTGGTGCCGTCCACGGTGACGCTCAGGGTGGCGTAGGCGGTGAGGTCGGTGGAGGCGGAAGCCACGGCGTCGTTCACCCAGACGCAGCTCGTGCTGGTGGCGTCCTCCGAGGAGTCGTCGGGGGAGAGGGCGAAACCTGCGGTGATCGGTGCTGCCAGAGGCTCGATCTCGGCGCAGGTGATCACAGCACCGGCGGAGTCGGTGTCGGCGTCGGTCTCCGCGGCGGTGGGGGCGTCCTCGGCGGCGGTGGCCTCAGCGGCAGCCGGTGCGGCAGGGGCGGGATCGGCGGCGGGTGCGTCCTCGGCGGAGCACGCGGTCAGGGCGAGGACACCGACGACGCCGACGGTGAGGAGCAGGCTGCTGCGGCTGGTCATGGGCACAAGCTACGCACAGGAGTGCGCGGCCGAACACCCTCGTCTCATCGCTGGGACCTGCACGGTTGATCGTTCGGCTCCATGCCGTCCTAAGCTCCGCCGGTGGACGAGGACAGTGCAGCCACTCGGCTCGCCGAGGCACGACGCGAGACCCTGCTCGACGCCGCGGTCCAGGTGATGCGCTCCGGCGGGGTGCGAGCAGCGACCACTCGGACCGTGACCGGGACCGCGGGGCTGCCGCTGGGTGCCTTCCACTACTACTTCACCGCGCAGGACGACCTCTACGCGGCGCTGCTGGAGCGGGAGATCCGACGGGCGTTGATCTCGGCGTGGATCGCGGTGGGGGAGCAGGGGCGATCCGCGGAGCTGATGCGACCGGACGCCGGACTGGAGGCGGCGTTCCTCGGGTATGCGGCCCACCTGCGCCGGGACCCCGGCTATCAACTGCTGATCCACGAGCTGATCGCGGTGGTCGCCCGCCGCAGCCCGGCCACGGCGAGCAGCACCCGCCTGATGGTGCTGACCAGCGTGCAGGACATGATCGGTCAATGGAGCCAGAGCCGGGGGTTGTCCTGGTCGGTGCCGCTGGACGCGGTCGCCGGGCTCGTGGTCGCCACCGCCACCGGGATCGCGCTCGGCTGGCTGAGCACACGGGACGACGCCCAGGCCGACGCCACCGGACGCGCGGCGGCGCAGGCGCTGGCGTCCCTGTGTCAGGGGCATCGGGGGAGCTGATCCCGGCGGCGCGGCGGTCGACCCACCGCGCCACCGGGTCGGGAGCGTCATCGAGCGAGGTGACCCCGATCAGACCTTGAAGATCGACGCCTGTTCGCGCATCGACTCCGCCATCCGCGCCAGCTCGTTCACCGCCGAGTCGACCTGCACCAGCGCCTGGGTCGAGGCGTCGGCCGAGTCGGCCACCGAGGCGATGGTGGCGGCGATGCCACCCGATCCGGTCGCCGCCTCGGTCACCGAGCGGGAGATCTCCGCGGTGGTCGCCGTCTGCTCCTCCACCGCCCCGGCGATGGTGGTCTGGTAGGAGTTGATCGAGTCGACCGTGCGGGTGATCTCCTCGATGGCCGCCACCGCCGCATGGGTGTCGTTCTGGATCGCCTCGACGCGCCGGGCGATGTCGTCGGTGGCCTTGGCGGTCTCCTGGGCCAGCTCCTTGACCTCCCCGGCGACCACGGCGAAGCCCTTGCCCGCTTCACCGGCCCGGGCTGCCTCGATGGTGGCGTTGAGGGCGAGCAGGTTGGTCTGCTCGGCGATGGAGGTGATCACCTTGACGATGTTGCCGATCTCCTGGCTGGAGGTGCCGAGCTGCTTGACCTGGTTGTCGGCGGTGGCGGCGGTCGCGGTCGCGGCGGTGGCGACCTTCGCTGCCTCCGTGGCGTTCTGCGCGATCTCCCGGATGCTGGCACCCATCTGCTCGGCCCCGGCGGCGACGGTCTGCACGCTGCGGGACACCTGCTCGGCGGAGGCCGCGACCGACCCGGCCTGGGTCGCCGTCTCCCGGGAGCTCGATGCCACCTGGGTGGAGGACGCGGACAGCTGCTCGGTCGCCGACGCGACGGTCTGGGATGCCTCGACCACACCGGCGATGGTGCGCCGGAGTCGGTTCAGCGCGGAGCCCAGGGCGCGGGCCATCCGGCCGATCTCGTCCGCGCCGCGCACCGACGGCGGGGAGGTCAGGTCACCGGCGGCGACCGCGTCCAGGGACTGCTCGACGGCGCGCACCCCGGTGAGCACCTGACGGATGACGGCGACGGCGATGCCGCCGACCACCAGCAGGGCGACCACCAGTGCCACCCACACCGCGATGACCGACTGCCGGGCCAGCGCGGTGCCCTGATCGGCGATCTCGTCCGCGCGGGCACCCGCCTCGTCCGACGCCTGGTCCAGCAGCTTGTCCGCGTCCTGACCGGCCTTGAGCAGATCGGAGTTGGCCACATCGGCAGCGGTCGGGTCGTTCGCCTCGATCAAGGGCAGGTAGGTGTCCTCGGCGACAGAGCGGTACGCGTCGATGGAGGCAGCGATCTGGTCGTCGACGTCGCTGAGTTCCCACTCCGCGTCCAGGGTGCCGATCAGATCGTCGATCGTGCCCTCACGGTCGGCGATGGTGGCGAGATTCTGCTGGATCTGCTCGGCATCGCTGGAGGCCATCCGCACGTAGGCGAGTCGCTGTGCCGTGAAGGCCTGCTGCAGATCGGCGACCGCGACCAGCGGCCGGACGCCCTCGGCGTACATCGCGTCCTGCTGGCTGGACATCGACAGCAGCCGCGAGGTCGCGACCCCGGCGATGGTCGCCGCGACCAGCGCCAACAGTCCGATCGTGCCGCCGAGTTTCACCACCAATGAACGGTCGGCGAACCAGTGTCTCGGCTGGACTGTCTCGGACTCGGGGTGGGACATGCCGTCTCCTCGGTGGGGCCGCTTGGTCATCCGACCTGATCGGCGAAAACCCGAAGGGTGGTCGGAATAGTCGGTGTGAGGCGGATCACATCACCGCGATGAAGAGGAGAAACGGCAGTTTCGAGGGTGAAAGTACCCGGGGCGGGTGGGAAGTCGGTGGCACACGGGTGAACGACCGATCACCTGTTCGGGCGACAGTGTTGGGCCAGGCGTAGCGTCGGGTGCATCGCATCCGCATCACGGAAGGACTCTCATGCGCGCAGCTCGGTACCACCAGTACGGCGACCCCTCGGTGCTCCGGGTGGAGGACGCCCCCGAGCCGCACGCCGGCCCGGGCACGGTGCGGATCCGGACCCTCACCGTGAGCGTGAACCCCATCGACTGGAAGCTGCGCCAGGGGCTGGCGGCGCAGATGATCCCGCTGGAGTTCCCGGTGATCCCCGGGCGGGACGCAGCCGGTGTGGTGGACGAGGTCGGGGACGGCGTCGACGGGGTGGCGGTCGGTGACCTGGTGTTCGGGATGGGCGGGGTCAGCGACACCACCGCGGAGTTCTCGGTGCTGTCGGCCTGGGCCCCGGTGCCGGAGGGCTGGTCGGTGGAGCAGGCGGCCTCGGCCGGACTGGCGTCCACCACGGCGATCCCGGCGCTCGCGGCCCTCGGCGACCTGTCCGGCAAGACCCTGGTCGTGAACGGGGCCTCCGGTGCTGTCGGGTCGGCGGCGGCGATCTTCGCGATCGACGCCGGTGCCCGGGTGATCGGCACCGCCTCGGAGCGCAACCACGCGTTCCTGTCCGAGCTCGGGGTCACACCGGTGCGCTACGGCGCCGGGCTGGCCGAGCGGATCGGGTCGGCGGATGCCGCCCTCGACGCGGCGGGGCACGGAGCACTGCCCGAGTTGATCGCCATCACCGGGTCGCCGGACCGCGTGGTCACCGTGGCCGACAACCATGCGGCGGGGGAGCTGGGCGTGCGGGCGATCAGCGCCTCCAACGACTCCGAGTCGCTGCGCACCGCCGCCCGACTCGGCGCCGCCGGGGCGTACCTGCCGCGGGTGGACACCGTGCTGCCGCTGGAGCAGATCGCCGAGGCGCACCGGGTGGCCGAGTCGGGGGAGACCGCCGGGAAGATCGTCATCCGGATCACCGACTGACGGCACGCCGCGCCCGACGTCGGCGGTTCGCGCCTGAAGTCGGCGGTTCGCGCCTGAGGTCGGCACTTCGTGCCTGAGGTCGGCACGTGCCTGAGGTCGGCACTTCGCGCCCGAGGTCGGCACCTCGCGCCGAAGGTCGGCAGTCCGCGCCCGAGGTCGGCAGTCCGCGCCTGAGGTCGGCAGTTCGCGCCCGAGGTCGGCAGTTCGCGCCCGAGGTCGGCACTTCGCCGGGGTTGTCCCGGCGCGAAGTGCCGACCTCGGCGCTGGTTCCTGCTAGGCGGCGACCGGGAAGAGGCGGGCGAGGACGTCGGCCAGGGTGAGGACGCCGACGGTGGTGCCGCCGTCGTGCACCAGGGCCAGGTGCTGACGACCCTCCCGCATCCGGGTCAGCGCGTCGGCGACCGGCGTCTCGGCCGCCAGCCGCAGCACCGGTCGGACCAGCGGTGTGACCGGTGCGTCATCGGGGTGCGCCAGGGTGTCCCGGACGTGCACCACCCCGGCGTCGCCGACCAGGATCCGCAGGTGACCGGAGGACCTGACCGCCGACCGGACATCGGCCATCGTGGACCCGGGTGCCACCGCGGTGGGTGCGCCGGTCGGCCGGACCAGATCGCGGACGGTGAGGTCCTGCAGCTCCAGCGCGCCGGTGATCTGCGCGGAGTAGGCCGAGTCGAGGGCACCGACATTCGCCGAGTGCTCGACCAGGTGCCGCAGGTCGTCCGGGTTCTGGCCGGTGGCCACCTGGTCGGCGGGCTGCACGCCCACCCGGCGCAGACACCAGTTCGCCGCCTCGTTCAACGCGCGCAGCAGCGGCCGGGTCAGCCACATGAACGCCCGCATCGGTGTGGCCAGCATGATCGCCGAGGTCTCCGGGTGCGCGATCGCCCAGGACTTCGGTGCCATCTCCCCGACCACCAGGTGCAGGAAGGTGACGATGATCAGCGCCAGGACGAACCCGGCGACGTCCGCCAGCCACAGCGCCACACCCCAGCCCTCGAACAGCGGGGTGAGCCAGTGGTGCACGGCGGGCTTGGTGATCGCACCCAGGGCCAGGGTGCAGGCGGTGATCCCGAGCTGCGATCCGGCCAGCAGCACCGTCAGCTCGGTGGAGCTGCGCAGCGCGGCCCGGGCGGAACGACTGCGCGGCGCTGCCTCCTCCAACCGGTAACGCTTGGCGGCGAGGGCCGCGAACTCCACCGCGACGAAGAACGCGCTCAGCGCGATCAGGGCGATGGTGATGACCACGACGGTCAGGGCGCTCATCGGGCGGCCTCCCACTCGGTGCGCTCGGCGTCGGTCGGTGGCGGATCGGCCGGGACGGTCACCCGGACCCGGGCCGGGACGTGCCGCTCCAGCTCCAGAACGTCCACCCGCATCCACACCGGATCCGGGGTCTCGGTCAGTGCCAGGTCGCCCGGGTCACCGGGGAGCAGGACGACGACGCTGGTGCCGACCTCGGGCAGTGACCCGTGCTCGGCGATCACCAGGCCGGCGATCGTCTCGTAGTCGCCGGCGGGCAGGTCACGGCCGACGGCACGCTCCACCTCGTCGACGTGGACGTCGCCGGGCATGGTCCACGACCCGTCCTCGTCCACCGGCGACTGCACCGTCTCGGTGTCGTGCTCGTCGGTGATCTCCCCGACCAGCTCCTCGGCGAGGTCCTCGAAGGTGAGCACCCCGGCGAGTCCGCCGTACTCGTCCAGCACGCAGGCGAGCTGGTTGCGGGTGGTGGCCAGTCGACGCAGGGCGTCGGGCAGGGACATCGAGGTCGGGATCAGCTCGGGGCGGCGCATCATCCGCTCCACCGGCTCGGACGCGTCGGTGGCGACCAGCACGTCCTGCAGGTGCACCACGCCGATCACCTCGTCCTGGTCGGTGAGCACCGGGTAGCGCGAGTGGCCCTCGCTCATCAGCTCGCGGACCTCGGCCAGCGTGGTCCCGGGGCGCACCGTGCCCACCCGGGAGCGCGGGATCATCGCGTGCTCCACGTCCTGATCGGGGAAGTCCAGGATCCGGTCGAGCAGCACGGACAGCTCGTGCGGCAGGTCACCGCTGCGGGCCGACTCCTCGACGATGTGCTCCAGGTCGCGGGCGGTCGCCGAGTGCTCGACGTCGTGCACCGGTTCGATCCGCAACAACCGCAGCAGCGCGTTCGACGCCGAGTCGAAGACCCGGATCAGCCAGCCGAAGACCGTCAGGTACGCGGTGGTCGACCCGGCGAGCCGCACCGCCACCGGCTCGGGACGGGCGATGGCGAGGTTCTTCGGGAACAGCTCACCGAAGAGCATCTGGATCACGGTGGACAGCAGGAGCGCGAGCACGGTGCCGACGGCGATGCCGACCCCGGTCGGGACCCCGACACCGCCCAGCGCCTCACCCAGGGCACCACCGATCAACGGCTCGGCGACGTACCCGACCAGCAGGCCGGTCACCGTGATGCCGAGCTGGGCACCGGACAGCATGAAGGACGTCCGGCGGGTCACCGACAACGCCCGGCGCGCACCGGCGTCACCATCGGCGGCGCGGGCGTTCAACCGCGACCTGTCCACCGCCATGTAGGCGAACTCCTGGGCCACGAAGTACCCGGTCGCCACCGTGATCGCCAGCACGACCAGCAGGCCGAGCAGCAAGGACAACACCCACATCAGATCTCACCCCCCGTCACCGGCTCGCCCCAGCGCGGGGGGTGGCTACTCGGGGGGTGACTACTGTCGCTGTCCATCTCTCTCCTGATCGAGGTACTGGGTCGACGCGTCAACGCGTGACGTTGGTCCTGGGTTCCCGGGGAGGGGCGACCGATCACTACCGTGACGGCCAGGGGGGACGATGAGCAACGACACCGAGAAGACCATGCGGTTGCGCTACGCCGGGCGATGCCGACTGTGCGCGGCGGAACTCACCGCCGGGACCACCGCCGTGTACGACCGGGCATCCAAGACGGTGCGCTGCGTCGCGTGCTGCCAGGGCGAGGCGACGACGGTCGCACCCGTGGACACCGGTATCGCGGGCGCATCCGCGGCTCGCGAGTACCAGCGCCGATCAGAGCGTCGCGAGCAGCGGATCCGGGCGGCCCACCCCCGACTCGGCGGGTTGATCCTCGCGGTGAGCGACGAACCGCAGAGCACGCGGGCCTGGGCGATCGGGGCAGAAGGTGAGCGACGGCTCGCGGCAACGTTCGAGGGACTCTCGGACCGCGGCGTCCGACTCCTGCACGACCGACGGATTCCCGGGACCCGGGCGAACATCGATCATCTCGTCGTGTCGTCCGCGGGGGTGTTCGTGGTGGATGCCAAGCACTACCGGGGCCGCCCGACGCTTCGGGTCACCGGTGGCCTGATCCGACCGCGGGTGACGACACTGCGGGTCGGGGGTCGGGACTGCACCCGGTTGGTCTCCGGCGTCCACAAGCAGATCGACCTGGTGCGGACCGCGCTCGCCCACGCCGGCGAGGAGGTGCCCGTGCACGGGATGCTCTGCTTCGTCGCCGCCGACTGGCCCCTGATCGGTGGGTCCTTCACCATCGACGGAGTGCGGGTGCTGTGGCCGAAGAAGGCGATCCGGGGATTCACCGCCGGTGGCGACCTGGCAGACGACCACGTCGAGCGACTGCACCGGACCCTGGCGACCGCCTTTCCGGCAGCCTGATCCGGTGCGGCCTACCGTGGCCCCATGTCCGCTCTCCACGACCGCACCGCCGTCGACCTGGTCATCGCCCTGCGTGACGGGTCGGTCACCCCGAGTCAGCTGACCGAGCACTACCTGGGTCGGATCGACGCGCTGAATGCCCGGGTCGGTGCCCTGGCGACGGTCACCCCGGAGCTGGCCCGGGAGCGGGCGGCCGGGTTGACCGAGCCGCACGGGGTGCTGTGGGGTCTGCCCACGGCCGACAAGGATCTGAGCAACCGGGCCGGGGTGCCCACCGGGTACGGGTCGCGGGTGTTCGCGGGGGAGCGGCGGTTCGTGCCGGAGGTCAGTGACGACATCGTGCGGACGCTGGACGAGGCCGGGATCGTGTCGCTGGGCAAGACCGCGGCACCGGAGTTCGGGTTCCCGTCGTACACCGAGACCCTGATCGGGCCGCCGGCCCGGAACCCGTGGGACCTGGACCGGGGCGCGGGGGGTTCGAGCGGTGGTGCGGCGGCGGCGGTGGCGAGCGGGATGCTGCCGGTCGCGCCCGGGTCGGACGGCGGCGGGTCGGTGCGGATCCCGGCGGCAGCCTGCGGTCTGGTCGGGCTGAAGACCACCCGGGGGCTGTTGCCCGGCGGTGGTGGCGTGGAGTCGTTGGGCGGGCTGGTCACGCACGGGCCGATCGCCCGGACCACGGCCGATGCGGCATTGCTGCTGGAGGGCATGCTGCCGCGTGCCGCCGATGGGACCGTGCCGCACCCGCGCACCCTGCGCACCACGGCCGCGCCGGCCGGTGCCTACCTCGCGGCTGCCCAGTCGCCCGACCCGCGACGGCTGCGGATCGGGGTCAGCACGTTCAGCGCGTGGGAGGGCACCTACGACATCCGGCTCGGTGACGACGCCCGGGCGGCCCTGGACCTCGCGGCCAGCACGCTGAGCGACCTGGGGCACGAGGTGGTTGAGGCCCCGCGCTGGGAACCGGATCCCTCGTACTCCCCGGCGTTCCGGACGCTGTGGATGGCCGGTGCGTCGGCGGTGCCGATCGACGACCCGGAGTCGTTGGCGTTGCTGGAGCCGTTGACCCGGTGGCTGGTCGGGGTCGGCCGGGAGGTGACCGCGCGGCAGGTGGTCGAGGCGGTGGCGGCGCTCGCCGCCTTCGAGCGCACCCTGGTCGGTCGGGTCGGCGGGTACGACGCCGTGCTGCTGCCCGGGATGGCGATGACGCCGCGCCCGATCGGCTGGTACGACGCCGCGGACCCGGAGCGGAACTTCGCTCAGCAGTGCGAGTACACGCCGTACACCTCGATGATCAACGTCGCCGGACTGCCGGCGCTGGCGGCTCCGGTGCACTGGACGGCACCCACGGCGTCGGCGCCGGGTGGGCTGCCGATGGGGGTGCAGCTGGTCGGGTCGCCGGGGGCGGAGCGGGTGCTGCTCGGGCTGTCGGCGGAGCTGGAGGACGTGCTGCGGTGGGGGGAGCGCCGGCCGCCGCTGTGGTGAGCGGGCGCGTCGCGGGTCACCGCGACAGATCCGCCACCGCCCCCAGGTCGTCCCCCGCCGCGGCACCCAGGAACCGGTACGGCCTCGGCGCGTCGTCCACCTCGCCGATCACCACGTCGGCCACCGCCAGGCTGATGTTGTCCCGGGAGTCGGCGGCCAGTGCGGCGGCTAGCAGGGCGTCGGCGGCTGCCTCGCGGTCGGGGGTGTCGGCCAGGATCGCCAGGATCCGGTCCTCCTCGACGTAGTCGGTCAGGCCGTCGGAGGTGACCAGCCAGCGGTCGCCGTCCTGCGCCGGGACGTCGAGCACCGGGAGGTCGGCGGTGTCCTCCACATGGCCGGAGAGCGAGCGCATGATCACGTTGCGCAACGGGTGGGTGCGGGCATCCGCCGGGTCCACCGCGCCGGAGTCGACCAGCATCTGCACGTAGGAGTCGTCACGGGTGACCCGGTAGCCCGCGCCGTCGCGCACCAGGTAGGCGCGGGAGTCGCCGAGGTGGCCGACCCGCACGGAGTCATCGCCGCCGAAGACCGCGGTGACCGTGGTCGACATGCCGTCGAGCTCCGGTTCGCGGCGGATCCGGTGGCCGATCTCCGCGTTGGCGGTGGCGATCAGCTCGGCGAGGTCGTCGGTGGTGAAGCGGTGGGCGGGCCGGTTCGCCAGTGCTGACATGACGCGGTGGGTGAAGGTCCAGGAGGCGATGTCGCCGCCGACGTTCCCGCCGACCCCGTCCGCGACCAGCGCGTAGTCGACCGAGGCGCCGACCGAGTCCTGGTTCTGGGCGCGATGGGGACCCGTCTCGGAGCGGAGCGCGGTGTGGAGGGTGACCGGCATTGGTCGATCGTGCGGGTGGGAGCGGGGGCGGGGCAAGTGGGGCGCGCGGATGGGGCGGCGGGGTCAGCTCCCGAGCAGCCGATCGGCGAGCTGCCGCCAGGCGGTGGGCAGGTCGACGCCCTCCTGGTCGCGCAGCCAGCGCAGCTGAATCCCGTCCATCGCGGCGAGGACCTCTCGGGCCAGTTCGACGGGGTCGTCGACGTCGGGTCCGGCGGCGGTGGCGAACAGGTCCAGCGCCCAGCGTTCGCGGGTGACGAAGTAATCGTGGGCGGGGTGGCTGGGTTCCAGGGACTCGGCGTTCAGCACCGAGTAGAGCCGGACGATCTCCGGTTGGCGGGAGTTGCGCTGGACCAGCGCGTCACAGAGCGCGCGGAGCGGGATGTCGGCATCGGTGCCGCTGTCGAAGACCTCGGGCTCGACGCCGAGCAGGTCGGCGAGCTGGGCCAGGTCCTGGGCGTCGCGGTACTCCAGGACGGCGACCAGCAGTTGATCCTTGGAGCCGACGTGGTGCAGGACGCCGCCCTCGGTGATCCCGCAGGCCAGGGCGACGTCGCGCAGGGTGAGACCCCAGAATCCGCGCTCGGCGATCAGGCCGGAGGACACGGTGAGGATCTGGGTGAGCCGGTCCGATGCGCTCATCCGTGAGCGGGTGGCACGCGGCGAGTAGCGGCTGATGGGGGGCTGCGACACCGGATCTCCTGAACTGGACTCTGCTGCTGGTCATTGTGGCAGAGGCACCTTCGGCGCTACCTTACTGAACACTGAACGAGCACTCAGTAAAACCCTCGACGATGAGCGGAGACCGAGTCATATGAGCACCACCGGCGCCACGGCATTCGACCGGGCGGTCAGCGCGGTCAGGAACGGCGCACCGGCTGCCACCCAGGCGGCCCACCTCTACGAGCAGCTCACCGACGCGGAGCGGCTCGACCTGTTGGACGGCGACCTGCCGTTCTGGCAGGGCATGCACTCCTTCGTCACCGACGGCTACAACGTCGACCCCTACCCGATGGGCGCGGTGCCCCGACTGGGGGTGCCCGGGATCCAGTTCGTCGACGGGCCGCGCGGCAGCGTGGTCGGACAGGCGACGGCGTTCCCGGTGTCGATGGCCCGCGGCGCGACCTGGGACACCGACCTGGAGGAGCGGATCGGCGCCGCCATCGGCGCGGAACTTCGCGCGGCCGGCGGCAACTTCTTCGGCGGGGTGTGCATCAACCTGCCCCGGCACCCGGCGTGGGGCCGCGCGCAGGAGACCTACTCCGACCAGCCGACCCTGCTGGGCGAGATGGGCGCCGCCCTGACCCGCGGCGTCCAGCGGCATGCGATGGCCTGCGTGAAGCACTTCGCGCTGAACTCGATGGAGAACGCCCGCTTCCAGGTGGACGTCCGCATCGACGACGCCACCTTGCACGAGGACTTCCTGCCGCACTTCCGCCGGGTGATCGACGAGGGCGCGGCCGCGGTGATGAGCTCCTACAACGCGATCAACGGCGAGTGGGCCGGGCAGAACCCGCACACCCTGACCACGGTGCTCCGCGAGGAGTGGGGCTTCGAGGGCACGGTGATCACCGACTTCATCTGGGGCATGCGGGACGGCACCGCGGCACTGCGCGCCGGACTGGACGTCGAGGCACCGTTCCGGCAGCAGCGCGGTGCGCACCTCGCCGCGGCGCTCGCGGACGGCACCGCCGACTGGGCGGACGTGCGCCGGGCGGCGCTGCGCATCCTGGCGACCCAGCTCCGGCACTACGCCGGGCGGGAGCAGGTCGAGCCGGACCGCGAGGTGATCCTGAGCGACGCGCACACCGAGCTGGCCCGCGATGCCGCCCGCCGGGCGATGGTGCTGCTGCGCAACGAGCCGGTGGCCGGGTCGCCGGTGCTCCCGCTGCCCGCCACGCTGGGTTCCCTGGCGGTGCTGGGCCGGCTCGCCGACCGGGCGAACACCGGCGACCACGGCTCCTCGGATGTCCGCTCGCCGGAGGTGACCTCCGCCCTCGCCGGGCTGACCGCCGCGCTGCCGGACGCTCGGATCCGCCACGACGACGGAGCCGATCTGCGCCGGGCCGCCGAGCTCGCCGCCGACTCCGAGGTCGCCGTCGTGGTGGTGGGCTACACCGCGGAGGACGAGGGCGAGTTCGTGGACGGGTCGGTGGCGACCCGGGAGGAGCTGCTCGCGATCTACCCCGAACCCGAGGATGACCAGCAGGCCGCGTGGCGGGACGAGGTGCTGTCCACGATGGGTGCCGGGGTCAGCGTCGTCGGGGCCGGATCGGCGGGTGGTGACCGGCGTGACCTGCACCTGCGCCCGGAGGACGTGCAGCTGGTGCACGCGGTGGCCGCCGCCAACCCGCGCACGGTGGTCGTCCTGGTCACGGCGGGGGCGGTGCTGATGGAGGAGTGGCACCGCGAGGTCCCCGGCATCCTGGTGTCCTGGTACTGCGGGATGGCCGGTGGGCATGCGTTGGCCGACGTGCTGCTCGGCGCGCACAACCCCTCCGGCCGGCTGCCCTACGCGATCCCGGCGGACGCCGCCGACCTGCCCGAGCTGGACATCGACGCCACCGCGATCACCTACGACCGGTGGTACGGCCAGCGGCTGCTCGCCCAGCGGGGTGTGCAGGCGCTGTACCCGCTGGGGTGGGGCCTGTCCTACACCGGGTGGTCGGTCTCCGGACTGACCATCGTGCGGGACGGCGAGCGGCTGCGCGGCGAGGTGACCGTGGCGAACACCGGTGACGTGGATGGTCGGCACGTGGTGCAGGTGTACGGCACCCGTACCGACGGCGACCGCACCGGTGAGCGCGAGCTGCTCGGCTTCGCGACGGTCACGGTGCCCGCCGGGTCGAGTGCGGTGGTCCCGCTGGACGTCAGCCTCGACCGCCTGACCCGCTGGGACGCCACCGGCGCCCGGTACGTCCTGCCCGGCGGTCCGGTGCGGATCGAGGCCGGCTCGTTCTGGGGCGACCCGGACGCGGCGGTCGGCACCGTCCAGCTCTGAACCCTGCGGGGCGGCGCTTCCCCCGGCGCCGCCCCGCAGTCCCCTCATTTCCTCAATGACGAGAGAGAACCATGTCCGCAACCACCTCCCCGTCCCCGGTCCCCACCGACGACGACCAGGCCTCGGTGCCGGTCAGGGGCGGTGTCGCCCTCGCCCTCGGCTGCTTCCTCTGGCTCGGGCCCTACCTCGGGGTGAACGCCGTGCTGCTGCCCGCCCGGGTGGCCGAGATCGCCCCGCAGGAGAAGACCGGCGTCATCGCCCTGCTCGCCACCGTCGCGATGATCGTCGCCACCCTCGCCAACGTCCTGATCGGCGCCTTCTCCGACCTGACCCGTTCCCGGTGGGGGCGACGCAGCCCGTGGCTGATCGTCGGGTCGATCGGCTCGGCGGCGATGCTGCTGGCGGTCGGTCGGGCCAGCACCGTCGGGCAACTGGTGCTGCTCTGGGCGATCTACCAGGTGTTCCTGAACGCGATCGTGGCGCCGCTGCTCGCGGTCATCTCGGACCGGATCGCGCCCCGGCACCGCGGCACGATCTCCTCCATCTACGCCTTCGGGTACTCCGCCGGGTTGTACGGCGGGCAGATCATCGGCGCGCAGTTCCTCGGCGGCCTCTGGGCCGGGTTCGTGGTGCTGGCCGCCCTGACCCTGCTGTCCGGGCCGGTGGCGGTGCTGCTGCTGCGCGAGCCGTCCAGCCGCGACCTGCCGCGCCGCCACCTGAGCAAGGCGATGCTGCTCGACTCGTTCAGCCTGCCGCGCAAGGACTGCCGGGACTACTACCTGGCACTGTTCGGGAAGTTCCTGATCATCTCGGCCACCTTCGCGATCTCCGGCTACCAGCTCTACATCCTGACCGACTACATGCGCCTCGGTGACGGTTCCACCGCCGGGTACATCTCCAGCATCGCGACCATCCTGATGATCACCGCGCTGGTGATGTCCGCGATCTCCGGCCCGGTGTCCGACCGGATCGGCCGCCGCAAGCTTCCCGTGGTGGTCGCCGGGGTGCTGGTCGCGGTGGGGGTGCTGGTGCCCGCCGTCTCCGCCAGCCCGTGGACGATGTTGGTGTACGCGGTGATCGCCGGCGTCGGGATGGGCGCGTTCAACGCCGTCGACCAGGCGCTCAACGTCGAGGTGCTGCCGAACCAGGACACCGCCGCCAAGGACCTGGGGGTGCTGAACCTGGCGAACACCGGCGGGCAGATCGTGGGACCGATCGTCGCGGCCGCGGCGATCTCCGCCATCGGGTACCGGGCGATGTTCCCGCTGGCGGCGGCGCTCGCACTGGTGGGCTGCGTGCTGATCCTGATGATCCGCCGGGTGCGCTGAGCCGGACCCGGCCCCGCTGCCTCGGATTGCTGAGTCCTCAGGTGCTCCATAGCCTGGGCCGGCCACATGACCCCGAGAACCAGGAGTGACGATGCTCAAGCGGTTGATCAGCGTCTCAGTTGCGATGACGGCTTTCGCGGGGGTGGGTCTGGCCACGGCCGGAGCGGCCTCGGCCTACAACGGCGGCACGGTGATCATGCCGAGCGCCTCCTCCTGCCGGGCCGAGGAGAAGCTGTTCCGCGACGAGGGCTACGTCATCACCCACGGCTGCATGCAGTTCTCCAACGGGTGGGCCTTCCACTGGTACGACCCGCGGCCCTGAGGCCTCGCGGTGCCTGACTGACGCGTCCGACCCGGGAGGGTCGGGCGCGTCAGTGCTGTCCGGAGGGGGCGGGCCGGCTCAGACCCCCGCGTCCTCCCCGACCACCGCCCGCACCAGCGCCTCGATCGCGAACGCCGACGTCTCGGCCAGCTCGACGTTCGCCGGGTCGAGCAGCCACTGCACCTGCAGCCCGTCCATCACCGCCAGGATCGCAGCGGCCGCGCGGTCGACGATGGCGGGTTCCTCGATGCCCCGCTCGGTGCAGATCCGGTCGAAGGCCTCGCGGATCTCCCGGCGCAGCGTCGTGTAGCGGTCCTGGAAGTACTCGCGCGCCGGGTGCTCGTCGGTGACCGACTCGGCGGAGAGGACGGCGTACGCCTGGACGATGCCGGGGCGCTGCTCGTTGGTGAAGGCGGTCCGGATCAGGTGCCGGAACAGCTCGATGCCGTCCGGGATGCGCTGCCCGGCGAAGTCCTCGACGTCGGAGCTGTCGCGGTATTTCAGCACTTCGAGCAGCAGCTGATCCTTGGACCCGAAGTGGTGCAGGATCCCGGCGTGGGTCATGTCGACCTGCTCGGCGATCTCGGTCAGCGGGCCGTTCTTGTAGCCCTTCGACCCGAAGGTGGTCATCGCCGCGCGCAGGATCTCCCTGCGCCGTTCCAGGGTCTCCGGGCGCGCCTTCGGCGTGCGCTTGGGCGCGCTCATCTGCCTGCCTTCTTCGCTGCGGTGGGGCGTCGGAATCGAGTGTAGGTGCACTCTGGACACGACTTACTGACAGTGTAGTAACCTCCCGGCATCACGTCATCGAGGACGGGGCTCTCCCTCCGGACGTGCACCCCGTTGCTGTTTCAAAGGAGAAACCGATGAAGGTCAAGATCCCCCTGGTCGCCCTGGGTCTGGCGGCGGCCCTGACGCTGGCGGCCTGCGGCACGGGCGAGAGCGGCTCCGACGGTGGTGGCGGTTCGGGTGCGGCCGGTGCGGCGCTCACCATCGCCAAGCCGGACGGCGCGATCGCCACCGAGTCGAACAACCCGTTCGTCGGCGATGCCTCGGCGATGAAGCTGGGGTACATCAACGCGATGCTGGAGCCGGTCGGCTTCGAGAACCTGGTCGACCCGACCCAGGAGACCAAGCCGTGGCTGGCGTCCCAGATCACCTGGAACGACGACTACACCCAGCTGGAGCTGGTGGCACGGGACGGGGTGACCTGGTCCGACGGCGAGGACTTCACCGCCGACGACATCGCCTTCACCTACCAGCTGCTCAAGGACAAGCCGGAGCTGGACAACGCGGCGCTGGGCATCAAGGACGTCACCACGGCGGAGAACACCGTCACGATCACCTTCGAGAACTCGATGTACGCCAAGCGGGACAAGGTGATCCACAAGCTGGTCATCCCGCAGCACATCTGGGAGTCGGTCGAGGACCCGGCCACCTACGAGAACCTCGACCCGGTGGGCACCGGCCCCTACACGCTGACCACCTTCAGCACCCAGAGCGTCGAGCTCTCCGCCCGGGACGACTACTGGGGCGGCGACCTGGCGGTGCCGACGCTGTACTACGTGTCCTACAACGACAACACCGCGCTCACCACGGCGCTGGCCAGCGGTGACGCCGACTGGGCGCAGGCATTCATCCCGAACGTCGACTCGGCCTACCTGTCCAAGGACGAGGCGAATGTCTACTGGGCGGCCGCCGGGCTGGGCATCGACGCGATGTTCATGAACACCACGGCCAAGCCCTTCGACGACGTGGCGTTCCGCCAGGCGATGAACCTGGTGGTCGACCGCTCCAAGCACCAGCAGATCGCCCGGGAGGGTGGGGTGCCGGAGCTGACGTCGGTCACCGGTCTGCCCACCCCGGCCGGTGACGCCTTCATCTCCGACGAGTACCAGGGCGAGGACCTGACGGTCGACGTGGACGGAGCGAAGGAGATCCTGGAGGACGCCGGGTACACCTGGAAGTCGGACAAGCTGGTCGACCCGGACGGGCAAAACGTCAGCTTCGAGCTGTCGGTGCCGCAGGGCTGGAGCGACTACGTGACCGGGATCAGCCTGATCGGCGACGCCGCGTCCGAGCTGGGCGTGGACACCACGATCAACACCCCGGACTCGGACACCTGGTGGGACATGAAGACCACGGGTGACTTCCAGGCGATCCTGCACTGGACCGACACCGGCCTGACGCCCTACGACTTGTACAGCGACATCATGGACGGTCGCTGGCTGGTCGCCGAGGGTGAGGCGGCCGACTACAACTTCGGCCGCTTCGACTCGCCGGAGGCCACCGCGGCGCTGAACGCGTACGCCACCGCCACCACCGACGAGGACCGGTCCGCGGCGCTGGCCACCGCGCAGCAGATCTTCGTGGAGCAGGTGCCCGCGCTGCCGATCGGTACCCGGCCGTTCATCGCCGAGTACAACACCCGCAACTACGTGGGCTGGCCGTCCGAGGACGACCCGTACACCAACCCGGACCCGACGCAGCCGACGGCCTCGCTGATCCTCACCTCGCTGAAGCCGGCCAACTGATCCCTGCGCGGGTGGTGGTCGTCCGGCCACCACCCGCGCACCGTCCGACAGGAATGATGCAGTGACCAGCGAGAACGTGGTGACGATCGACGGCTTCAGCGTCGTCTACGAGGTGGAGCCGCCGGTCCGAGCGGTGCAGGACGTCTCCCTGACCATCCGGCGCGGGGAGATCCTCGGGCTGGCCGGGGAGTCCGGCTGTGGCAAGACCACTCTGGCCTACGGGGTGCAGCGGTTGCTCAAGCCGCCGGCGGTGATCAGCTCCGGCTCCGCCACCTTCCATGACGCGGAGACCGGCGAGGACGTCGACCTGTTCGCGCTGGACGCCGAGCAGATGCGGGCGTTCCGCTGGGACAAGGTGTCGATGGTCTTCCAGGGGGCGATGAACGCGCTGAACCCGGTGACCGCGATCGGCAAGCAGCTCGACGACGTGTTCCTCACCCACCGGCCCGGGATGTCCGCCGCCGAGCGGCGCACCGAGTGCGGGGAGCTGCTGGAGATCGTCGGCGTCGGCAAGGAGCGGCTGCGGTCGTTCCCGCACGAGCTCTCCGGCGGGATGCGGCAGCGGGTGATGATCGCGATGGCGCTCGCCCTCAAGCCGCAGCTGATGATCATGGACGAGCCGACCACCGCGTTGGACGTGCTGGTGCAGCGGGAGATCCTGCAGCAGATCAGCGACCTGCGGACCCGGTTCGGTTTCTCGGTCGTCTTCATCACCCACGACCTGCCGCTGCTGCTGGAGATCAGCGACCGGATCGCGGTGATGCGCGAGGGCCGGATCGTCGAGCTGGACACCGCCGAGAACATCTACCGCCACGCCCGGCACCCGTACACCCGGCAGCTGCTCAGCTCCTTCCCGAGCCTGACCGGCGAGCGCGGCGACTTCGTGCGGACCGGGGCAGAAGGGGCCGCCCGATGAGCACCCTCGCATTCGAGCACGTCAGCAAGAGGTACCGGGTCCGCGGCGCCGGCGAGATGCTCGCGCTGGACGACGTCAGCTTCGACCTCAGCTCCGGTGAGACGGTGGCGCTGGTCGGGCAGTCCGGTTCCGGCAAGTCGACCATCGCCAAGATCATCACCCAGCTGGAGAAGGCGACCAGCGGGCGGGTGCTGCTGGACGGTCGGCCGATCCCCACCCGGGGCCGTGGTATGCGCCGCTACCGGCAGACCGTGCGGATGGTCTTCCAGGACCCGTTCGCCTCGCTGAATCCGTACCACACCATCCGGCACCACATCGAGCGCCCGCTCCGGCTGGACCACGTGGTGCCGAGCGACCAGGTCGAGGCGGAGACGCACCGGCTGCTGGAACGGGTGCGGCTGGAACCGGCCGCGGTGATCGACCGTCGTCCGCACGAGCTCTCCGGCGGGCAGCGCCAGCGGGTCGCCATCGCCCGGGCGCTGGCATCCCGGCCGCAGCTGCTGGTCGCGGACGAGCCGGTGTCGATGCTCGACGTGTCGATCCGGCTCGGCGTGCTCAACCTGCTGGCCGAGCTGCAACGCGAGTCGAACCTGGGCGTCCTCTACATCACGCACGATCTGGCCACCGCCCGGCACTTCAGCGACCGGATCATGGTGCTGCACCACGGTGTCGTGGTGGAGCAGGGCCCGGCCGACGACGTGATCCTGCGTCCGCAGCACGACTACACCCGCTCGCTGCGCAACGCCTCCCCCGACCCGGACCGGCACTTCGCCACCGGCGCGACGATCACCCAGGAGGGCTGAGCGATGCGGTTCTTCCTGCGCCGAGCGGCGTTCTACCTGTTCACCGCCTGGGCGGCGATCACGATCAACTTCTTCCTGCCCCGGATGCTCAAGGGCGACCCGGTGTCGGCGTACCTGGCCAAGAACCAGGGCCGGATCAGTCCGGAGGCCGCCGACTCGCTGCGCACCCTGTTCGGGCTGGACGACGGCAAGTCGGTGATCCAGCAGTACGTCGACTACTGGGGGCTGCTGTTCAGCGGTGACCTCGGCCGGTCGTTCTCCAAGGGGCTGGCGCCGGTCACCGACGTGATCGCCAGCGCCCTGCCGTGGACCGTCGGCCTGGTCGGCATCGCCACGATCCTGAGCTTCTTCCTCGGCACGTCGATCGGTGCGTTCATCGGCTGGCGGCGGGGGTCGAAGGCGGATCTGGTGGTTCCGGTGGCGACGTTCTTCTCCACGGTGCCGTACTTCTGGATGGGCCTGATCGCCATCGCGGTCTTCTCCACCGCGCTGGGCTGGTTCCCCGCGTCGCACGCCTACGACAAGGGATCCTCGCCCACGCTGAGCTTCGACTTCATCGCGCAGGTGATCCAGCACGGCACCCTCCCGGCGCTGACCATCGTGCTGGCGTCGCTGGGCGGCTGGATCCTCGGGATGCGCAACATGATGATGACGGTCCTGGACGAGGACTACGTCACCGTGGCGCAGGCCAAGGGGCTGTCCCAGCGCCGGGTGCTGGTGCACTACGCCGCCCGGAACGCGGTGCTGCCGCAGCTGTCCAGCTTCGCGCTGTCCCTCGGCTTCATCGTCGGCGGGACGCTGGTGATGGAGCTGGTGTTCAGCTATCCCGGCGTCGGCAAGCTGCTGCTGGACGCCACCACGGCCAAGGACTACCCCCTGATGCAGGGACTGTTCCTGATCATCACGCTCACCGTCCTGGTGGCGAACATCCTGGCCGACGTCGCCTACGCGATCCTCGACCCGCGTACCCGTCAGACGGAGGCCTGAGATGACTGTCCCCACCTCGACCGCCGAGGGCGTCGCCGCCGAGCCGCAGCTGCCCGCCGGCGACCGGACCTCCGCCCTGGGCAAGCTCGGCCGCGGCTTCGCGATGTTCCGGAACGGCAAGTCGATCACCGGCCTGTGCATCCTGGGCTTCTTCGTGCTGCTGGCGGTCTTCGGCGACTGGATCGCGCCCTACGGCCCGCTGGAGAAGGACTTCGAGGCGCTGCGCCAGCCGCCGTCCGCCGCGCACTGGCTCGGCACCACGCACATGGGCGAGGACGTGTTCAGTCAGATCGTCTACGGCACCCGTGGCGTGCTGGTGGTCGGCTTCACCGCCGGGATCATCGGCACCCTGATCGCGGTGATCATCGGCGTGACCGCCGGGTACATCGCCGGGTGGCGCTCGGAGTCGCTGTCGGCGCTGACCAATGTGTTCCTGGTGCTGCCCGCGCTGCCGCTGATGATCATCGTGGCCTCCCAGTACGAGAACCCCTCGCTGCTGCTGATCGCCGCGGTGCTGGCGATCACCGGCTGGGCCTGGGGCGCGCGGGTGCTGCGGGCGCAGACCATGTCGCTGCGCAACCGCGACTTCGTGCAGGCGGCCCGGGCGAACGGCGAGCCGCTGCACCGGATCATCGCGGTGGAGATGCTGCCGAACCTGACGGCGATCATCGCCTCCTCCTTCGTGGGCACGGTGACCGCCGCGGTGCTCGGCCTGACCACGCTGGCGTTCATCGGCGTCATCCCGATCACCAACCTGAACTGGGGCACGATCCTGTACTGGGCCCAGCAGAACGGGGCGTTCCCGGACTTCTGGTGGTGGTACGTCCCGGCCGGTCTGTGCATCGCGCTGCTGGGCATGGCGCTGTCGCTGATCAACTTCGGCATCGACGAGTACGTGAACCCGCGGCTGCGGTCGGCGGGGGAGCGGGCACGGGCGATGCGGAAGAAGGGGCTGAGCCCGAGCAGCGGGGTGACGGTGGTGCGGGCCGACGCCGACACCGAGGCCGACCCGGGGGGTGCGCCCGCCCCGCAGGCCGATCCGCCGACATCCGGCGAACCGGCAGCCCGTGCGGAGCCGGACCCGGACGCCGTAACACCGGCACCGCCTCGCGCGACCGACTGAGGCGGGGCCGGGGCGGTGTCAGCCCCCGCCCCGGCCTCCACTGCCCGCCCGGTCCCGGCCCCCACCGCCCGCCCCGGCCCCTCGGCCCGGCCCCCCGGCCCGCCCAGGGCTCCCGACCATCCGCCGGGGCCCTTCCGCCCCTCGACCGCCCGCCCGCACGACCTAGGGTGGTCACGCTCCCACACCGCTGACCCGCGGGTCGGAGCCCACCGAACCGACCGTGGCAACGCCGCCGACGAAGGACTCATCGTGACCGTCACCAGCACCACCACCGACGCCGCCCCGTACCAGGACCCGACGCGCCCGATCGCGGAGCGCGTCGCCGATCTGCTCGCCCGGATGACCCCGGAGGAGAAGGTCGGCCAGATGATGCAGCTGGACGCCCGGGGGGACTACGCGCACGACATCCTCGACGTCCACGTCGGGTCGATCCTGCACACCTCGCCGGAGCGGCTGCTGGACGCACACCGCCTCACCGAGCAGACCCGGCTGCGCATCCCGCTGCTGGTCGGCGAGGACTGCATCCACGGGCACAGCTTCTTCGTCGGGGCGACGATCTTCCCGACCCAGCTCGGGATGGCCGCCTCATGGGATGCGGAGCTGACCGAGCAGGTCGCCCGGGCCACCGCGGTCGAGGTCGCCGCGACCGGGGTGCACTGGACGTTCTCCCCGGTGCTCTGCATCGCCCGCGACCTGCGCTGGGGCCGGGTGGACGAGACCTTCGGCGAGGACCCGTTCCTGATCGGCGAACTGGCCTCGGCGATGGTGCGCGGCTACCAGGGTGCGGGTCTGGACGACCCGACCGCGATCCTGGCCACCGCCAAGCACTTCGCCGGGTACTCGGAGACCCAGGGCGGCCGCGACGCCTCGGAGGCGGACATCTCCCGGCGCAAGCTGCGCTCGTGGTTCCTGCCGCCCTTCGAGCGGGTGGCACGGGAGGGCTGCGGCACCTTCATGCTCGGTTACCAGACCACCGACGGCGTGCCGATCACCGTCAACGACTGGCTGCTGAACGACGTGCTGCGCGGCGAGTGGGACTACCCGGGCATGCTGATCACCGACTGGGACAACGTGGGCCGGATGGTCTGGGAGCAGAAGGTCCAGCCGGACTACGCCCATGCGGCGGCCGCCGCGGTGAAGGCCGGCAACGACATGGTGATGACCACCCCGGGGTTCTTCCAGGGGGCGCTGGACGCCATCGAGCAGGGGCTGCTGGCCGAGGCCGATCTGGACGCCGCCGTCTCCCGCATCCTGACCCTGAAGTTCCGGCTGGGCCTGTTCGAGGACCCGCGCCGACCGGATGCCGCCGCTCAGGAGGCGGTCGTCGGCTCGCGCTCGCACGCGGAGCTGAACCTGGCGGTGGCCCGGCGCTCGCTGGTGCTCCTGCGCAACGACGGGGTGCTGCCGCTGGCCGGTGGACTGACCGCTGACGCCGCGACCGGAGCGGCCGGTGCCCTGCGCGCCACCTCGACCGGCAGCCCGAAGCGGATCGCCGTGGTCGGGCCGCTGGCCGACGACGCCCAGACCCAGCTCGGCGACTGGGCGGGCAACTCCGGCCAGGCGGACTGGCTGCCGGAGGGCCAGCCGGTGGAGATGATCACCACCGTGCTGGACGGGCTGCGCGGCAGCGTGCCCGGCGACTGGACCGTCACCCACAGCCGCGGGGCGGACATCCTCACCCTGGAGCCGGACCCGGAGGGCGCGTTCTTCCCGGACGGTCAGCCGCGTCCCTCGGTGGTGGTCCCGGTGCAGCCCGACCAGGCGATGATCGACCAGGCGGTGGCCGCCGCACGGGACGCCGACTATGTGGTCGCGGTGGTCGGCGACCGGATCGAGCTGGTCGGTGAGGGCCGGTCCACCGCCACCCTGGAGCTGATCGGCGGGCAGAAGGCGCTGCTGGACGCGCTGGCGGCGACCGGGACGCCGATGATCGTGGTGCTGCTCGCCTCCAAGCCGCTGGTGCTGCCCGACGCGGCGCTGGACGCGGCGGCGCTGCTCTGGGTCGCCAACCCGGGGATGCAGGGCGGTCAGGCGATCGCGGAGCTGCTGCTGGGTCTGATCGAGCCGTCGGGTCGCCTGCCGATCTCCTTCGCCCGGCACGCCGGCCAGCAGCCGACCTACTACAACCAGATCCGGGGCCAGCACGGCGACCGCTACGCCGACCTGACCCAGCGCCCGGCCTTCGCCTTCGGGCAGGGGCTGTCCTACACCACCGTGGAGTACGGCGACCTGGTGCTGGACACCACCGAGCTGGGCCGCGAGGACGTGGTGCGCGGCCGGGTGACCCTGACCAACACCGGGCGGCGTCCGGCCCGGGAGACGGTGCAGGTCTACGTCAGCGACACGGTGACCTCGGTGTCCTGGGCGGACAAGGAGCTGAAGACCTTCCGGCAGGCCGACGTCGCCCCGGGGGAGTCGGTGACGGTGGAGTTCGAGCTGCCGGTGGCCGACTGCACCATCGTGGACGCCGCCGGGGTCCGGGTGGTCGAGGCCGGGGCCTTCGAGCTGCTGGTCGGTCGGTCGTCCCGGGACGAGGACCTGCTGCGCGCGGGGTTCGTCGTCGCCTGAGCGCGGTGACGGGGCCGCTCGATCCGGGCGGCCCCCTCAGGCCCGTCAGGCCCGTCAGGCTTATCAGCCCCGTCGGCCTCGTTGGTCCACGTGGTCGGGCCGGTCCGGTCAGTTCCGGTCAGTTCCGGCGCCAGCTGGAGTCGTCGTTGACCCAGGCGTAGTAGAAGCCGATCAGCGCGCCGCCGCCGAGGAAGTTCCCGGTCAGCGCGATCCCGATGTTGCCCAGCGCCGCCCCCAGGTCCAACCCCTCGCGCAGCCCGACGATGCCGAACAGCACGCTGTTCGCCACCGAGTGCTCCAGGCCGAGGAAGGCGAAGATGAACACCGCCGTGATCATCACCAGGCACTTGACCAGGTCGGAGTCGATCAGCCCGTTGTAGACCAGCAGCATCGCCAGGTTGATGCAGAAGTTGCACAGCACCGCGCGGATCAGCAGGTCGAGCCACCCGCCGGGGCCGTCCGCCAGGTAGGCCAGCTTGTGGTCCACCGCCGCCGACATCTCGGTGATCGCGCCGCCGTCGATGATGGTGGAGAACCGCAGGAACACCGCCACCAGCAACCCGCCGAGCAGATTGCCGACCAGGCACAGGCTCAGCAGCCGCAGGGCCCGGCCGAGGCTGGTGCGGCGGTGGTACGCACCCACGCAGACGATCATCATGTTGCTGGTCAGCAGCTCGGAGCGCGAGTAGTAGATGAAGATCAGCGCCCAGCCGAAGACCACCGCGCCGATCAGCCGCCCGGGGGTGCCGAGGGCGGCGATGATCGCGTAGTTGGTGGCGTACAGCAGGCCGATGATGATGCCCGCCATCGCCGCCCGTTGCAGGTAGCGGCGGGTGAGGGCACCGGACATCGTGGTCTTGGCCTCGAGCACCTCGAGCGTGGTGGTGATGAACTGCTTGCCGGGGAACAGCGGATCAGCGGCGGTGGTGGTCACGGGGCACACGGTGGCACAGGTCGCCGCCCGCGGCGACGAGCCGCGCGTGACCGAGCGGGTGGCACCGCCGTGGCACGCCCACCGGGAGCGCCGAACCCGGGAGCACGACGCGCCCGGCTCTGCCACGCTGGGGTGGGGGTGCTCACGACACTGCCCAGGAAGCGCGAGGGGCGGATGAGCACGCAGGAACTGCCACCGATCGAGCCGGTGCCCGAGGACGATGCACCGCCGCGCGACCCCGTGACCGGCGGGATCATCGCCGCCGGGCTGGGGATGCGCGCCGCCGGAGGATGGGTCTACCGGCATGTGGACATCGAGGCGACGGCCGGTGAGGTGGTCGAGCTGGCGGGCAGCGGTGGCACCGGACGGTCCATGCTGCTGCTCACGCTCGCCGGTCGGGCGCGCCCCACCACCGGGACGCTGCGGGTGTGCGGCGCGGACCGGCCGGCGCGGATCCGGCCCTGGGTGGCACTGGCCCGGGTGCACGACGTGATCGGGCCGGAGCCGGAGCAGACCGTCGGGCAGGCGCTGGTCGAACGCGCGCGCTGGGACCGGGTGCATCCCGCCGGATCGGACGGGCTGGGCTACCGCCGGGACGAGGTCCGGGAGCTGACCGGTCTGGCGGTGCCGGACCGGGAGCGGATCGCCGCGCTTGCCCGGGTGGAGCAGACGCTGCTGGCGGTGGCGCTCGCCCTGCTGGCCCGACCGCGGGTGGTGTTGCTGGACGACCTGGACGTCGGGCTGTCGGCCACCGACCAGCACCGGGTGTGGTCGGTGCTGCACACCGTCGCCGAGGCCGAGCGGGCGGTGGCGGTGGCCAGCACGTCCGGCGCCGTCCCGGCACAGACCGCCCGGAAGATCGTCGACCTGCACCCCAGTCACGTGGAGGAGTCGTGATCCCGCTCGCGCTGTCCGAGCTGCGCCGATACCGCCTGCCGTTGCAGCGGATCGCCCTGGCGTTCCTCATCCTGCTGCCGTCGCTGTACGGCGGGTTGTACCTGTGGTCGAACTGGGACCCGTACGGCAACCTCGCCGACATCAAGGTCGCGGTGGTGAACCAGGACCAGGCGGTGTCCGTCGAGGGACAGGACGCGCCGGTGCGTGCCGGTGACCAGGTGGTCAGCGAACTGCGGGCCGATCCGATCGTCGACTGGACCACCACCGACGCCCGCGACGCCGCCAGCGGTCTGGCCGACGGCACCTACCTGATGAGCATCACGATCCCGTCGGACTTCACCGCCCGCCTGGCATCGATCCAGACCGGCGACCCGCAGACGGCCGAGGTCGTCCTGCGCCGGGACGGGGCGAACGGGTTCATCGTCGGCGTCGCCGCCCGCGGCCTGTCCATCGAGTTGCAGGAGCGGATCAACGCCGCCACGACCGCCGCGTACTTCACCGTGGTCTTCGAGCAGCTCGGCGAGCTGAGATCGGGCCTGGCCACCGCCGCCGACGGGGCGCACCAACTGGAGGACGGGCTGGTCACCGCGCACGACGGGGCGGGCACGTTGGCGTCCGGGCTGGTGACCGCGCGGGGTGCGGTCACCGAGCTGACCGACGGTGCCGGGCAGGTCGCCGACGGGAATCAGCAGATCGCCGACATCGTGGACCCGGTCGCGGACCGGCTGTTGCCGGCGATCGGCCCGGTGGCCGACGCCGCGGCCGACCTCAGCGCGAGCGCTGCCCAGCTCACCAGCACGGTGGCCGACGCGCAGGACGGCATCGGCGCGCGCACCTCCAGCGTGCTGGACCAGCTGAACGCCCTGGTCGCCGCCGATCCCGACAATGCGGCGCTGGTCGCCGCCCGGGACACGGCGGCGCTCGCGGCCGACCGGGCGGGGCAGGTCACCAGCATCACCACCACCGTGAACGACGCCGCGCAGGACCTGGCCGGGCGGTCGGCGGCCGTGGACGCACAGGTACCGGCGATCCAGCGGGACATCCGCCAGGGCCGCGACGACATCGACCGGCTGGCGTCCGGATCGCGGCGGGTCGCCGACGGGCTGGCCGAACTCGGCACCGGACTGGACACGGCCGTCGACGGGGCGAACCGGTTGACCGACGGGACCGGCGAGCTGCTCTCCGGCGCGACGACCCTGGCGGACGGCCTGGACTCCGCGGTGCAGCAGATCCCCGATCTCGGCCAGGACGACCCGGAGGGCACCGCGAACCGGGTGGCCAGCCCGACGACGATCCGCACCGAGGCGGTGCACGACGCGAGGTTCTACGGCGAGGGACTGGCACCGTTCTTCTTCGGCATCGCGCTGTGCGTGTTCGGGGTGGCGGCCTTCACCGTGCTGCGGCCGATCAACCCGCGCGGGCTGGCCTCCCGCGCCCGGCCGGTCACGGTCGCCCTGGCCGGGTACCTGCCGGTGGCCCTGATCGGGGTGGCCGGCGGTTGGGTGCTGACCGGGGTGGTCGGCCTCGGGCTCGGCCTGGACGCCCGGTCGTGGCCCGCGACCCTGGGACTGGTGACGGTGGGGTCGTTGACGTTCACCGCCATCGCGCACGCTCTGCGGACGGCATTCGGGGTGGTCGGGTCGTCGGTGGCGCTGGTGCTGTTGATGGTCCAGCTGACCAGCTGCGCCGGGATCTACCCGGTGCAGACCCTTCCCGCGCCGTTCCAGGCCGTGCACCCGCTCCTGCCGATGACCTACGTGGTGGACGGCCTGCGGATCGCGATGACCGGCGGCCCCGGCGACCGGTTGCTGCGCGACTTCCTGGTGGTGGCCGGGATCGGGCTGCTCGGCGTGGCGGCCGGGATCGCGGCGGCTGCCTGGCGGCGACGGTGGACGGTCACCCAGCTCAAGCCGGTGCTGGGGGAGTGACGCAGAACGGCCCCCCGGTGGTCTGCACCACCGAGGGGCCGTTCCTCGACCACGGGCCGGGGGATCAGCCGCTCACCGATCCCCCGCCCGTGGCGACGCGTGCGCTGCCCCCTCTCAGGCCGCGCCGCGCACCGTCCGCACCCGGCGGACGACGATCATCAGACCGGCACCGACCGCGAGCAGCAGCCAGGCGCCCAGCAGGGCGGAACCAGCACCGGAACCGGTGGTGGCGAGCACCTGGTTCGACGCGACGGTGGTCGAGGGACCGGTCGGCGTGGCACCGGGCACCGCGAGGTCGATCGTCAGCTCGGCCCACCGGCCCGAGGTGCCACCGGTGGCCACCACAGTGTGCGAGCCCACCGGCAGATCGGCCGGGATGACCGCCATCAGCCGGGCGATGCCGTCGGCGCCCGCGACGGCGGTGCCCAGGAACACCGGGTCGGAGTGCACGAAGAACGCCACCGTCTCCCCGGGCTGGAACCCGTCGGCGACCAGCTCCATCGCCTGACCCGGGACCGTGGCGGCCTTCGGGGTGGCGAGCTTGGCGGTCGGGGTCGACCCGGTGCGGTCGGGCTCACCGGCCACGGTGACGACGATGGTCCGGGTGACCTGCGCGCTGGTCGCGGTCTCCGGCAGCACCAGGGTCAGCGTGTGCGTGCCCGGCGCCAGCACAGGGATGGTGATGGTGGTCGCGCCGATCGCGTTCACCGCACCGCGGGTCAGCTCGGTGTCACCGGAGCGCAGCACGTACTCGCGCGGCCGGGCGTCGCCGGCGACCGTCAGGCTCAGGGTGGCCGGCTTCGCGACCGGGGTCTGCACGGTGCCCGGGACGGTGATCGCCGGGACCGGCTTGGTGACGATGACGCCGCCGGTGCCCGATGCCTTCCGGTACGGGTTGGCGTCCCCGCCCACGGAGGCGACCGAGGTCGACGCCGCGGAGATCCCGTAGGAGGCCGGGAGGTAGGCGGCGGTGACGGTGTAGCGACCAGCGGCCAGCCCCGACGCCCGGACGGAGGCCTTGCCGGAACCGTCCAGCGCGACGGCAGCACCCAACGACACCGGAGCGCCACCGGCGGCCGGGGTCAGGGTGACCGCGACGTCGCCGGTCGGCACCGGGCCGCCCTGCGGACCGGCGACCGTGACCGGCACCGTGGCGGTGGCGCCCAGCGTGATGGTGGACGAGCCCACGGTGACCGTCGGGTCGGTCAGCACGTTCCAGACGTAGACGTCCGCGGAACGGGTCGCCTGACCGGGATCGGTGGCGGTGGCCCGCACCCGGATGGTCTTGCCCAGGTCGGCGACGGTGGGGGTGTAGGTCGAGGCGGTCGACACCTCCTGGCCGTTCACCCACCAGACGTAGGACAGCGTCGCGGTGGGCGACCAGCCCTGCGGCTGCGGGACCAGCGGGGTGCCAAGGGTGGCGTCGTGGCCGTCCGACCCGCCCAGGGTCAACGAGCCCTGGACGCCGTCGCCGGCGCCGACCGGCAGGGTGATGGACATCGGCAGCGAACCGAGCTGCGGGTGGCTGGCCGTGACGGTCAGGGTGAGCTGCTTGCCGTAGTCGGCGCCGACCGGGGTGTAGGACTTCTCGCGGGAGACGACGGTGGGGCCGACCCTCCACTCGTAGCTCTCGGTGGTGCCCTGGGCGATGCTCGGGGTCCAGTCCCCGATGACGGTGACGACCGACGGCTTGCCGACTGTGGGCAGACCGCCCATCCCGAAGCCTTCCGGCCCGGCGATCTCGGTGATGACCCCGACGGTGACGCCGGAGGCCGACGTCGACCCCAGGTAACCGGTGCCGCCGGAGTACACGGCGGTCACGGTGGTCTCGGCGGTCACCGGCACGGCGATCGTCGCCCGTCCGCCGGTCAGCGACGCGACGCCCAGCGAGCTGCCCCCGGCCCGGAAGTCGACCGACCCGTCGACCGCACCGGGGACGGTGGCGGTGAAGGTGACCTGCTGACCGGACACGACCCGGTCGGCGGAGGCGGTGATCGTCGTCGTGCTGGCCACGGCACCGGCCCGGATCTGGAAGTCGCCGCTGGCGTTCGGGTAGGGCTGGTACCCGTTGTACTGCAGCTTGCACTCCACCCGGACGTAGTAGGTGCCGGGCACCTGGTTCGTCAGGTCGAAGGTGGCCTTGCCGGTGTAGATGTCGTTCTCGGCCCCGCCCGCGGTCATCATCGGCGTCTGGGTCTGCACGATGCTGTTGCTGCGCATCAGGCGGACGGTGGCGCCCTGGCTGTTCGGGATGCCACCGCAGGTGATGTCGAAGGTGGCGGTCTTGCCGACCACCAGCTCACCGCCGGAGAAGGTCGCGGTGCCGACCAGCTCGGACGCGGTCGCCGGAACGGCCGGCAGGATCACGGCCAGCAGCGTCGCCGCCGCTGCCCAGGCCACGGGTCGGCGCAGCCGCCCGGTGGTGCGCACTCTGTGCACGGTCTACCCCCGTCTGCGCGGGGGTCATCCCGGCATCGTCTGTCTGAACGCGTCCCTGATCGACCGGCGATGAGCATTCGGGAGAGATCGACACCGGGAGACAGGTGCTAGCACCCGGCGTGATCCACTGGGGCCATGCGCACCCGACCCGCCCTGCTCGGCCCCGTCCTGCTCGGTGCCGTGGCGCTGGGTCTGGCCGGGTGTTCCTCGGGCCCGTTGCCGACCGGCGGCGTGATCGACTACCAGCTCGGCGGCGGCTACGACCCGGCGGACGGGGTGGTCGGGGTGGTGCGCGACGCGACCGACGACCCCGCGGACGGGCTGTGGTCCGGCTGCTACGTGAACGGCTTCCAGACCCAGCCCACCGAAAGCCAGGACTGGCTCGACCAGCACCCCGACCTGGTGCTGCGGGCGCAGGACGGCACACCGGTGATCGACCCGGGGTGGCCGGACGAGCTGCTGCTGGACATCTCCACCGACGAGCGGCGCGCCGGGATCGCCGCGGTGCTCGGCCCGGTGATCGCCCAGTGCGCCGACCGGGGCTTCGACGCGGTGGAGCTGGACAACCTGGACACCTGGACCCGGTCGGACGGTCGATTGACCGAGGACGACGCGGTCGCGATGGCGACCCTGCTGGTCGCGGCCGGACACGAGGCCGGGCTGACGGTCGGGCAGAAGAACGCCCCCGGACTGGGCACCCGGGGCCGGGACGAGGCGGGCTTCGACTTCGTGGTGGCCGAGGAGTGCCAGCGCTACGACGAGTGCGGCCGGTACACCGATGTCTACGGCGACGCGGTGATCGACATCGAGTACGCCGACGACCTCGCCGGCAGCTGGCAGCAGGTGTGCGCCGACCCCGCCCTGCCGCCGAGGACGGTGCTGCGCGACCGGGCCCTGAGCACGCCGGACGACGGGGAGTACGTCTTCGACCGCTGCTGATGCCGCCTCCGGCGCACCGACCTACCGTTCGAGGATGCCCGCGCTGCTGGTGGACCTCGCCGCCCGGCGGGTGCACGTCCGGGGCCGGGAGGTGCACCTGACCCGCAGCGAGTTCGACCTGCTCGCCGCCCTCGGTCGACGGCCCAGCGCGGTGGTGTCGAAGGACGATCTGGCCCGCGCCGTGGGAGCCGAACCGGGGCGTGCCGGGCACCGTGCGGTGGAGGTGCACATCGCCAATCTGCGCCGGAAACTCGGCGACGGCCGCGACCACCCACCGACGATCAGGACCGTGCGCGGACGCGGCTACCTGCTGGAACGCGAGGCGGCCGAATTCGTCCGGTAAAACCCTTGGCACCCCGATCCGGGCGGACGTACCGTCGTCGCACACCGGAAGGAGGTGATCCGAGAAATGAAGTCTTCTTGGACGCGTGAGGTGACTGTCCGCTAGTCGCCCGAGTACCTCGGACGGATTGTCCCGATCCGCTGGTCCCCGCATCGGGCGGGCAGCTGGCGAATCCCAGGCAGTCACCGCAGCCCGTGGGAGCCGCGAAGTCGTCCCTCGCGGCAGGACCCCCTGATCAAGGGTCCGGCCCACGGGCTGTTGCCTGCCCGGATGTGCGAGGGTGGTCCGCGTGGCAGCACTGAAGACCCCGGCCGAGATCGACCAGATGCGCGCGGCCGGGCGGTTCGTCGCCGCGGTGCTCACCAGCCTCCGCGAGGTCGCCGAGGTCGGGATGACCCTCCGGGACCTGGACACCCACGCGCACGCGATGATCGACCAGGCGGGCGCGCACTCGGTCTACCTGGGGTACCACCCTTCCTTCGGCGCGATGCCCTATCCCGGGGTGCTGTGCAGCAGCGTGAACGACGCCGCCCTGCACGGCCTGCCGTCGGACCAGGTGCTGGCCGACGGGGACGTGCTGAGCATCGACTTCGCCGCCGAGGTCGACGGGTGGGTCGCCGACTCCGCGCTCACCTTCCAGCTCGGCACCCCCGACCCGGAGGCACAGCGCCTGATCGCGGTCACCGACGAGGCGCTCGCGGCCGGGATCGCCCAGGCCCGACCCGGCAACCGGATGGGTGACATCTCCGCGGCGATCGGGGAGATCGGCCGGGCGGCGGGCTTCGGGATCAACACCGACTTCGGTGGGCACGGTGTCGGTCGCAGCATGCACGAGGAGCCGCACGTGCCGAACGTCGGGCGGCGCGGCACCGGCCTGAAACTGCGCCCCGGTCTGGTGATCGCCATCGAGCCGTGGTTCATGGCGGGCGGCGACGGCTACACGGTGGACCCGGACGGCTGGACGATCCGCACCGCCGACGGGGCGAACGCCGCCCACGCCGAGCACACCGTCGCGATCACCCTCGACGGTCCGGTGGTGCTGACCGCCCGGGAGTGACCCGGACGACCCGGCTCAACGGCGCAGGTGCGCCCAGTCGCCGGGGTTCAGGTCCAGCCATTCGGCGAACGACTGGGCCGGACGGGCGGTCAACCGCTTCACGGTCGGCGACGGCGTGGCCAGCTCCCCGGCGGCGATCGCCGCATAGGACGACACCCACCCGTCGACCTCCCACTGCGGTGCCCCGTACCCGGCCCGGGAGGCATACGCCTCCTCCAGGGTCTCCGGCTGGTAGCGGATGGTCCGACCCGTGGCCCGGCTGAGCACCTGCGCGGCCTCCGCCAGGGAGAACGCCGTCGGTCCGGTCACGTCGAAGGTCTGACCGTCGAAGGCGTGCCGGTCCTCGGCGAGCAGCGCCACCGTCGCCACATCCGCGACGTCGTCGTGCGACACGGCCGCGACCACCCCGTCACCGGCCGGGCCGCGCAGCACGTCGTCCGCACCGACGAAGTGCGCGATCGCGTCGTGGTACAGGCAGTCCCGCAGGAAGGTGAAGTGCAGGCCGGAGGCGCGGATGTGCTCCTCGGTGGCCCAGTGGTCGCGGGCGAAGGTGAACGTCGCATCCGGCGCCGCACCCATGAACGACAGGTAGACGATCCGCTCGATCCCGGCATCGACGGCGGTGTCGATCGCCGCCCGGTGCTGGGTCACCCGGTCGGCGTCCTCCCGGCCGGAGACCAGGAACAGCGTGCGCGCCCCGGTCATCGCGGCCCGCATCGAGTCGACGTCGGCGTACCCCGGGCTGATCGCCACCTCGGTCTCGGTGCCGGGCAGGCGCGGGGCGCGGTCCGCCGACCGCACCACCAGGCGCTGATGCGCGCCCTCCGCCGCGAGTCGCACCGCCAGTCGTCGCCCCACTCTGCCGGAGGCGCCGGTCACCACGATCAGGTCGTCCATGCCGGTGACGGTAGTCGCCTTGGCTGGGCGTCGCCCGTACGCGAGCGATGACGGATCGTCGAGAGGACACGGGTCGACTGGCACCGGCAGCATGGGGAGGGTGGCCGACAGCCATGCGACATGAGGAGAGGAACAGCGTGACCGAGCCGTACCGGATCATGACCGTCTGCACCGGGAACATCTGCCGGTCCCCGATGGCCGAGGTGGTGCTCCGCGACCGCCTGGAACGTGCCGGGCTGGCGGACCGCGTGGTGGTCGACTCCACCGGGATCAGCGACGAGGAGCACGGCAACCCGATCGACCGCCGCGCCCGGACCGCACTCGCCGCCCGGGGCTACCCGGTGCCGCAGCGGTCCGCACGGCAGGTGGCGGCGGGCGATCTGGCGCAGCGGGACCTGGTGCTGGCGATGACGTCGCAGCACGCCCGGGCGCTGCGCCGCCTGGACCCGGACGCCCCGGTGGTGATGTACCGCTCCTTCGACCCGGCGGCGCCGCGGGTGGTGCCCGGCGAGGCGGATCACCTGCTGGACGTGGACGACCCCTGGTACGGCGGGCCGGAGAACTTCGAGCACTGCCTGGACGAGATCGAGGCGGCCGCGGACGGGGTGGTCGATCACGTGCGGCGGGCGCTGAGCGCCTGACGGACACCCAGGTCGCGGCCGGGTTAGCCTGAGTCGCGGACCTGCGCAGAGGGGGCACGGTGAAGCGTCGGATCGGCTGGACCGTCTCGGTGGCGGTGATCGCGGGTGTCTGGATGGTGATCATGTTCGCCCCGCAGCTGATGCAGTGGGTCGGACTGGTCTGGGCCATCGGGCTACCGGTCGCGGGCATCGTGACCTTCGTGCGGGCCCGAGGCCGGGGAAAGCGGCTCGCTGAGACCCTGCGACCGTACGGTCCGGACTTCATCACCCTGCAGGATGACCTGCTCGGGCGCCCGCACACCGCGGGTGCGGCGTGGTCCCACGAACGGTCGGTGCCCGCACTCGTGGAGTGGGGCCGCGAGGAGGCCGAGCCGACCAGGGAGCGCCGACCAGAGACGAGTCCCTGAGGGGCCGACCGGTCCTCAGGGAGGGCGTCAGTCCCCTTCGCTGGGTAGCGGCTCGTCGCGGTCGATGTCGAGGACCTCGAATCCTTCGGCACGGAGGGCGTCCAGGAGCGCGGTGTCCGATGAGATGTAGATCGAGTCGTGGTAGATCGGGCAGCCGAGCAGGAACCTGCGGTCTGCGGGCACGGTGAACACCGGCATCAGGTTGCGGTGCCACCACGGATCGGGGCGCATCCGCTCACTCAGCCAGGTCAGCGGGCCGGTATGCAGCACTTGCCCTGCGAAAGGGCCGGCAAGCGCTTCGAGTGAGGGCGGGTAGCTCTCCTGCTCAACACCTTCGCTGGCGTACTGGTTCTGAAACCACAGCGAGAAGAAGCACGAATCGGGGGTGGTGGTCGCGGCGGTGAGTGTTCCGACCAGGACGGCGGTCATCGCGGGAGCCAACCACCCGTGGGGCAGGTCGAGACGTTCCGACAGAGCGGGCGGTAGGGCTCTGCGGATCTCGGACCATCGGGTGGTCGGAGTCAGCGGTAGGTCGGCGCGCTCGCAGAGACTGGACCAGGACGAGGTCGAGTGGTCGTCCGGCCCCAGGATCGGGAGGAGCAGCCGAGCGCTGGTGTCGTGTGTGCTGGTGGTGAATCTGGCGACTGTCCTCGAGTCATCGCCCAGCGCCACGGGAGCGCGGTCTTCGGGTGTCATGGGCGCCTCACATGCAGGCCGTAGCTGATCAGGTCGTCCATCTAGCCCGGATCACCGACACCTCGATTGTGTCGCACGCTGGTCCGTCGCCCTCAGCGCACCTCCACCGAGTACAGCGAGTACCCGTACGCCCCCGACCGCTGCACGCCGCGCACCCGCAGCTCGCGCACCGTGCCGTCGACGGCGAGGACGTCGGTGCCGCCGTCACCGTCGGCGACCGTCGCCAGCGGTGCCCAGTCGGTCGACCCGGCCGGGCGGCCCTCGACCACGTAGGCGGCCGCGTAGGCGTCCTCCCAGGCGATGGTGACCTGGCGGACGCGCTCGGTGCGGCCCAGATCGACCGCGAGCCAGGCGTCGTCGGTCCAGGCGCTGGCCCACCGGGTGCCGGGGTCGCCGTCGACGGCGTTGGCCGGTCCGAAGCCGGACCACTCGTCGGCGGAGGAGGTGGCGGTCGCGCCCCGGGCCAGGTCGGGGGTCGGTCGGCCCTGCGCGGAGCACACCTGGAAGGCGTGCAACGAGACGCCGTACTGGGTGGTCCGGCTGTCGGCGACCACCCGCACGTACCGGGCGCTGACGCCGTCCATGGGGTGTTCGGCGTGGCCCTCGCGGCCGTCGGTCACCTCCGTGACGGTCCGCCACGGGGCATCGTCGGTGGTGCGGGTCTGGACTCGGTAGGTCGCGGCCGCGGCCCGTTCCCAGTCCAGTGCGACGTGGTCCACCGGGACGACCTCGCCCAGGTCGACGGCGAGCCACTCACCGTCGGCGGCGGCGCTGGACCACCGGGTGGCCGGGTCGGCGTCCACCGCGTTCCCGGCGCGCAGCCCGGCGTTCTCCACCGAGGAGGCGGTGACCGGCTTGCCGACCGCGATGTCCCGGACGGTGCCTGGCTCGGCGGATCCCGGATCGGCCACCGGCTGGCCGTTGTCCAGCACGGTGACCGTGGTGGTGGCGGTGAGCCCGGCGGTCGTGGCCGTGACGGTCGCGGTGCCGGGGGCGTCGGCCGCGGTGAACCGGCCGTCGGTGTCGACGGTGCCCGACCCGGTGGCCGACCACACGGCGTCGACCGGGCCACCGGCACCGGTGTCGTCGAAGGCGTAGGCGGTCAGCCCGACCTCGGCGCCGGCGCGCACCGCGGTGCCGTCCGGGGCGAGCAGCAGCCGGGTCGGGGTGATCTCCGCCGCGGCGCGGGTGCCGGTCAGCTCGACCTCCCACAGCGAGTAGCCGTAGGCGGTGAGGCGACCGAGCCCGTGGATCCGCAGGAACCGGGTGGTGGTGTCCAGGGTGAGGTCGTCGGCGGAGGCGTCCTTCTTGGTGATGGTGCTGACCGTGGTCCACGGTCCGTCGGCCGCGTCGGCGGTCTGCACGGCGTAGGACGAGGCGGCTGCCCCCTCCCACAGCAGGTGCGCGCCGGTCAGGTCGTAGCTGCCGCCGAGGTCCAGCACCAGGTCGACGTCGTCGATCCCGTGCTGGCTCTCCCACCGGGTGCTCGGGTCGCCGTCGACGGCCCGGTCGGCGGTGTTGCCACCGAGGGAGGACGAGGCGGTGGCGGTGACCGGGACCCGACGGTCGGCGGCCGGGTCGACCACGGCGACGACCGCCGTGCCCCGGGCGTCCCCGACCGTGGCGGTCACGGCGGCGGAACCGGCGGCGGGCACGGTGAGGGTGCCGCCGTCGATGGTGCCGTCGGTGGTCGACCAGGCGATCTCCCCGTCGATCGGGGTGGGGTCGCCGTACTGGTCGAGGCCGGTGGCGGTGAAGGTGGTCGGGGTGCCCGCCTTGACCCGGGTGAAGCCCGGCGCCAGGGCGAGGCTGGTCAGGCGCGGCGCGGTGTCCACCCGGACCGTCGCGGTGGCACTGACCTCGCCGTTGCGGGCGGTGACGGTGACCCGGTCGGTGGGGGTGGTGGCGGTGAACCCGCCGTCGGCGTCGATTGTGCCGCCCCCGTCGACCGACCAGGTCAGCTCCGGCATCGGCACCACGGCGCCGTACTGGTCGTAGCCGGTGGCGGTGAAGCGGGTGGTCGCCCCCGGCGCGACGGTGGTCACCTCCTGGCCGACGACGATCCGGGTCAGCACGGCGTCACCGCGGTGGGCGAGCTGGGTGTGCGCCGGGACGTCCAGGGTGCCGATCAGCTCGGTGCCCTGGTAGACGGGGTACGCCTGCTGCTGGTCGGTCGGGTTCGTGACCACGTAGGTGTAGGTCCCGTCGGCGTCCCGGTACACCTGCCCGAGCGGGGCGTCGACGTGCCGGTCCAGCGCCTCGGCGCCGAGCACGAGGTTCGTGGCCCCGGTGGCGTACACCAGCCCGGCCATCGACACCGACGTGGCGACCGCGTCACCCCGGGCGCGCAGCTCGGCGAAGACGTCGGCGTACACGTCCGGGTGTGACTGGGCCAGCATGCCCAGCACCACGTTGCCCAGCGCGTCCCCCATCGCGGAGAAGACGTCGGCGGCGCGGTCGGTGTCGCGGCCGGGCTGGTAGTCGGCGACCGAGAAGGCGTACAGCGCGTCGTTCGCGGCCGGGTCGACGGTGAAGTCGGTGGACAGGTAGGGCAGCAGCGGCGAGGCGGGGTCCCAGTCGGCGGGCTGCCGGTCGACCATCTGCTCGGAGTACTGCGCGGGCACCAGGGCGGCCGGGAAGGTGTCCGGGGTCCAGAACGACTCCGGGAACACCAACCCGCCGTCGGCACCGGGCTGGACGGAGAGGGTGTCGGTCGCGGCGTCGTAGAACGGGTTGGCCGGGACCCGGGCGGTGGCGTAGCCGGGGTGGTGCTTCTCCACCTCGCGCAGCGCCGCCTTCAGCTCCTCCAGGGCGGCGGGCCGGTCCTGGTCGATGTCGATGTCGCCGTAGGTGCCGATGCCCCACCACTTCTTGGCGAACATCTGCACCCGACCGGCGTTGCCACCCCGGGTGCCCTCCTCGCCGACGACCCGTGGCCGGTCGGCCAGCATCTCGTCCAACAGGGTGGTCGCGTGCTCGCGGTCCCAGCCCAGGTAGTTCAGCCACGGACCGGTGGGCATCCACTGGATGCCGTAGATCCAGGCCGGGTCACCGGAGAAGTAGGTGGCGTAGGCCTGGCCGCTGTCATAGAGGATGCCGGTGGTGGCGTGGTCGTACGCCGCGTCGAAGACGGTGCCGGTGACGTCCAGCCAGTACTCCCGGACCGCGGCGCGCTCGGTGACGTAGCCCATCGCGCCGGTGGCCTGCATCTCCTGGTCGCCCAGGGCGACGCCCAGCAGGTACAGGCCCGCCCAGGACTGGATCGCCTCGCTGCTCGACTCCTGGTTGTTGCCGCCGGGGGAGGAGAAGCCACCGGCGTAGGAGTGCCCGGCCCAGATGTCGAAGGTGCGCAGGTACGGGAAGTCCGGGTTGCTCCGGTCGCCGTTGCCGTACTGGTCGGCCACCAGCCCGGCGATCTCGCCGTACCCGGCCGCCCACTCCGGGTCCTCCATCGCCAGCATCGCGGCGGCCGCGGTGAAGTAGCCGTAGTGGAAGTGGTTGTCGGTGAACTGCGAGGAGCCGTAGGACTCGGCGAAGCCGATCAGCGCGCGCCAGGTGTCGTACCGGGCGAAGAAGTGCTCGGACTCCCCGGCGGTGTAGGTGAACCAGTCGGTGAGCGCGGTGCGCAGCGACGTCTTGAGCGCCTGGTAGGGCTCGGTGGCGCCGATCTGCTTGGCGACCAGCATGTACTCGGCGAGCTGGAGCACGTCCTTGCCGCCCCAGTAGGTGTCGCCGCCGTAACCGGTCTTGGCCGCGTAGTCGGTGACGAAGTCGGTCATGGTCGCCAGCACCTCGGGGTCGACCGCCGCGGCTGCCACGCCGGGGACCGGGGTCAGCCCGGTGAAGGCGTAGGTGGTGGTCCAGTCGCCGTGCCCGACGGTGGTCCGCAGGGTGCCCCGGGGCACCCGGTACTCGGCGCCGGTGAACGCGAGGTCGTGGTCGGCCTGGCGGTACTGGTGCGGCAGCCAGCCCTGCACGGTGTCCCGGCCGGTGCCCTCCAACGGCTCGGTGTCCAGGCTCCAGGTCTCGGTGACGGTCCCGGCGGCGGTGTCCAGCGCGTAGTCCATCCGGGTGTCGCGCGCCACAGCGAAGGCGGTGGTCTGCATCGTGTCCAGGTCGGCACCCTCGGTCAGGGCGCTGAGCACCAGGTGCGGGGTCCCGGCGGAGGCGACGACCACATCGCCTGCGCGCTCGAAGGTGGTGCCGGCGGGGGCGTGCACCCCGAATCGCCGACCGCCCTGTTCGACCACGAACCGGTCGGTGGTGGCCGGGAAGGTCAGCTGCTCGCCCGCCGCGTCGGTCAGCTGCGCGCCGGCTTCCAGGGTGAGCGTCGGGGTGACCCCGTCGTACTCGAACCACAGGTAGGGCACGCCCCGGGCGGCGGTGACGTCGATGTGCGGGGCGGTGGCATCGGCCTCGGTGCCGAGCCGCCAGCTCACGTTCCAGTCGCCCCAGCCGGTGACCACGGCGCTGTCGGCGGCGAACACCGGGTCGAACCGGTCGCCGACCCCGTCGGGCACGTCGGTCAGCACGATGTGGTCGACGAGCACGTGCGCCCACCCGGCGGTCAGGGAGTCGACCACCTCCAGGTGCGCGGTGCGGCCCTGCCACGGGGTCAGGTCCCAGGTGACCCAGCGCAGGGTCTCGGAGTCCTGGCCGGTGGCGCTGAGCACGACCTCCCCGTCGACGACCAGCCGCAGTTCCTCCTGGCCGGGCCGGTTGCCGCCGCCGACCATCGCGGCCAGCGCGGCGCGGTCCACGGTGAACTCCGGGGAGGTCAGCGTTCCGGTCGCACCGTCACCGGCGGCCGGGGTGAAGGAGTTGAGCAGGCCCCGGCCCAGGAAGCCGGAGACCGGCGACTGCCCGGGCGAGGTTCCCTCGGAGACGGCGGTGAAGGCGTCACCGGTCGCGGTCCACCCGTCGGGCAGACCGTCCTCGAAGTCGGCCAGCACCAGGTCGCTCGCGTCCGGCCGCGGCACGGCCAATCCGCCCGCGACGACCGGGTGGTCCAGGACCATCGCGGTGCCGTCGGCGTTGAAGTCGGTCGGGTAGCGCACGATCGCGCCCCGGCTGTCGTTCGCGACCACCAGCGGGTCGGCCCACAGGTCGCCGGAGTACCGGCTGACCAGCAGGTCCGTCCACCAGGAGTTGGTCGGCACCGGCTGACCCGCGAGGGAGGCGTCCAGGTAGAGGTGCTGGTTCAGCGTGTCCTGCACGCCCTGGCCGACCTCCGGGGGCGGGGTGGCGGCGACTGAGCCGGCACCGACCGGGACGCCGTCCCGCGTGGGGCCCGGCTCGGGTGCAGCGGGCGCGGCCGGGGCGGGGGCCGCAGCCATGACGGGGGTGACACCCGCGCCCAGCGCCAGACCGGCCAGGACGGCCGCCACCACGGCCCCGCGCACTCGCCGGTGCACCGTGCGGCGCTCCGCTGTCTGCTCGCCCATGTCGTTCCCCCTCGTCGGCGGGGGCGACACGCACACCCGCGTCGTCGCAGGCCGCCCCGCGTCCGTGCGTGGGACGGGACGGGACCCGTCGAGCGGCCCGGCGAGTATGTCCGGCGGGTCGCGGGCAGGGAACCCCTGGGACATGCCGGACCCGCGCCGTCAACAGGTGCGGCGGGTGAAATTCACCCGTCTGGCGCACAGCGGACGTACGGGTCGGTCACAGCCGGGCCCGGGAGTGGTCACGCCAGGAATGCCGCCGCCCGCTCGCCCCAGCCGTGGATTGCGGTCAGGTCCGCCGCCACCTCCAGCCGCGCGTGCGGCAGCACCCGGGCCAGCGCCCCGGCGGTCGACACCGGGTGCCCCGGGTCGGTGGTCCAGGGCAGCAGCAGCACCGGATGGTCGAGCCGGGCCAACAGGCTGGGGTCGGGCAGGTCGCTGGCCCCCGCGCCGCGGAGCACGCTCGGCAGCAGCTCGGCCGGGATCGACGGCTCGGGGTCGAAGTTCAGGTCGCCCAGCACCGCGGGGCCCGGTGCTGCCGCGGCGGCCCGCACCCAGGGTTCGATGCCGTGCGTCTCCACCGATCGGGCCTCCTCCTGGTAGGCGGCGGCCTGTGCCGCCCGGGTGTCCCAGGCGGTCGGCGGGATGCTCAGCACCAAGCGACGGAACCGGTCCGGCCGCAGCACCGCCGCCCACAGGACCGTGGCGGTGCCCATCGACGCGCCGATCGCGTCCACCGGTGCGTCCGGGCTCACCACGTCCACCAGCGCCAGCAGGTCGCCGGCCAGCGCCGACCAGGTGTAGTCGGCGGGCACCGGCTCCCCGGTGGACCGGCCGTGCCCGCGCGCGTCGTACTCCACGAGGTCGCCACCGGCACTGGTCGCCGACCAGTCGAACAGGCCCTCCCGGGCCGCCATCTCCCGGCTGGAGGTCAGGCCGTGGGCCGACACCACCACCGGGCCCGGACCACCCGGGCGCACGGAGTAGTCGAGGACGGCACGGGGGCGCTGGAGGGTGGGCATGGCGGTGACCATAGCCCTGACCACCGACAACGCCGGCCGGGCGCCCAGGGGCCTCACCGGGAGCGCGTGGCCTCGGCTCGCTCCGCCACCTCGACCGGGTCCGGCACCGGGACGACGGGCTGCCCTCCGAGGCGACGGTGCGCACGCAGCCAGCTCACGACCAGCAGGACCGCCGCGCCCGCCCACGCCAGCGGGGTGCCCCACACGACACCGACGTAACCGAACAGGCCGCCGAACACGATGGCACTGCCCAACCGCATCGCCAGCTCGATCCCCCCGGTGATCATCGGGATGCCGGTACGGCCCAGACCCTGGAGGGCGCCACGGAGCACGTACAGCGTGCCGAGCATGGCGTAGAACACCGCGTCGAGCCGCAGCCCGTACGCGGCGAGCCGCACCACCTGTTCCTGGTCCGCGCCGACGAACACCCGGATCAGCGCGCCGGCGGCCGGGACGACGACCGCGGCGAGCAGCACCGCGACGCCCACCGCGAGACCCCATGCCTGCGTCACGCCCCGACGGATGCGGTCGGGTCGGCCGCCGCCGTTGTTCTGGGCGACGAACACCGACACCGCCAGGCCGAGCGAGTTCAGCAGCGTGAGCGCGAGGTTGTCGACCCGCGCGGCCGTCGTGTACGCCGCCACCGCGTCCGGACCGAGCGAGTTCAGCCGGATCTGCACCGCGATGGACCCGATGGCGATGATCGACGACTGCAGACCCATCGGGACGCCGATCCGCAGGTGCTCCGCCAGCTCCGCCCGAGTGACCCGGAAGTCGCCGCCCCGCACCCGCAGCACCGGGATCCGCCGCCGGATCCACCCCACGCAGAGCGCCACCGCCCCGCCCTGCGCGATCACCGTCGCCAGCGCCGCACCGGCCACCCCGAGGTCGGTGCCACCGACCAGCGCCACGACCAACGCGATGTTCACCAGGCAGGACAGCGCCAGGAAGACCAGCGGGGTGCGCGAGTCGCCGATCGCCCGGATCACGGCGGTGAGGTAGTTGAAGAACATCATCGTGCCGGTGCCCAGGAACGTGACCCGGATGTAGGTCACCGCCTCCGGCATCAGCGACTCCGGGGTACGCAGCAGGTCCAGCGCCGGACCCGCCAGCAGCGGTGCGGCCACCGTCAGCGCGACGCTGACCGCCCCGGTCAGGATCACCCCGCAGGCCACCGAGCGGCGCACACCTTCCAGGTCACGGGCACCGAAGGCACGGGCGGTGGGGATCGCGAAACCGATGGTCATCCCCCAGGCGCAGCCGATGGCGAGGAAGATCAGGCTGGTCGTCGCCCCCACGGCTGCCAGCGAGGTCACGCCCAGGTGCCGGCCGACCACGGCGGCGTCCGATGCCTGATAGAGCTGCTGCACCAGGTTGCCGACCAGCAGCGGGACGGCGAAGACGCTGATCACCTGCCACGGTCGCCCGGTCGTCAGCACTGTCGCCATGCCCAGCAGTCTGGCGCTCCGGTGCTGGTGGGAGCAGCCGAATAAGCTGGTCGGCTCCGCCATCTCAGTGACAGGAGGGTCGATTGGTGCCGCCCCCTTCCCCGCCGTGGTGCCTGATCGAGCAGTGGCTGCCGGGTGCCACGCTGATCGAGGACCTGAGCTGGCCCGAGGCGCTCACCCGGGTGCTGCACCTGCGGTCGGCGACCGTGGACGCCGTGGTGAAGATCGGCGGCGAGGTGACCGGGCACCACATCGCCCGGGAGCTGACCGCCGGGCGCGAGGTGAGCGGCGAGGGACTGCCGGTGCTGATCGACGGATCGGCGGAGCACCGCGTCCTGGCGCTGCGCTACCAGCCGGGGTCCCTCGTGCAGGACAGTCCCGCCGAGGACGATCCCGGCGTGTTCCACGCGGCGGGTCGCTTACTCGCCCGGGTGCACGCCACGGCGGCGCCCCTGCTCACCGCCGACTACCCGGAGGATCGACTGGCCCGGCTGCGCCGGCTGCTGCCCCGGGTGACCCCGTTGCTGGACCCCGCGCTGGCCGAGCGGGTGGCCGCGGCCGTGGACCGGGTGCGGCCGGACCCCGAACCGGTGGTGCCGACCCACGGGGACATGCAGCCCCGGAACTGGCTGGTCGGCGACGGGCGGCCCGCGGTCCGGCTGATCGACTTCGGGCGGTACGGCAGGCGTCCGGCCTACACCGATCTGGTCCGGGTGCTGCACCGGTACCCGCCCGGCGATCCGCGGCCGGAGGCGCTGCTGGCCGGGCTCGGCGCGCCCGAGCCGTGGGGCCTGCCGGGGTGGTGGGCGGAGAACGTGTACCAGGGGGTGGCGACCGTGGTGTGGGCGACCGATGTCGGGGCACCGGAGTTCGCCGAGGACGGCCGCCGGATGCTGCGCCGCACGCTGCGCGACGGCACGATGGTCCGATGAAGGTCTCCCAGCGTTCGCACGTCCCGCCGTTCGCCGTGATGGACATCCTGGCGGCGGCCAATGCCCGGCGGGCAGCCGGGGCGTCGGTGCTGAACCTGTGCGCCGGTGAGCCGTCGACCGGCGCGTCCGAGGTGGTGCGGCAGCGCGCGGCCGAACTGCTCGCGGGCGGCGACCTGGGCTACACCGAGTCGATGGGCTCGCCCGCGCTGCGGGAGGCGATCGCCGGGCACTACCGCCGCTGGTACGACGTGGAGGTCGACCCGGCGCGGGTGGCGGTGACCACCGGCTCCTCGGGTGGCTTCATGCTCGCGTTCCTGGCGGCCTTCGATGTCGGCGACCGGGTCGCGCTGGCCCGGCCGGGGTATCCGGCCTACGCGAACATCCTGGCCGCGCTGGGCTGCGAGGTCGTCGACCTGGACTGTGGTCCCCAGACCCGGTACCAGCCGACGGTGGAGATGCTGGCGGCGCTCGACCCCCCGGTGGACGGCCTGATCGTGGCGGGACCGGCGAATCCCACCGGCACCCTGATCGACCCGACGGCGCTCGCGGAGCTGACGGCCTGGTGCTCCGAGCACGGGGTGCGGCTGATCTCCGACGAGATCTACCACGGCATCACCTACCCGGCGACGGACGGCCCGGGCGCGGCGACCGTGGCGGCCTCACCGGACGCGGTGGTGGTGAACTCGTTCAGCAAGTACTGGGCGATGACCGGCTGGCGGCTGGGATGGTTGCTGCTGCCGGAGGATCTGGCGGCGCCGGTGGACGCGCTCGCCGGGAACGTCGCCCTGTGTCCGCCCGCCCTCGCCCAGCACGCCGGGGTGGCGGCGTTCAGCCCCGAGGGCTACGCCGCGGCGCGGGCGAACGTCGCGCAGTACGCCCAGAGTCGTCGCCTGGTGCTGGACCGCCTGCCGGAGCTCGGCTGGTCGCGGGTGGCACCGGCCGACGGGGCGTTCTACGTGTACGCGGACGTCTCGGCCACCGGCCTGCGGTCGCCAGACTGGTGTGCCCGGGCGCTGGACGAGGCGGGGGTGGCCCTGACCCCGGGGACCGACTTCGACCCGGCGCACGGGGAGGACTGGGTGCGGCTGTCCTTCGCGTCCTCGCCGTCGGTGGTCGCGGAGGCGGTGGACCGGATCGTGGCCTGGCAGCAGACGCTGTGACGCTGGAACCGGGCCCCGCCGCCGGTCGTTGACCACGCACAGCCCGAGCAGAGGAGCGCGACATGAGGTGTCCCACCGACGGGGCCGAGCTGGTGATGTCCGAGCGCCAGGGCGTGGAGATCGACTACTGCCCGTCCTGCCGGGGCATCTGGCTGGACCGCGGTGAGCTGGACAAGATCCTGGAACGGGTCGCCAGCACGCCGGTCTCACCGCTCGATCCGCCGATGCCCGCCGCCGACCCGCGCCTGGCCGATCCGCGGTACGCGCCGGACCCGGGCTACGCCGCCGATCCGCGCCGGGCACCGGACCCCCGTGGCGGCTACGACACCGGCTACCGCGAGCCGCAGTACCGCGACGACCGGGGCTACCCGGACCCGCGCTACGGCGACCCCCGCGCCGCCGACCCCCGGTACGGGGACCCACGCCAGCCCTACGGCAAGAAGCGCAAGCGCCGCGAGTCGTGGCTGGAGGACCTCTTCGACTTCGACTGAGTCGACCCGACACGCGCCGGACACATCGGTGGCCTAGCCTGCTGCGTCGTGGACGTGGCGGTGCTGGGTGCGACAGGTGATGTGGGGCGGCAGGTCTGCGCCCAGTTGATCGAACGGCGGGTGCTGCCGACGACCTCCCGGTTGCAGCTGGTCGGTCGACCCGGTGGATCCTCCGGTCGGGCGTCCTTCGGGCTGCGCGCCGACCTGATCGACGCCTACGACGAGCACGCGCCGCTGATCGACGTGGCCCTGGACCCGGCGGACGTGGTCGCCGATGTGATCGTGCTGGCCGCCGGTCGGACGGCGCCCGCCCGTGCCGGGGCGGTGGCCGACCGGTCGGGTCTGGCGGCGGAGAACCACGAGGTCTTCGCCTCCTACGCCCGGGCGATCGCCGAGCACGGTTCCGGCCACGAGGTCGTGATCGTGGTGTCGAACCCGGTCGAGCTGGCCGTGGCCACCGTGGCCGCGGAGCTGGGTCGGCACCGGGTGATCGGGATGGGTGCCTGGTTGGACACCCTCCGGTTCCGGCGCGAGATCGCGGTCGCCCTCGGCCTGCGCCGGCACCGGGTCGGCGGATTCGTGACCGGGCAGCACGGGGACGACCTGGTGCCGCTGTGGTCGACGGTGCGGATCAGCGGGCTGGACGCGGAGGAACGCGCCCGGGCGGTGGCCGGACTGCGGGGCGGTCGCACCCTGGACGACTTCGGTGCGGAGATCGTCGCGGCCCAGGCGCAGGTCGCCGGGCTGATGGCCGATCACCCGGAGCGGGCCTTCGACCTGGTCGAGAGCTGGCCGCCGGATCTGCGTGCCGCCGCGCGGCCGTGGCTGACCCACCAGTCGGGTGCCAAGACCGCCTCCGGCACCGCCGCGGCGACGGTCGACCTGGTGGACACCGTGCTGGACGGCCGGGAGATCGTGGTCGCCGGCCAGGTGGCGCTGGACGGCGAGGTCGAGGTGGCCGGACAACCGCTGCGCGGGGTGCTCGGCGTGCCGCTGGTGCTCGGTCCGGAGGGCTGGACCCGGGTGATCCTGGACGAACCGGCGCCGGACGAGGCGCGCCGCCTGCTGGCCACCGCCGACCGGATCGACGGGCTGCTCACCCCGTGGGGGCTGGGCCGGGACGGCGGGGTGCCCGGTGGCGGCGCCGTGGACCGCTGGGACGCCGGGAGTCCGCGGGCGACCACCGGTCTGCCGGCCCACGGTCCCGAGCGGCGCTGGAACATGGAGCTGACCGGCGACGACCGCACCGGCACCCTGATGGCCCTGGCCAGTGTGTTCGCCAGCCGCGGGGTGTCCTTCGATTCGCTGAACACCGCCGAGGCGCACGACGGGGCGGGCGACGTGGCGGTCACCTTCTCCGCCACCGAGCGCCGTCAGCGCCTGCTCACCCGCACGGTGCAGCGGTTGCAGGCGGTCCGCACGGTGCGGGTGCGCGAGGTGGTGGCATGACCGGCGACCTGACCATCGAGGTCGACGACCTGACCCGGCCCGCCGTGCACGTCCTGCTGGCCGAGCACCTGTCCGACATGCGGGCGGGCAGCCCGCCGGAGTCGGTGCACGCCCTGGACGTCGACCAGCTCCGCCACCCCTCGGTCACGATGGTGACCGCCTGGGTGGGCACGCTGCTGCTCGGCTGCGGGGCGTTGAAGGACCTGGGCGACGGTCACGGTGAGCTGAAGTCCATGCGGACCACGGTGGCGGCCCGTGGCCGGGGGATCGGGGCGGCGGTGCTCACCCACCTGATCGAGCTGGCCGACGCCCGCGGAATGCGGCGGCTCAGCCTGGAGACCGGTGCCGAGGACCAGTTCGCCCCGGCCCGGCGGCTGTACGCCCGGCACGGATTCGTCGAGTGCGCGCCCTTCGCCGACTACCGACCGGACCCGCTCAGTGTGTTCATGACCCGAGAGGTCTGACGCTTCCCGCCGGGGCCGGTTAGGCTGTGCCGCAGTTCACAACTTCACACGCTGCTCGAACCGTGGCGGGAGAGATCACCCGCTGGTGGCGCCGAAGGAGCAAACCCTCCCCGGGAATCTCTCAGGCACCCGTACCGCCACGGCCAGGCAACTCTGGAAAGCGACCGGTCACCGACCGGTCCACCGACGGTGCAAGTCGGCGCGCCCCGGGCCCTCGCGGGCCACGGCGGACCGGCAAAACTCTCAGGTCGTGCCCGCGGGCGCGGATGACAGAGCGGGGAGGACGCCACCCGCCCGTCCCTCCCTGGAGCAGCCGCGTGACCTTCCCTCTGGACGACTTCGCCGACCGGCACATCGGTCCCCGTCGCACCGACGCCGCGGCACTGCTCGCGGCACTGTCATCGACCGGCACCTACGTCGACCTGGACGCGCTCACTGACGCCGCGGTGCCCGCCTCGATCCGGACCGCCCGGCCGCTGGACCTGCCGGCCGCACGCACCGAGTCCGAGGTGCTGGCCGACCTGCGGGCGCTCGCGGCCAAGAACACCGTGCGCACCCAGATGATCGGGTTGGGCTACTCGGACACCGTGACGCCGCCGGTGATCCGGCGGAACGTGCTGGAGTCCCCGGCCTGGTACACCGCCTACACGCCGTACCAGCCGGAGATCAGTCAGGGCCGGTTGGAGGCGCTGCTGAACTTCCAGACCGTGGTCGCCGACCTGACAGCGCTGCCGGTGGCGAACGCGTCGCTGCTGGACGAGGCCACCGCCGTCGCCGAGTCGATGGCGCTGATGCACCGCGCGGCGAAGGGTCGCACCGGGGTCGTGGTGCTGGACGCCGACTGCCTGCCGCAGACCCGCGCGGTGACCGAGGGCCGGGCGCTGGCGGCCGGGCTGGGCCTGGTGGTCGCCGACCTGACCGACGGACTGCCGGAGCTGGACGAGGACCTGATCGGCGTCGTGATCCAGGCGCCGGGCGCCTCGGGTGCCGTCCGGGACATCGCCCCGCTGATCGCCGCCGCCAAGGAGCGGAACGCGCTGGTCACGGTGGCCGCCGATCTGCTGTCGCTCACCCTGCTGACCCCGCCCGGCGAACTGGGCGCCGACATCGCGGTCGGGTCGTCGCAGCGCTTCGGGGTGCCGCTGTTCTACGGCGGGCCGCACGCCGCGTACATGGCGGTGCGCACCGGGTTGGAGCGGATGCTGCCGGGCCGACTGGTCGGGGTGTCCATCGACGCCGACGGGGCCGTCGCCTACCGGCTGGCGTTGCAGACCCGCGAGCAGCACATCCGCCGGGAGAAGGCGACCAGCAACATCTGCACCGCGCAGGCCCTGCTGGCGATCGTAGCCTCGATGTACGCGGTCTATCACGGCCCGGACGGGCTGCGGGCGATCGCCGAGCGGGTGCACGGCCACGCGGTGTCGGTCGCCGAGGGCCTGCGTGCCGCCGGGGTCGAGGTGGAGCACGCGACCTTCTTCGACACCGTGCGGGCCGTGGTGCCGGGGCGGTCGGCCGCGGTGCTGGCGGCGGCGCTGGAGCGGGGGATCAACCTCTACGCCCCCGACGCCGACCACGTGCAGATCGCCTGCGACGAGGTCACCACCGCGGCCCACGTCGACGCGGTGCTGGCCGCCTTCGACGCCACGCGGGTCGAGTCGTCGGCCTCGGTGATCCCGGCCGCGCTGGCCCGCACGTCGTCGTACCTGACCCACCCGGTGTTCCACACCCACCGCAGCGAGACCGCCATGCTGCGCTACCTGCGGTCGCTGTCCGACAAGGACCTGGCGCTGGACCGCACGATGATCCCGCTCGGCTCCTGCACGATGAAGCTGAACGCGACGGTGGAGATGGAGTCGATCAGCTGGCCGGAGTTCGCCGGGCTGCACCCCTTCGTCCCCGCCGACCAGGCAGCCGGGTACGCCGAACTGATCGACGACCTCTCCGGCTGGCTGGCCGAGATCACCGGCTACGCGGCGGTGTCGGTGCAGCCGAACTCCGGCGCGCAGGGCGAGTTCGCCGGGCTGTTGGCGATCCGCGGCTTCCACGAGGCCAACCGGGCCGAGGGTGCCCCGGTGCGGGACATCTGCCTGATCCCCGCGTCGGCGCACGGCACGAATGCCGCCTCCGCCGCCCTGGCCGGGATGCGGGTGGTCGTGGTCGCCACCGCCGAGGACGGCGCGATCCTGCTCGACGACCTGCGGGCCAAGCTGGACCAGCACGGTCAGGAGGTCGCGGCGATCATGATCACCTATCCCTCCACCCACGGCGTCTACGAGCAGGACGTCCGTACCGTCTGCGACCTGGTGCACGCCGCCGGCGGGCAGGTGTACATCGACGGCGCGAACCTGAACGCGCTGGTCGGCCTGGCCCGACCGGGGGAGTTCGGCGGCGACGTCTCGCACCTGAACCTGCACAAGACCTTCTGCATCCCCCACGGTGGTGGCGGTCCGGGCGCCGGGCCGATCGGGGTCGCCGAGCACCTGATCCCGCACCTGCCCTCGCTGGACCTCGGCGTGACCGGCGCACCGGCGGTGTCCGCGGCACCGTTCGGGTCGGCGGGCATCCTGCCGATCAGCTGGGCCTACGTCGCGCTGATGGGCGCCGACGGTCTGCGCCGGGCCACCCAGACGGCGGTCGCCTCGGCCAACTACCTGGCGGCCCGCCTCACCGACCACTTCCCGGTGCTCTACACCGGCCCGGCCGGGCTGGTCGCGCACGAGTGCATCCTCGACCTGCGCGGCATCACCAAGGAGACCGGCGTGACCGCCGAGGACGTGGCGAAGCGGCTGATGGACTACGGCTTCCACGCGCCGACCCTGTCCTTCCCGGTCGCCGGGACCCTGATGGTGGAGCCGACCGAGAGCGAGGACCTGGCCGAGCTGGACCGGTTCGTCGACGCGATGGTGGCGATCCGGGGCGAGATCGACGCGGTGGCCGCCGGGCGTTGGCCGCTCGCCGACTCGCCGCTGCGGAACGCCCCGCACACCGCCGCGTTGGTCACCGCCGACGTCTGGGAGCACCCCTACGGCCGTGAGCTGGCGGCCTTCCCGGTGGCCGCGCTCCGGGGCGGGAAGTACTGGCCGCCGGTGCGTCGGATCGACGGCGCGCGCGGTGACCGCAACCTGATCTGTGCCTGCCCGCCGATCGAGGCCTACGCCGAAGGAGCCACCCTGTGAACGACGACGCCCCGACCATCGAGTCGCCGCTGCACGCCGAGCACGTCGCGCTCGGCGCCACCCTGGTGCCGTTCGCCGGGTGGTCGATGCCGCTGCGGTACAGCTCCGATCTGGCCGAACACCAGGCGGTACGCTCGGCGGCCGGGCTGTTCGACCTGTCGCACATGGGCGAGCTGCACCTGGACGGTCCGGGTGCTGGTGCCGCCCTCGACCACGCCCTGGTCGGCAACCTGACCGCGCTGGCCGTGGGGCGGGCCCGGTACACGATGATCGTGGCCGAGGACGGCGGGATCATCGACGACCTGATCGTCTACCGGCTCGGCGACGAGTCGTACCTGGTGGTCGCCAACGCGTCGAACGTCGCCGTGGTCGCGCAGGAGCTCGCCGCCCGGTCGGACGGGTTCGACGCGGTGCTGACCGACCGTTCGCTGGACACCGCGCTGATCGCGGTCCAAGGCCCGGCCGCCGCGGAGATCGTGGTCGGCCTGACCGATCCCGCCGCCGCCGACGCGGTCCGCGAGCTGAAGTACTACGCCTCGACGTCCGCGACCGTGGGTGGGGTCGCGGCGCTGGTGGCCCGGACCGGGTACACCGGGGAGGACGGCTTCGAGCTGTTCGTCCCGGCCGCCGAGGCCCCCGGGCTGTGGCGGACGATCCTGGCCGCCGGTCAGCCGCACGGCCTGGTGCCCGCCGGTCTGGCAGCGCGGGACAGCCTCCGCCTGGAGGCCGGGATGCCGCTGTACGGCAACGAGCTGGACCGCACCACCGCACCGCACGACGCCGGGCTCGGCCGGGTGGTGAAGCTGGACAAGCCGGGGCCGTTCGTCGGTCGCGAGGCGTTGGCGTCCCGAGCGCACGCCACGCCGTCCCGGGTGCTGGTCGGTCTGGTCGGCTCCGGCCGCCGCGCCGCCCGGCACGGGTACCCGGTGGTCACCTCCACCGCCGACGACGCGCCGGTGATCGGCTCCGTCACCTCCGGTGCCCCGTCACCCACCCTGGGCGTGCCGGTCGCGATGGCCTACGTGAGCCCCGAGGTGTCCGCGCCGGACACCGAACTCGCCGTCGACATCCGCGGCCGCCGCGAGCCGGTCCGCGTGGTCGCCCTGCCCTTCTACCGCCGATCCCACTGAGGAGCACCACCATGAGCGAGACCCCCAGCCACCTGCAGTACACCGCCGAGCACGAGTGGATCGAGGCAGGCAGCCCGGCGACAGTCGGCATCACCGCCACCGCCGCCGAGGCCCTCGGCGACATCGTCTACCTGGAGCTGCCCGAGGTCGGTGCCGCGATCACCGCCGGTGCCGTGATCGGGGAGGTCGAGTCCACCAAGTCGGTCTCCGAGCTGTTCTCCCCGGTGACCGGCACCGTGGTGGAGGTCAACACCGCCGCGGTGGACGAGCCGTCCGTGGTGAACGCCGAGCCCTACGGCGCCGGGTGGCTGCTCAAGGTCGAGGTGGAGTCGACCGGCCCGCTGCTCACCCCGGAGGAGTACGCCGCGCTCGCGGCCGGGTGACCTTATCGGGTCCGCGGGCTGATCAGCGGGTGAGACGACCAACTTCACCCGCTGCGCCGAACGGGTGTTTCTCACCCGCGGACCCGGCAAGCGTTTCCCGGTGAATGACCTGGGACTTCGGGCCCAGAATCCTGGGTGTTTTGGGCGTTTTGTCCCCCATCCGGTCGGAGCGAGTTCTACCCGGAATCCGTGGCGGGCGCGCACTATTGCCGATCACAACCGGTAGACGGCCGCTGGACCCCCCGCAGCCGCGCCTCGCCACCCACCGGAGGAACCGATGAGCACCATGGAGATCGCCCCCACCACCCGGAGCGAGATCTTCGGCGAGCCCCTCACCACACGTGAGCGGATCGTGCTGGCCGAACTGACCGAGGACGTCACGCTCGAGGACATCGCGCGTCGACTGTTCGTCACCCGCAACACCGTCAAGTCCCAGGTGCGCAGCGTCTATCGCAAGATCGGCGCCTCCACCCGGTCCGAGGCAGTCGCCTGGGCCAAGGCCGCGGGCATTCGCTGATCCGTCGTCGCGCCACAGCCCCCTGCTGGCACGACGACCACACCGCTGACGGGCCGAGGTGCGCGGCCCGTCCCCGGTGGGCGATCGACGACCCGTCACCGGTCGCATCCCAGTGACTTGTCGGTCGGTGACGCCTCAGCGGCTCGTCGCGGAGACCACGTCGGCCGCGAGCTGCCGGGCGGCGGCCGACGGTTCCCGTCCCGACGACCAGACCATGCGCAGCCGCCGCCGCAGATCCACCGCGGTCGGCACCGCGACCAGGGCGCCGCGGGCGATCTCGTCCGCCACGGTGAGCTGGGACAGCACCGCGGCGATCCGCCCGGTGCGCACCATCGTCTTCACCGCTGACGTGGAGCCGAGCTGGTGCACCGCCCGGCCGAGCGCTGTCCCGGCCGCGAGCAACGCCTCCTCCAACACCTCGCGGGTGCCCGAACCCTCCTCGCGCACCGCCAGCGGCCCGGCTGCCAGAGTCGCCGGGTCCAACGGGGTGCGCAGCCGCGCCCACGGGTGATCCGGGGCGACCACCACCAGCAGCTCGTCGTCGCCCACCACCCGCTGCCGCAGGCCGTCCGCCACCCGGGGGCCTTCCACGAAGCCGAGATCGGCGCGACCGTCCAGCACCTCGGCCATCACCTCGCGCGAGTTCGCCACGGTCAGCTCGACCGCCGCGGCCTCCGGCGACCGGCCGGACAGCCACAGCGGCACCAGGTACTCGGCGATGCTCAGGCTGGCGGCGACCCGGACCCGCTCGCCCTGGCGCAGGGCGACGATCTCGCGTTCCAGCGCGTCCGAGGCGGCGAGCAGCGCACGGCCACGGTCGAGCACCGTCCTGCCCGCCGCGGTCAGGCGGGTGCCGGTGGCGGAGCGGCTGACCAGGGTCAGGCCGGTGCGTCGTTCGAGCCGCCGCAGGCCGGCGCTCACCGACGGCTGTGCGATCCCCAGGGCCGCGGCGGCTGCGGTCAGCGAGCCGTGCGCGGCCACGGCGTCCAGCAGCTCCACCGCACCCACCGAGATCCGCTCGCCCATAGCCCCAGACTATGCCCCGCCACGAGCTTGTTCGTTCCGCCAGGAGTCGGGCCTCGCGCACCCTGATCCCATGCCTCCTTCCGTCGTAGCAGCTCCTCCGACCGCCATGCATCGCGTCCGGCAGATGGTGCCCGGCGCCGTGGTCGCGGTCGTCGTGTCCGCACTGTGCGTGGCGGTGACCTGGCTGGCACCGGCGGCGCCGGCGCTGCTGCTCGCGATCCTCCTGGGGGCGGTGGCCCGGGGGGCGGGGTGGTTGCCCCCGGTGCTGGAGCCGGGGCTGGCCTGGACCGCGCGCTACGTGCTCCGGGCTGGCGTGGTGCTGCTCGGTATGCAGCTGTCCGTCGGCGACCTGACCCGGCTCGGAGTGGGCGAGCTGGTGGTGCTGGTGGCCACCGTGGCGACGACCTTCGCGGTGACCCTGTGGCTCGGCCGGGTGCTGCGGGTGCGCCGCGCGCTGACCCTGCTGGTGGCGACCGGGTTCTCCATCTGCGGGGCGGCCGCGATCGCCGGGATGAGCCCGGTCGCCGACGCTGAGGAGGAGGACGTCGCCACCGCCGTCGCCCTGGTCACCGTCTACGGGTCGCTGGCGATCGTCGCGCTGCCGGTGCTCAGCCGGGTGATCGGGCTCGACGACCGGACCGCCGGACTGTGGGCCGGGATGTCGGTGCACGAGGTGGCCCAGGTGGTCGCGGCGGCCGGGACGATCTCGGCGGCGGCGCTGACCGTGGCGATCGTGGCGAAGCTGGCCCGGGTGCTGCTGCTCGCGCCGCTGGTCGCCGGGGCGGGGGTGCTGCGGCGCCGACGGCACGACACGGTGGGGCAGCGGACGGCGCCGTGGGTGCCGGTGTTCGTGATCGGCTTCGTGGTCGCGGTGCTGCTGCGCACGGTGGGTGCGGTGCCCGACCCGCTGATCGACGTGGTGAAGCCGGTGACCACGATCGCGCTGGGGGCGGCGATGGTGGCGCTCGGCAGCCAGATCCACCTGGGGCGGCTGATCCGGACCGGCGGGCGACCGCTGGTGCTGGGTGCGCTCGCCACCCTGGTCGCGGGCGGCGTGAGCCTGCTGGGCCTGATTCTGGTCTAGGCATTCCCGGTTCTGCTGAGCGCTGACCAGCACCGGGCCGCGACCGTCGGCTGGCAGACTGCGACCGTGCCCGACTCTCCTCGCCTCGTGGTGGCCGCTGCCATCGTCGACGACCTCGACGCCCCCCGGTCGCTGCTCGCCGCTCGCCGATCCGGCCCGGTGTCGCTCGCCGGTCGGTGGGAGTTCCCCGGCGGCAAGGTCGAGCCGGGCGAGACGCCGGTGGACGGTGTGCACCGCGAACTGCGCGAGGAACTGGGCGTCGACCTGCGGCTCGGCGCGGAGCTGGTCGGACCGGACGGTGGTGCTTGGCGCCTGTCGGACGCGTACGAGATGCGGCTCTGGCTGGCGGTGGTCGTCGGCGGCGAACCGCGGCCGCTGGTCGAGCACGACGAGCTGCGCTGGCTGCCCGCGGGCGACTGGCACCAGGTGCCGTGGTTGGACGCCGATGTGCGGATCGTGGACGCGTTGGCGCAGCACGCGGAGCAGCTCGCCCGGGACTAGCACTCGACGGGTGAGAGTGCTAAAACATCTCCTGTAGCCCATCCGGTGGGACACCGGATCAGCTTTCCGGCCCCGGGCGGTCCGGGGCTCGGCATCGAAGGAGGTGACGGGCTGTGGCTACTCGTTTCGACCCGTTCCAGGAGATGGATCGGCTGATGACGCAGGTGCTCGGCGCCGACCGGGCGGCGGCCCAGATGCCGCTGGACCTGTATCGCTCCGGCGACCACTACGTCGCGCACGTCGACCTGCCGGGCGCCGACCCGGGCTCGATCGACGTGAACGTCGACGACCGCACCCTCACGATCCGCGCCCAGCGCACGCCGCGGTCCGAGGAGGGTGTGCAGTACCTGGCCAAGGAGCGTCCGACCGGCACCTACGCCCGGCAGCTCACCGTCGGCCGTGGTCTGAACCTGGACGCGATCAGCGCCTCGTACACCGACGGCGTGCTCACCCTCACCATCCCGGTGGCGGAGGAGGCCAAGCCGCGCCGGATCGAGGTGCAGACCGGCTCCGCGCCGACCAGCATCGAGGCATCGGCCTGAGCTGACGACGAACGGCCGGGCCGGAGCGGGATGCTCCGACCCGGCCGTTCGGCTGTCCAGACCCAGCAAGATCCGACAGGACCCAGCAGGGCTCAGCAGGGCTCAGGCGGTCGGCACCGCCAGGCCCGCGCGAACGGTGCCGGTGGCGGCGACCATGTGCTCCAGGGACGGGGTGACCTCGGCGTAGCGGCGGGTCTTGAGGCCGCAGTCCGGGTTGACCCACAGCTGCGCCGGGTCGATGGCGCCGACCGCGGTGCTCAGCAGCCCGGTGACCTCGGCCTCGGAGGGCACCCGCGGGGAGTGGATGTCCCAGACGCCGGGGCCGATCTGACGCGGGTACCCGGCAGCGGCGATGTCGGCCAGGATCTCCATCTTGGAGCGCGCGGCCTCGATGGAGGTCACGTCGGCGTCCAGGCCGTCGATCGCGCCCATGATCTCGCCGAACTCCGAGTAGCAGAGGTGGGTGTGGATCTGGGTGTCCGGACGCACCCCGGCGGTCGCCAGCCGGAACGAGCGCACCGACCAGTCCAGGTAGGCGGCGTGGTCCTCGGCGCGCAGCGGCAGCAGCTCGCGCAGGGCCGGCTCGTCCACCTGCACGATGGCGATCCCGGCGGCCTCCAGGTCGACGATCTCGTCCCGGAGGGCGAGCGCCACCTGGTTCGCGGTGTCGGCGAGCGGCTGGTCGTCGCGGACGAAGCTCCAGGCCAGGATCGTCACCGGGCCGGTGAGCATGCCCTTGACCGGCTTGCTGGTCAACGACTGGGTGTACCGGGTCCAGTCGACGGTGATCGGCTTCGGCCGGGAGACATCGCCCCACAGGATCGACGGACGGGTGCAGCGCGAGCCGTAGGACTGGACCCAGCCGTTGCGGGTGACGGCGAAGCCGTCCAGGTTCTCCGCGAAGTACTGCACCATGTCGTTGCGCTCCGGCTCGCCGTGCACCAGCACGTCCAGCCCGATCTGCTCCTGCAGCTCGACCACGCCGCGGATCTCCGCCTTCATCGCGTCGTCGTACTGCTCGGCGGTCAGCTCACCGGCGACGAAGGCGGCGCGGGCCTTGCGGATCTCCGGGGTCTGCGGGAACGACCCGATGGTGGTGGTCGGCAGCGGCGGCAGGTTCAGCCGGGCCTGCTGGGCGTCCCGGCGCTCGGTGTAGGCAGCGCGGCCGAAGGCCGACTCCTCCAGACCGGCGGCCCGCTCGCGCACCTCGGGGCGGACCACCCCGGCGGCCTCGGCCCGGGACCGACGGGCGTCGGCGGCGGCCAGCAGCTCGGCGTGCACCGCCTCGCGGCCCTCGGTCAGACCGGTGGCGAGGGTGACGACCTCGACCACCTTCTGGTCGGCGAAGGCCAGCCACGACTTCAGGGTGTCGGCCAGGTCCGGCTCGTCCTGCACGTCGTGCGGCACGTGGAACAGGGAGGTGGAGGTGCCGACGGCGGTCTGCTCGGCGCCGAGCCCTTCCAGCCGCTCCAGGGTGGTGAGTGCCGCGTCCAGGTCGGCGCGCCAGATGTTGTGGCCGTCGATCACGCCACCGACCAGCACCTTGTCCGCCAGGGCCGCCCGGGTCGCGTCGGAGACGGTGGGCAGCGAGCCGCGGACCAGGTCCAGGGCGACGCCCTCGATCGGTGCCTCGGCCAGCACGTCCAGTGCCTCGCGCAGCTCGCCGTAGGGAGCGGCCACCAGCAGAGCCGGGCGATCGTCCACGGCCAGCTCGGCGCCGAGCACCTGGTAGGCGCGCTCGGTCGCGGCCAACAGCCGGTCGGCGTCGACGCCGGTGGAGTCGGAGACCAGCGCGGGCTCGTCGATCTGCACCCAGGTGGCACCGGCGGCCTTGAGCGCCCGGAGCAGCTCGACGTAGACCGGGAGCACGTCGTCGAGGCGGTCGATCGGGGCGGTGCCGTCGGTGCTCTTGGCCAGGGCCAGGAAGGTCACCGGTCCGACGATCACGGGCCGGGTCAGCACGCCGTCGGCCAGCGCCTCGGCGAACTCCCGCACCGGTCGGTCCGAGGAGTAGGCGAAGGTGGTGTCGGCACCGATCTCCGGCACCAGGTAGTGGTAGTTGGAGTCGAACCACTTGGTCATCTCCAGCGGCAGGTCGTCCCCGCGGCCGCGCGCCACCGTGGAGTACCCGGCCAGGTCCAGCCCGCCGTCGGCGTCGCGCAGGTCGGCGAACCGCTCCGGCACCGCACCCAGCACGACAGCGGCGTCCAGCACCTGGTCGTAGAAGGAGAAGGCACTGGGGATCGCCGGCAGCGTGGTGCTCAGACCCAGCTCGGCGAGCCGGGTGCGGGTGCGGCGGCGCAGGTCGGCGGCGGTGGCCTCGACCTCGGCGGCGGTGGAACGTCCGGCCCAGAACGACTCGATGGCCTTCTTGAGCTCACGCCGGGGTCCGATGCGCGGGTAGCCCAGGACGATGCCGGCGGGGAACGGGTGGGTGTGGGTCATCTTCGCCTCAGCTGGTCGGGACAGGAGTGGGTGACACGCTCACCCGGGCGGCCCTCGGTGCGCCGTCGCCGCCGAGTCCGGCGCCGTCGAGCAGGTCGAGAGCAGGTCCTGCGTTGTTGAAGGTGTAGAGGTGGACACCGGGGGCGCCACCGTCGAGCACCGCGTTCACCAGGTCGATGCCCAACCGGGTGCCCACCCGGTGCCGGGCTGCCGCCTCGGTCTCCGGGTCGAAGGCGTCCAGCCGGGACAGCACCGACTCGGGCACCTCGACGCCGGTGAGCTGCTGCACCCGGCGCAGCCGCGCCGGGTCGGTCATCGGGATGATGCCGGGCACGATCGGGATGGTCACCCCGGCGTCCCGGGCCAGCGCCACCAGCTCCAGATAGGAGGGGGCGTCGTAGAACAGCTGCGTGATCGCGAAGTCGGCACCGGCTGCCTGCTTCGCCAGCAGTGCGGCGATGTCCTGCTCCCGGGTGCTGCCCGCCCCGGCGTTGCCGCGCGGGAATGCGGCCACCGCCACCGACAGCGGCCGCACCGTGGCCCGGACCGCCTGGGCCGGGCTGGAGGCACAGCGCCGGGCCTCGATCTCCCGCAGCAGTTCGACCAGGGCGCTCGCGGTGGGCAGACCGTCCGGGTGCGCCTGCCAGGAGCCGTCGGTCGGCGGGTCACCGCGCAGGGCCAGGAAGGCCCGCACCCCCTCGTCCAGGAACTCTTCGACGGTCGCCGCCAGCTCGGCCCGCGACGTCCCCACGCAGGTGAGGTGGGCGATCGGGGTCAGGGAGGTCTCGCGCAACAGTCGGCGGACCAGGGTCCGGGTGGTGTCCCGGGTGGAACCGCTCGCCCCGTAGGTCACCGACACGAAGTCGGGCCGCACGTCGGCCAGTGCCCGGACGGTGGACCAGAGCTTGGGCGCGGCGTTCGGGTTGCGCGGCGGGTACAGCTCGAAGGACACCGTGGGTCGCTCGATCGCGCCCAGACCGTCGGGGTACTCACCTGCGCTCATGCTTGCTCCATCGGTCCTGGCGGAAGCACCCGCACCCGCTCTCGCGGGGGGTTGCTGCGACGTCGACGAGCCAGGTCTCTCGGTCGCTCTGGATGGGTGGCGCAACGCTAGGTCTCCGGGGCGGAGGCTGGCAAGCATTCCTGTCATGTCAGGCCCGGGCCGTTGACACCCGGTGCCGCGCGGCCATAGCTTCGGCGCCATTCGCCCGGCCGTCCGCCCAGCCCGCGCCCGGTCATCCGAACGCCCGGCACCTCCGTGTGGAGCTCATCCACCGATCCAGGAGGTTGTCATGCGTCTGCACCGCTCCGACCCGACCGAGTCCGTCACCGTCGACGACCCGGCTCCGGCCACCCCAGCCCGTCGCAGCCTGCTCCGCCTCGGCGGGGTCTCGGTGCTCGGGGCCGCCGCCGTGCTCGGCACCGCGTCCACCGCGCAGGCGGGCGGGGGCGCCGGTGCCGGATCCGCGCGCAGCGTGCCCACGGTCGCCGACCTGCGCGCCCTCAATCCGAAGAAGGACGACGTGGTGCTGGTCATCGGCTACGCCGCCGCCGGTGACGGTGGTGCCCTGCTGATGCGCTGGGATGCCGCCTCCACCGCCGAGCCGAACGGGGGCACCGTGATCGCCCGGGCCACCTCCCCGGCGACCGGCCGCTGGCACCTGGTGCACGAGGGCACCGTCGACTTCCGGCAGTTCGGCGTGCTCGGCCCGGACACCCCGGCCGACGACGCGCTGGATGCCCTGGTCGCCGACCCGACGGTGCGGCGGATCGAGGCGCACACCGACCTGAACTTCGTCCGGCGGCACCGGTTCAGCCGCTCCGACCTGGTGCTCGACTTCGGCAACCACCTGGTCACCACCGAGGGGATCGAGCCCGCGGCGGCCAACGACCCGTTCGCTGCCGTGCTGTTCTTCCAGGGCGCCGTCACCGATCAGGTCGTCACCGGTGCGCTGCCCTCGGACCTGCCCGAGCAGGTCGACATCCTGCCGGTGCCCGACTCCGCGGCCTTCACCGTCGGGCAGTGGTGGGCGGTGCAGACCAACCCCCGGCCCGGTGGCGGCAGCGCCGAACGGGAGCTGATGTACCTGCTGCAGATCACCCAGATCGTCGACGGCACGCATGTCCGGGTCGGCTACAAGACCGGCTGGGCGCTCACCGCCGGGCGCACCCTCACCTGGACCCGGGTGGACCCGGTGCAGCGGGTCACCGTGCAGCGGATGCGGTTCCTGGGCACCGGGTCGGACCAGATCACCGGCTCGCACCCGGTCGCCTTCGAGTACGCCACGCACTGCGACGTGCACCAGATCGACGCCGAGCGCACGTTCTGGCCGGTGATCATGCGGCGGTGGAACACCACCTACGTCACCTCCCAGTGCTCGCTGCGCAATCCGGTCAGCGTGACCCTGGGTGGTGCGGGGTACCTGACCCAGCAGATCAGCTGCCTGTACGCGCAGGTCCGGGACTGCCGCACCTCGAACGCCCGCCACCTGAACGACTTCACCTGCGCTGCGTACTCGATGGTGCAGAACTGTCACGGCGACGGGGACGTGCAGGGCCCGTTCGTCACCCACGGCCAGTACGAGCACGACCTGACCTACATCGGGAACAGCGGGCTGATGACCTTCGCCAACTCCGGGGCGACCTGGGGTGGTCGCGCGAAGCGGGTGACCGTCCGGCAGCAGGTCACGGCGCTGTTCTTCGCCCGGGTCGGGGTCATCGACCTCACCCTGGAGGACTGCCAGGTAGTCAAGGACCCGAGCATGCCGGACTACCCGAGCTGGATGTGGGTCAACGCCGACGGTCTGCAGATGCGCGGCTGCCGGGTGGACGCCCGGTTCCAGCTGTCCCAGGCCACCGCGGTGTCGGCGCGTCCGACGGTGATCGAGGACTGCGTGATCGGGTTGACCGCGGCGGATGCCACCCTGCCGTTCATCGCGGCGAACGTGACCACGCCCGTGCATCTGGTGCGCACCACGATCACCGGCCTGGACGGCGCCACGACCTCCTGGCAGGGCACCGGCCCGCTCACCCTCACCGGGTGCACGCTGCGCGGGAAGGGTGCGGACGGTGCGTCGGCCCCGGTGCCGGTGGCCGCCGGCCGGCTGACCCTGGACGGCACGGTACTGGAGAACACCGGCCTGGTGCTGAGCGGGGCTGCCGACCAGGAGTTCGCGGCGGTGGGCACCCGGGCGTCCGGTGGGCCGTCGACCGGTGCGGTGTTCGGGCGGTCGACAGGTGGCGGCCGGGTGGTGAGCTGGAGCTTCGAGGGTCACACCGGTATGGCGGGACGGGCCGATCTGGGGCACATCCGGGTCACCGAGGGGGTCAACCACTACCGGGCGACCGGGTCGACCTTCGTCGGCGGAGCCTTGCAGCTCGGCGGGTTCGCCACTGGGTCGACGCTGCTGCACACGGGTTGCGTCGAACGGGGCGTCACGCGGGAGTCGATGCCCCCGACCGGGCCCGGTGTGCTGACCGACGGGAACCTCATCGTGTGACTATTCGGCCCTACCGAACAACGCCAGGCTTTACAGAACCGTAACGCTGAGCTGTTGCCCTGGGGTCGGCCGCTTGCTTGAATGCACTATCCGTTCGGTCGTGCCGAATGGCGTTTGGAAAGCTCTTGGCGGAGCAGCAGGACCCCGGGGATGACGGTCGGGCTGGACCCCACCCCACACGAGAGGCGGCACCTCGGTGCCGCCTCTCGTGCGTCCGGGCCGGGAGACGCCGGACTCATCCGCAGACCTCGGCCAGCACCCGCGCCGTGTCCACCAGCTCGGCGCCGGTCAGCGGCCAGGCGCCCTGTCCAGCCGCCACCGCGTGGACGAAGCCCAGCAGCCCGGGGCGCAGGTACTCGTCGTCCAACGGCAGCGGCGCGTCCACCCCGGGGCCACTGATCCGCCAGCCGTCGAACGGCCCGAGCTCGATCACCGCGCGGTCCGCCCCCACCGCGATCTCCGCGACCCGGCGGTCACCGCGATCGGACACCCGCAGCACCCGAGGTGCCTCGGCCGACGCGCGCGGGGCCAGCGCCCCCAGCGCCGCCTCGACGGCATGGACCCCGAGGAAGGCGCGGCCACCGTGCGGGGAGCCCGGATCGAACGGTCCACAGACGCGCACCGTGATGCCCTCGGCCGAGTCGACGGCGTACTGCGCCCACCGGTGGCTCGCCTGCTGCACCGAGGGATGCCAGCGCAGCGCCGAGGACGAGGTCAGCAGCGCCCCGCTGCGCTCCGCCACCGCGACCAGGGCCTCCGCATCCGCGGGGTCCGCGACGAAGGGCTTGTCCACGAACACCGGCAACCCGGCGGCCAGCAGCGGTGCGGCCAGCGTGCGATGGCTCCGCGGGTCCCGGGTCGCCACGATGGCGGCATCGCAGCCGTGGGCGAGGGCCGCCCGCAGCGGGTCGGGAGCCCCGTGGTCGGACGAACCGGGCTCGTGACGGTCGGGTAGGCCGGCCGCATGCGGGCCGTGGTGGTCGGACGAACCCAGCCCGTGATGGTCGGGCAGACCGGCCGCGCGCCGGAGCTGGGTGAGCCGGTCGGCCGGGACCGGCTCGACCACCGGGGCCCAGAGCGCGCCGATCCGGGCGGGCCCCAGCCGTCCGGTGCTCGCCAGCCGGACGATCTGGTCCACGTGGGAGGACGCCAGGCCGATCACGGCGAGGCGCATGGGATTCCTCCGGGGCAGCGGTGGCAGCGGACCTGAGTGATCGTAAGCGCTTCCGGCGGGCGCGTGACCAGGTGCTTGAGTGCGAATGCACCCGGAGTTGAGTAGTGCACGCCCTGGATGCGGGGCGGGGGAGGGCGTAGGCTGGTGCGTGTTCCGGGCAGTAGCCCGGGAAAGTGGACCCGAGACCCTTCCGGACGGTTGTGGCGCTCGGGTTTCGCGCTGTCTAGACCGTTCTTGTATGCAGGATGAGCGCGCGGATCGACCGGCGGGCGGGGCCTCCGCGAGCCCAAGCCCAGGCGATGGCGTCGGGGATGGCGAGTAGTTGCTCCTCGGCGGGAGCGAGGTGCCGGTACTGGGGAGAGGGACGACCTCCCAGGGCGTCGAACAGGCGATGGCGGTCGCGTTCTTCCGCTCCTGCCTCGCGCTCGATCACCAGCAGGCGGACATCGGCACGCACGGCGTCCCGGATCAAGGCGTCGAGGCACGCGGCCCGGCGGGCCACGTCCGACCGGCCGTCGCTCACCGCCCGGTACACCGTCACCGCCGGCCCCACCTCCCGCAGCACCCCGACGATCTGCCGCTGCCGGGAGGGTGACTCCTTGACCATGTGCAGTCGCCGCTGACCGGGCCGCAGGAGCGCGCGCAGCGCTCGCCGGGCGTCGGCCAGCGCTGCCTCGGGCAGGGCGGCGGCGACCAGCAGGTAGTCGCGCTTCTTGCTCTCGTCGACGAAGACGTGGTCGGGCATGGTGCATCGTGACCTGCGAGGACACTGCTGTCGGGGTTATCCACAGGCCAGTTCCGGCGCGGTGGCGGTTCAGGCGATTCGCACCCCGTGCGCCGGCTCCGAACCCGGTGACGGCGACGCGAGGCGGGGGTATCGGCGCCGCGCCGGCAGGTGGAGTCGTCGCTCGGGACGCTTCGCCTAACCCTGGTCGGCGATGCCGAACAGCGGTTAGCCTGACGGCCCGACCACGACCAGGGGGACACCGATGGCGAGCAGCACGATCAGACCCGAGGCCGAGGAGGACTCCCGGTACTGGGTGAAGTCGGTGTCGCGGGCGGTGGACGTCCTGGAACTCCTGGCGGCGCAACCGCCGGGTGAGCCGATGTCGGTGACGGACATCGGCGCGGCCCTCGGCCTGTCCAAGAGCGCGGTCTTCGCGACCCTGCACACGCTGACCCGGCGCGGCCTGGTGGCGGACGAGGGCAGCGGGATGACCCGCCGCTACCGACTCGGGATGGCGCTGGCCCGGTTGGGGTCGCAGGCGCTGGCGCAGACGTCGCTGCGGGATGTGGCCCGGCCGCACCTGGTGGCCCTGGCCCGCGGCACCCGGTCGACGGCGCGGTTGGCGACCCTGGTGCAGGACCAGGCGGTGGTGATCGACCAGGTCGGTGGCAACGAGCGCGTGCGGCTCGACCTGCGCATGGGCTCGCACGAGCTGCCGCACTCGACCGGTCTGGGCAAGGCGATCCTGAGCTGCCTGCCGCCGGAGGAGATCCGCGCGATCGTGGACCGGGTGGGGCTGGTGCGCCGGACCGCCCGGACGATCGTGGACCCGGACAGCCTGGTCGCCCACCTGGCGGAGGCCCGGATCGCCGGGTACGCGTTCGACGACGAGGAGGACGCCGACGGGGTGTTCTGCATCGGGTCGCCGTTGTTCGGTCACGACGGGGCCTGCCTGGGTGCGATCTCGATCACCGGCCTGAAGCTGGATCAGCCGTCCTGGCACTACCAGGAGCTCGGCCGCGAGGTCCGGGACACCGCCCAGCGGATCAGCCGTGACCTGGGCTACGACCCCGAGGCCGAGGTGATCACGGTGGTCGGGGTGGTTGACGACCCCGAGCAGCAGGACTAGCGTCCTCGCAATCGCGGAACAGTCCCCAGCCCGGGACGATCCGTGCGCAGGCCAGCCCCCTGCGCTCCGCCGCTCGGTCGGCCCTCGATGGGGAGGGACGACCGGGACGCTTTCTCCCGACGCCACGACGCACGACCGCCCGACGATTCAGAGGCGGTCGGCAGCATGGCAGCACGTCCCGAGAGCGACATGTCGCCCCGGCAGATGCCGGTGGGCTCGCTGGCGCGTGCCGTCGCGGCGGGCGAGGTGCAGGCGGTCGCGCCCGCCACCGACGGCACCCCAGCAGCACACCGGACCGCCCCGGAGGCCCCCCAAGCCGCGGACGGCGCGCACTCGGCCACCCCGGTCTCCCCGACCGCCCCCGCCACCCCCGCGCCGACCCCGTGGCAGCACACCCCCGCCCCCCGGCCCGCCGACGCGGTGCGTGGCCTGCCGCCGGTGACCATCGCCCTGGTCGGCGCGGGCAACCGCGGTCAGTCCTACCTGTCCTGGGCGCAGGCCAACCCGGACCGTGCCCGCCTGGTGGCGGTGGCCGACCCGCTGGCCGAGCGGCGGGCGGCGGTGAGCAGCGGGGACGCGTCGGTGCGGCAGTTCGACGACTGGCGGGAGTTGGCGGCGCAGGGCCGGATCGCCGACATGGTGATCGTCTCCACCCAGGACCGGCAGCACGCGGAGCCGGCGAAGGCGTTCGCGGCGCTGGGCTACGCGGTGCTGCTGGAGAAGCCGATCGCGCCCACCGAGGCCGAGGTGCGGGAGATCGTCGCCGCGGTCCAGGACACCGGCGTGCTGTTCGGCGTCTGCCACGTGCTGCGGTACACGCCCTACACCGACCTGGTGAAGGAGGTCGTCGACTCCGGGGTGCTCGGTCGGCTGATCGACGTGCAGCACCTGGAGCCGGTCGGCTGGTGGCACATGGCGCACTCCTACGTGCGCGGGCCGTGGCGGCAGGAGTCGACGTCGGCGCCGATGCTGCTGGCCAAGAGCTGCCACGACCTGGACTGGCTGCGCTACGTCACCGGGCTGCGGATCGAGCAGGTGTCGAGCTTCGGGTCATTGACCGAGTTCCGCCCGGAGAACCGCCCGGCCGAGGCGGCCGACCGCTGCCTGGACTGCGTGCTGGAACCGACCTGCCCGTACTCCGCTCCCCGGTTGTACCTGGGCACGCTGCGCGCCGACGGCCCGGTGTGGCCGGTCAGCGTGATCACCTCCCGCACCGACGAGGCCGGGGTGATCGAGGCGCTGCGCGACGGTCAGTACGGGCGGTGCGTGTGGGATTCCGACAACGACGTGGTCGACCACCAGGTGGTCGCCATGCGGCTGGAGGGTGGGGCGGCGGCGACGTTCACCATGACCGCCTTCTCCGAGCAGACCCACCGGCAGACCAGGATCTTCGGCTCGCACGGCTTCGCCGAGGGCGACGGCGAACGGGTCCGGGTCGTCGACTTCCGCACCAACACCACGCACGTCCTCGACTCCGGGGTGCTGGGCGGCTCGAACGCCGCCGGTGACCACGGCGGCGGCGACAGCGGGTTGATGGACCACTTCACCGCGGCGGTCGCCACCGGTGATCGCGGCTGGGTCCGTTCGGGCCCGGTCGAGTCGTTGGACAGCCACCTCGCCGTGTTCGCCGCGGAGGATGCGCGGCACTCCGGCGCGGTGCGCACGGTGGGCCAGGTCGACGACCCGGTCCCCACGCACTGAACACCCAGCACCATCCACCGAACCCTCCCCCTGGGTTCTGATGAAGGAGATGCGATGAGACTCGTGACGAAGTCGCTGGTGGCCACCGGAGCCGCCTGCACCGTCCTGCTGGCGGGCTGTTCGTCCTCGGGCGGCGGCGGTGGCAGCACGACGGCCGACGGCGAACTGTCCGGTGAGGTCACCATGTGGACCTACCCGGTGATCGCGGACGAAGCGGCGCACCAGGCGTTCTGGGACAAGCAGGTCGAGGCGTTCACCGCCGAGCACCCGGATGTCACGGTGAAGGTCGAGATCTACCCCTGGGCCGGGCGGGACGAGTCGCTGACCACCGCGATCGCCTCCCAGACCGCGCCGGACGCCGTCTACCTGATCCCGGACCAGCTCGCCGTCTACTCCTCGTCCATCGAGCCGATCGACGACTACCTCTCCGACGAGCACAAGGACGATCTGCTCGCCAACGTCAAGGACTCGATCACCGTCGACGGGCAGATGCTCGGCTCGCCGATCCTGACCAGCGCCAACCCGCTGGTCTGCGACAAGGCGGCCTTCGACGCGATCGGCGCCACCGAGTACCCGACCACCTGGGACGACCTGATGGACGTCGCCCCGGACCTGAAGGCGCAGGGCATCTACGCCACCAACTACTGGGGATCGCCCGAGGTCACCCTGAACATGACGTTCTACCCGCTGCTGTGGCAGGCGGGCGGTGACGTGTTCAGCGAGGACGGCAGCGAGGTGGCCTTCGACTCGAAGGAGGGCGAACAGGCGTTGCAGTACCTGGTCGACCTGAACGAGGGCGGCTACCTGGAGCCGGACCTGATCACCACCACCCCCAGCATCGAGCAGACGGCGCTGGCCCAGAACAAGGTGGCCTGCACCTGGCAGTCCGGCCCGGCGGACGTCGAGCCGTACTGGGGCACGGAGAACATCGTGATCCAGCCGCCGCTGACCGAGTCGGAGACCATCGGCTACGGCACCGTCGGCTCGCTGTCGATGCTCAAGGGCTCGGACGCCAAGGACGCCACCGGCGCCTGGATCGACTTCGTGACCAGCGCCGAGCCGGTGACGGAGTTCGTCACCACCGCGAAGATGTTCTCCCCGCTGACCTCCACCGGTGAGCTCTACGCCGACGACCCGGTCTACGGCGCGATCGAGAAGACCATCCCGGACACCACCGTCGGCCCGGTGAACGAGCACGCCCGTGAGGTGATGGGCGTCCTCGCACCGGAGATCCAGGCGGCGCTGCTCGGCAAGAAGTCGGCCGAGCAGGCACTGAAGGACGCCGCCAGCTCCGCCGACGCGATGCTCGGCTGATCCATGACAGCTGCGACCGTCGAGAAGACGACGCCCCGGGGTCGCCGGGGCCGAGGCACCATGTCCCGCTGGGACGCCCGGATCGGACTGCTGTTCGCTCTGCCGGTGTTCCTGCTGTTCCTGGCGTTCCGCTTCGGCCCCGCGATCGCGGGTGTCGGCCTGAGCCTGTTCGACTACGACATCTCCGGCTCACTGGAGTGGGAGGGTCTGGCGAACTTCGACCGGATGATCCACGACCCGGTGTTCTGGCAGTCCCTGCGGATCACGGTGCTGTACTCCGTGCTGGCGGTGCCGCTGTCGGTCGGGATGTCGCTGGTGATGGCCCTGGCGGTGCGGCGACGGTTCCGCGGCGTCGGCTTCTTCCGGTCGGTGTTCTTCCTGCCGGTGATCACCTCGCTGGTGCTGGCCGGGACCGTGTTCGTCTGGGTGTTCTCCACCGGCGGCCCGGTGTCGTCGATCTCCAGCGCGCTCGGTGGCAGCGGCCAGTCCTGGCTGTCGTCGACCACGCTGGTGATCCCGGCGCTGGTGCTGGTCGGGGTCTGGTCGCGGTTCGGCTACGGGATGTTGATCCTGCTGGCCGGGCTGCAGGACGTGCCCCGTGAGCTGGAGGAGGCGGCGCTCACCGACGGCGCGAACGCCTGGGCGCGGTTCCGGTACATCGTCCTGCCGCACCTGAAGCCGTCGCTGTTCTTCCTCGCGGTGATCGAGACGACCGCCAGCTTCCAGGTGTTCGACCTGATCTTCGTGATGACCCAGGGCGGTCCGGCACGGGGCTCCTACACCCTCGTCTATCTGCTCTACGACCAGGGCTTCAAGTACGTCGACTACGGCTATGCCGCCGCGATCGGGGTGGCGCTGTTCGCGATGACCCTGGTGGTGGCGCTGATCCAGCGCCGATTCCTCGGGAGGGAACCGAAGTGAGTGCTCCGACGATGCCCCCGCCCGTGGTGGACGCGCCCGCGCCGCCGACCGCCCGTCGTCGCCCGTACCGGGCCCTGGAACCGACCCGGGGCGGGAAGATCCTGCGCGGCATCCTGCTCAGCCTGGGTGCGGTGGTGACGCTGTTCCCGTTCTACGCGATGGTGATCATCGCGCTGAAACCGGAGACCGCTGTGCAGTTCCCCGGGTCGTTGCTGCCGTGGAACCTGGACACCTCCTCCTTCGGTGAGGTGCTGGCCGGCAAGGACATGGTGCGGTGGTTCCTGAACACCGTCATCTACTCCGTGGTGTCGGTGGTCCTGGTCCTGCTGTTGGCCTCGATGGCCGGGTACGCCTTCGCCAAGAAGCGGTTCCCGGGGCGGGAGGCGATGTTCTGGTCGTTCCTGGCGATGGTCATGGTGCCGTACCACGTCACCCTGATCCCGACGTTCATCGTGCTGGCCCGGATGGGCGGGGTGAACACCTACTGGGGTCTGATCCTGCCGACCCTGGCGAATGCCCAGGCGGTGTTCCTGATGCGGCAGTTCATCAAGGGCCTGCCGGACGAATTGTTCGAGGCGGCCAAGATCGACGGCGCCGGGGAATGGCGCACCTTCGTCCAGATCGTGCTGCCGCTGTGCAAGCCGGTGCTGGCCACCCTGGGCACCTTCGTCTTCCTCTGGCACTGGAACGACTTCCTGTGGCCGCTGATCATCGGCAAGAGCGCCGACATGTGGACGCTGACCGTGGGCATCGCGTCCCTGCGGCAGCAGCAGGTGCCGCTGTCGGTGGTGCTGGCCGGATCGGTGGTCGCGCTGGTGCCGATCTTCGCCGCCTACGCGGTCGCGCAGCGGTCATTCCAAGAAGGTGTCGCGCACACCGGGATCAAGGGTTGAAACCGATGTTCACTTCGCAGAACGAGCTGGAGGACCGGCTCACCACTCCGTCACCGGCCCTGGTCGCCGACCTGTCCCGGTCCGCCGGCGACCTGGTGATCCTGGGTGCCGGCGGCAAGATGGGGCCGACGCTGGCGGTGCTGGCCCGACGGGCGCTGGACGCGGCGGGCAGGACCGGCGACGCGGTGCACGCCGTCTCGCGCTGGTCCGATGCCGCCCAGGCCGACCACCTGCGCGATCAGGGGGTGTCGGTGCACGCCGCCGACCTGCTCGCGGACGACGAGCCGGACCTGCCGGACGGTGCCGACGTGCTGTTCATGGTCGGCGCGAAGTTCGGCTCCGCCTCCGCCCCGTCCTGGGCGTGGGCGGTCAATGCGGCGCTGCCGGACCGGATCGCCCGTCGGTACGCCGGATCGCGGATCACCGCCTTCTCCACCGGGAACGTCTACCCCCTCGTGCCGGTCACCTCGCAGGGTGCGGCCGAGAGCCACCCGGTCGGTCCGGTCGGCGAGTACGCGATGTCCTGCCTGGGGCGGGAGCGGGTGTTCTCGCACGGGGCGCTCACCCGCGGCACGCCGGTCAGCCTGATCCGGCTGAACTATGCGGTCGACCTGCGCTACGGCGTCCTGGCGGACATCGGGAACACCCTGCTCGCCGGGGACCCGGTCGACCTGACCACCGGACATGTCAACGTGGTCTGGCAGGGCTACGCCAACGAGGTCACCCTCCGGGCGATGGCGCACGCGTCGCCCGAGGTGTTCACGCTCAACCTCACCGGGCCGGAGGTGCTGCCGGTGGAACGGGTGGCCCGACGACTGGCCGCCGGGCTGGGCGTGGAGCCGAGCTTCGTCGGGGAACCGTCGCCGACCGCGCTGCTGAACGACGCCACCCGGTGCTTCGACCTGTTCGGCTACCCGGATGTCACCGCAGGTCAGCTGATCGACTGGCAGGCCGCCTGGCTCGCCGCCGGGCTGCCGACCAGCGGCAAGCCGACCAAGTTCGCGGTGCGGGACGGAGCGTTCTGATGCTCGACCCGGCCCTGCACCACCTGCTGCACGACGGCGCGGTGATCCCCGCTCATCCGCTGGCCCTGACCGCCGAGCGTCGGTTCGACGAGCGGCATCAGCGTGCCCTGACCCGGTACTACGCCGCCTCCGGCGCCGGGGGCGTCGCGGTGGGCGTGCACACCACCCAGTTCGAGATCCGCGAGCCGGGGATCGACCTGTACGAACCGGTGCTCGCCCTGGCCGCCGACGTGCTGGACCGGGAGGTCGACCGGCCGTTCCTCCGGGTCGCCGGGGTGGCCGGTCCCACGGCGCAGGCGGTGGCCGAGGCCGAGATCGCCGCCGGACTGGGCTACCACGCGGTGCTGCTCAGTCCGCCCCGTCCGGCGATCGGCGCACCGGAGCCGACCGAGGACGCGATGATCGAGCGCGCCGCGGCCGTCGGCGAGGTGCTGCCGGTGATCGGCTTCTACCTCCAGGCGGCGATCCGTGGTCCCCGCCTCGGGCTGTCGTTCTGGCGGCGATTCGCGGAGCTGGAGTCGGTGGTCGCGGTGAAGGCGGCACCCTTCGACCGGTACCGCACCCTGGATGTGGCCCGGGCGGTCGCCGGATCCTCGCGCGGTGCCGACATCGCGCTCTACACCGGGAACGACGACGCCATCGTCGCCGACCTGCTCTCCGACCTGACCTTCGACGGGCCGGACGGCTCCCCGGTGACCCGCCGGGTGTCCGGTGGTCTGCTCGGGCACTGGTCGGTGTGGACCCGGCGTGCTGTCGAGCTGCTGGACCTGGTCCGGGACGCCCGCGCCGGTGACGGGGCGGCCGTGGTCGAGCTGATGTCCCGGGCCGCCGCGATCACCGACGCGAATGCGGCGCTGTTCGACCCCTCGCACGACTTCGCGGGCTGCATCGCGGGGGTGCACGAGGTGCTGCGCCGCCAGGGGTTGCTGGCCGGGACCTGGTGCCTGGACCCGGCCGAGGGGCTGTCGCCCGGGCAGTCGGCGGAGATCGACCGCGTGCTGCGCCTGCACCCCTGGCTGTCCGACGACGAGTTCGTGGCCGAGCACCTGGACGGGTGGCTGCGGTGAGCGCGCCCGGAGTCCCCCTCGGCGCGCCGAGTTCGGCACCTTCGCACCCGGATCGGTCGTCGGAGTGCCGAACTCGGGGCGGAACTGCCGACTTCGCCGCGGCGTCGGTGGTGGTTGCGGTGCCGGAGGCGTTGCGGGGGGAGTTCTTCGACGCGGAGGGGCTGGACCGGCTCGCGGCTGTGGCGGGGCAGCTCGGGGGCGGGGTGGCGTGGCTGGATGGCGGACTCGCGCTGGACGGTGGGGGCCCGTCCTGGCCCGCCGTGCGCGCGCTGGTGACCAGCTGGGGCCAACCCCCGCTCACCGCCGCCGTGCTCGACCGCCTGCCGTCGCTGGAGGTGGTCGCCCACGTCGGTGCCACCGTGCGCCCCTTCGTCACCCCCGAGCTGTACGCCCGCGGGATCACGGTCACCCAGGCGGGCCAGGCGATGGCCCGGCCGGTGGCCGAGGTCGCGCTCACCTTCACCCTGGCGCTGCTGCACCAGGTCCCCCGGTTCGACCACGCCCTGACCGCCGGTGCCCCGTGGCAGCGCGCGGAGGACGCCCCGCCTCGGCACGAGCTGCTGGACAGCACCATCGGCGTGGTCGGCGCCTCCCGGACCGGCCGGGCGTTCATCGCCCTGCTCACCGCCCTGGGTGCCCGGGTGCTGGTCGCCGACCCGTATCTCACCGACGCCGAGGCGCTCGGCGTGGAGGCGGTCGAGCTGGACGAGCTGTTCCGGCGCAGTCGGGTCGTCGTGCTGCACGCCCCGTCCCTGCCCGAGACGCACCATCTGGTCGACGCCCGCCGCCTGGCCCTGATGCCGGACGGCGCCGGGCTGGTGAACACCGCCCGGTCCTGGCTGGTCGACGAGGACGCCCTGGTCGCCGAACTGCGCACCGGCCGGATCGACGCCGCCCTGGACGTCTTCGACGCCGAGCCGTTGCCCGTCGACCACCCGCTGCGGGCCCTGCCGAACGTCCTGCTCACCCCGCACCACGCGGCCGGGACGGTGGAGGGCCGGCTGCGGCAGGGCCGGATCGTGCTGGACGAGCTCGCCCGGTCGGCACGGGGCGAGCCCCTGGAACACACCGTCACCCCGAGCGACCTGGAGCGTGTGGCATGAGCCGACTCGGTGTCTGGAGCACCCTGACCGACCCGGTGGTCGCCGAACTGCTCGGCCGCTCCGGGTACGACTACGTGTGCGTCGACCTGCAACACGGCCTGACCGGACCCGGCAGCGTGGTCCCGGTCCTGCAGGCCCTGCGGCACACCCCGGCGACCACGCTGGTCCGGGTGCCCGACCACCGGCCGGACGGCCTGATGCGTGCCCTGGACCTGGGCGCGGACGGGGTGGTGGTGCCGATGGTCGACTCGCCGGAGCAGGCGGCCGCCGCGGTCGCCGCCTGCACCTACCCGCCACACGGCTTCCGGTCCTGGGGACCGATGTGGGGCGATGTCGACGGTGCGGCCGCCGGTCCCGAGCAGGCCGACGCCGACCGCCAGGTGATCGTGATGGTGGAGACCGCCGCCGGGTTCGCCGCGGTGCGCGAGATCGCCGCGGTGCCCGGCGTGGCAGCCGTCTACGTCGGGCCGAACGACCTGGCGCTCACCCTCGGCCTCGGCCGGGAGACCTACGCGACCTCGACCGCCGTGCACGAGGCGCTGGACACCGTGCTGGCCACCACCGAGGCCGCCGGGATCGTGATGGGCCTGCACTGCGCCACCGCGGAGATGGCGTCGTACTGGCGCGAGCGCGGGGTGGGGATGCTGACCGTGGCCACGGACAGCACGCTGCTGCGCACCGCCTCGGCGGCCGCACTGTCGACCGCCCGGGGTGGGGACGGGGCGACCTGGTGAGCGCCACCCCGACCGGCACCGCCCCCGTCCTGCGCGACGTCCTGCCCGCCGTCACCACCTGGACGCCACGCGAGTCGGCGCTGACCGCCGGGGTCGCCCGCACCGACATCACCCCGCCCCCCGGCATCCGGGCGCACAACTGGGGCGCCGCCCGCACCGAGCTGGCCACCGGTGTGCACCGCCCGCTCACCGCCACCGCGCTCGCCTTCCACGACCGAGGCACCGACCGCTGGCGCTACCTGCTCACCCTGGACCTCGGCTGGTGGCGCGACACCACCTCCTTCCACCGCCTGCGCGACCCGATCCTGACCGCCCTGGACGCCGCGCCCGACGACCTGCTGCTGCATCTGGTGCACACCCACGCCGGGCCGTCGATCAGCGACCTCGGTCTGGACCTGCCCGGCGCCGAGCTGCTGCCCGCCTACCAGGAACAGCTCACCGCCGGCGCGATCACCGCCTGCCGGACGGCCCGGGAGTCGGCTGCCGCCACCGTCCTCACCTGGGCGCAGGGTCGCTGCGACCTGGCGGTGACCAGGAACCTGCCCTGTGGCGACCGGGACGTGGTGGCCTTCGACCCGGGAACGCCCGCCGACGACACCCTGCTGGTCGGCCGGATCACCGTGGACGGGGCCACGATCGCCACGCTGGTCAACTACGCCTGCCACCCGACCACGCTCGCCCACCACAACAGCCTGCTGTCGCCCGATCTGGTCGGCGCCACCCGGGAGGTGGTCGAGTCGGTCACCGCCGCCCCGTGCCTGTTCCTGCAGGGTGCCTCCGGCGAGCTGTCGCCCCGCGAGCAGTACGTCCCCGGCACCGAGCAGACCGACCGCAACGGCCGGGTGCTCGGCCACGCCACCCTCGCCGTGCTGGAACGGATGGGCGCCCCCGGCACCCGCCTGCGGTTCGACGGGGTGGTCGAATCCGGTGCGCCGCTCGGGCTGTGGCAGCGCGAGCCCGCATCGGTGCCCGACACGGTCGACTGCCTGTCCACCGTCGTCCCGCTCCCGGCCCGTCCGGCGGCGACCGCCGAACAGATCACCGCCCAGTGGTCGGACATCGACCCGGTCGCCGCCGCCGAACGCCTGCGCCGCGCCACCCGGCTCGCCGACGGCTACCTGGACGGCGACACGGCCCAGCACCCGCTCTGGGTGTGGCGGCTCGGCGACGCGGTGATCGTGGCGCACCCCGGGGAGGCGTTCTCCGCCCTGCAGACCGAGCTGCGTCGCCGCCACCCGGACCGCGCGGTGCTGGTGCTCAACCTGACCAACGGACCCGGCTTCGTCTACCTGCCGGATGCGGCGTCCTACCGGCGCGACCGCTACCAGGTGTGGCAGACCCTGCTCGCCCCCGGCGGCCTGGAATCACTGATCGACACCGCCGACCAGCTGATCGCCGGGCTCGCCCCGGCCCGTGAGGAGACCGCATGAATCCCCGCTCCGTGGTGGTCACCGGATCGTCCTCCGGGATCGGCCGTGCCATCGCCACCCGACTCGCCGCCGACGGCTGGGCGGTCGTCGTCACCGGCCGGGACACCGCCCGCACCACGGCGGTCGCCGAGCAGCTGCGCGGCACCGGTGCACTCGCGGACGCCGTCGCCGGTGATGTCGCCGACCGGTCCCTGCACCCCCGGCTGCTCGCCGCCGCCACCGCCCTCGCGCCGCTGGGCGCCTGGGTGAACTGCGCCGGGATCACGATCCGCAACGGCCTGACCGACCTGTCCGAGCCGGACACGCTCGCGATGATCCACGGCAACCAGCTCGGGTCGCTGTGGGGCTGCGAGACCGCGGTGCGGGAGTTCCTGGCCACCGGGACGCCGGGCGGCATCGTGAACATGTCATCGGTGCACGGGTCGCGGGCCTACCCCGAACACACCGTGTACGAGATGACGAAGGCGGCGGTCGAGGCGCTCACCCGCTCGGTGGCGGTCACCTACGCGGCGCACGGGATCCGGGCGAACGCGGTCGCCCCCGGGGCGGTCAGGTCACCGGCGCTCGACGACTCCTTCCGCCGCGCACCGGACCCGGCGGCCGCCGAGCGGTTCCTCGCCGACCGGTCGCCCGCCCGGCGGATCGCCGAACCGGAGGAGGTGGCCGGGGTGGTGTCGTTCCTGCTGTCCACCGACGCGTCGTACGTCTCCGGGCAGACGGTGGCCATCGACGGCGGCTGGCTGGCGGCGCTCGCGGACGACCCGGACGACCCGGAGGCGCGCCGTGCGGGGGTGCGGGCATGACGCTCCGTTCCGCCGTCTGGTTCGCCGGGACCGACGAGGTCGCGGTGCTGCACCGGGTCGCACTCCGGCTCGGACCCGACGACCTGGGCAAGCCGGTGATCGGGATCGCCGACACCGCCAGCGACCTCAATCCGTGCAACGCGGGCTTCACGGCCCTGGCGGAGCAGGTCGCCGAGGGGGTGCGCGCGGCCGGTGGCATCCCGGTCCGGTTCCCGGTGATGTCCCTCGGCGAGGACCTGATGAAGCCCTCCGCCATGCTGTACCGCAACCTGGTCGCGATGGAGCTGGAGGAGACCGTCCGCGCCTACCCGTTGGACGGCGTGGTCCATCTGGCCAACTGCGACAAGACGGTCCCGGCCGCGCTGATGGCCGCCGCGTCCGCCGATCTGCCGTCCCTGCTGCTGCTCGGCGGCGCACGGTCGGCCCCCGAGTTCCGCGGCAAGCCGCTCGGCGCGGGCACCGATCTGTGGCGCGCCCTCGACGACCGTCGGGCCGGGACCCTGGACGACCGGGGCTGGGCCGACCTGGAACGCTGCCTGTCCTGCGCCGGACCCGGTGCCTGCAACGTGATGGGCACCGCCTCCACCCTGGCGATGCTGACCGAGGCCCTCGGCATGGCCCTGCCCGGCACCGCCCTGCTGGACGCCGTCGGTCCGCGGATCGAGCAGGCGGCCCGGGACACCGGGGCCCGGGTGGTCGCGATGGTGGCGGCCGACCGCCGGCCCTCCACCGTGATGACCCAGACCGCGCTGGACACCGCGATCCAGGTGCTGGCGGCGATCGGCGGTTCGACCAATGCGGTGATCCACCTGGCGGCGGTCGCCGGGCGACTGGGCTTGGACGCGAGCCTGAGCCGGATGGACGCGCTGTGGCGGGAGGTGCCGCTGCTCGCGGACGTCGAACCCTGCGGCAGCGGACTGGTGCACCAGCTGCGCCGGGACGGGGGACTGCCCACGCTGCTGGCCGCGTTGTGCGGCACCGACCCGCTCGGCGCCCCCGATCCCGCACCTGGGCCCGGCCGCGTTGTCGACCCCGAGCGCGACCCTGGGCCCGACCACGGCCCCCGCTCCGGCAGCGACGGTGACCCGCTGGCCCAGTCCTGCGGGGACGGCCGACCGTGGCGGGAGGTGCTCGACGACTATCCCGCCCCCGGCGCCCCCGGGTCACTGATCCGCACGAGGTCCGCCCCGGTTCTCCCGGCCCCCACTCTCGCGGCGGTGGACGGCACCCTCGCCCCGTCCGGCGCCGTCATCAAGGTCGCCGCCGCCACCCCCGACCTGCTCAGCCACACCGGCCGGGCCGTGGTCTTCGACTCCTATGACCACATGCGCACCCGCCTCGACGACCCGGACTTGGACGTCAGCGAGGACGACGTGCTGGTGGTGCGCGGCTGCGGCCCGGTCGGCGTGCCCGGCATGCCGGAGTGGGGGATGGCGCCGATCCCGCAGCGCCTGGTCGAACGGGGTGTCCGGGACCTGGTCCGGATCAGCGACGGCCGGATGAGCGGCACCTCCTTCGGCACCGTCGTCCTGCACGTCGCCCCGGAGGCCGCGGTCGGCGGCCCGCTCGCCCTGGTCCGGGACGGCGACCCGATCCGGCTGGACGTGCCGAACCGGCGCCTCGACCTGGACGTCGACCCCGCCGAACTCGACCGCCGCCGCGGCACCCTCGCGCCCCCGGCCTCCGCGGTCCACCTGCGCGGCTGGCCCCGGTTGTACGCCGACCACGTCCTGCAGGCCGACCAGGGCGCCGACCTCGACTTCCTGATCGCACCGACCCCGGCACACCGCCGATTCGTCGACCCCGTGGTCGGCCGGTCCTGATGACCACCGACCTCACCACGCACCACGAAGGAGACACCATGACCGCTCCACGGCCCCTCGCGGGCGTCCTGCCGGTCGTCCAGACCCCGTTCACCGCCGACGGGTCCATCGACGCGGCAGTCCTCGGCCAGGAGATCGACTGGGTGCTCGACCAGGGCGCCCACGGCATCACCACCGGCATGGTCAGCGAGATCCTGCGGATGTCCGCACTCGAACGCGACCAGCTCGCCGCCCTGGTCTGTGAGCGCACCACCGCCCGGGGCGCGCAGAGCGTGATCAGCGTCGGCGCCGAGTCGACCTACGGGGCGGTCGCCGCCGCCCGCCATGCCCAGTCGGTGGGCGCCGACGGCCTGATGGCCATCCCGCCGATCACCGTGCAGCTCGACGACGACGCGCTGTTCGGCTACTACTCGGCGATCATCGAGGCCACCGACATCGGGGTCGTGGTCCAGGACGCCTCCGGGTACGTCGGCCGGTCGCTGTCGATCGACCTGCAGATGCGTCTGCTGGACAGCTACGGCGAGCGGGTGTTCTTCAAGCCGGAGGCCGCCCCGATCGGTCAGCGCCTGACCCTGCTGCGCGAGGCCACGGACGGTCGGGCACGGGTGTTCGAGGGCACCGGCGGCGCGGCGCTGATCGACTCCTACCGGCGCGGCATCGTCGGCACCATGCCCGGCTCCGAGGTGGTGTGGGCGATCGTCCGGCTGTGGGACCTGGTCAGCACCGGCCGCTGGGACGCCGCCTACGAGATCAGTGGACCGCTGTCGTCACTGGTCGCGCTGCAGACCTCCATCGACGTGTTCGTCGCGATCGAGAAGCACCTGCTGGTCCGCCAGGGCGTGCTGCCCACCGCCCACACCCGGCCGCCGCACGGCTTCGTGCTGGACCCGGAGACCCGGGCCGAGGTCGACCGGCTGTTCGACCTGCTGCGTGAGCGCACGGTGATCGCCGCTAGCGTCTGAGACATGGCCCCGTTCGATCTGCGGGACGCCGCCGTCCCCGCCGTCCGCCACGACCTGCACCGGCTGCTCGCCACCCTGCCCTCCGTCGACGTCGATCCGGTTCCGCTCGGTTCGGTGCGCGCGCGGCTCGGCGAGCGCCCGGTGCGGGACCCGGCCACCGGGACGCTGCTCTGGGTCGACGTCGAGGCCGGTCGGGTGCACCGCTGGCCGCGAGCCGACCCGGTGCTGGCGCTCGACCCGTGGCAGGCGGACTCGCCGGTCGGGATCGCCTGGCCGACCGAGTCCGGTGGTGTCCTGGTCGCGGCGGCGTCCGGGCTGCGGGTGCTCGGCGGCGGTCGGGATGCGGGGTCCGTCGGCACGGACACCGGTGAACCGCACGCCGGGCACACCCCCACGCGGTCCGTCTGGCAGCATGCGGCACCCGCTCCTGGCCACCGCTGGAACGACGGCGCGACCGACCCGGCGGGCCGACTCTGGCTGGTCGCCATGCCCATCGAGGACGCCACCGCCCCCGGCACCGTGCACCGGATCACCGCGACCGCCGACGATGTGGTCCTCACCCAGGTGACCTGCGGCAACGGGATCCAGTTCAGCCCCGACGGCCGCTGGCTGTACCTCACCGACTCGGTGCGCCGGGTCCTGTACCGCCTGCCCTTCGATCCGGACACCGGCGAACCCGGCACCCCCGAACCGTTCTTCGCCACCGCCCAGGACGGCCCGATCCCGGACGGCACCACCGTCGACGCCGACGGAGCGCTCTGGGTCCCGTACTGGGCGGCGGGCGCGGTGCTGCGCCTGGACCCCGCCGGGCACCCGGTCGACGCGTTCAGGATGCCGGTGCCGCTCGTCACCTGTCTGGGCATCGGCCCGGACGGCGACGGGTGGGTCAGCACCGCGGGCGACCCCCATCCGCGCCTCGGCGACCCGGGGGCCGCAGCGGACGGGGGAGCGGTGTTCCGGGTCCGGCTGCCCGACGGGGTACGGGCGGGGGCGATCCGGCCGGTGCGCGGCCTCTGATCGCACCGACTCAGCGCAGCACGACACCCAGCTCGTCGACCTCGCCCTCCGGCGACACCGGCCCGGCCGCCCGGCCCGACAGCCAGATCACCGCCGCCCCGGACGCCACCACCAGCACGATCCCGCCCAGCATCCACCCGGTCAGCCGGTCACCGAGCAGCGTCGCCCCGACCAGCGCCCCCATTACCGGATCGATCGCGAACAGCGTCCCGGCCACCCGCGGCGACGTCAGCCGCACCGCCAGGAAGTCCAGGCTGAACGCCATCGCCACCCCGAGCAGCCCCGAGGCGACCAGCGGCAGCACGTCCCCGCCCTCGATCAGCGGCACCGACGGCACCGAGAACGGGGCCAGCAGCACCGCACCCACCGCCACCGACAGCGCGAGCCCACCCAGCCCGGAGTCGTCGTCACCGACCCGCCCCGCCAGCACCGTGTACCCGCCGAACGCCGCCGCCGCACCCAGCCCCGCCAGCACGCCCACCGGGTCCAGATCACCCTGCGGCCCCGCGACCAGTGCCACCCCGACCAGCGTGAGCACCGGCAGCAGCCGCTGCGCCCCCCGCGCCCCGACCGCCGCCACCGCCAGCGGTCCGCAGAACTCCAGCGTCACCGCCACCCCCAGCGGGATGCGCTGCACCGCGTGGTAGAACAGCACGTTCATCGCGGCCATCGCCACGCCGTAGAGCACGATGCCCAGCCACGCCGAGCGTGACCTGCCGCGCAGTCGCGGCCGGGTCAGTAGGAGCAGCACCACCGCCGCCACCGCCATCCGGAACCCGGAGACCGCCGGGATCGGCAACCTCCCGAACAGGCCCTCGGCCAGGGCGGCGGACACCTGGATGCCGGCGGAGCCGAACAGCACGCAGACGGTGGCGATCAGGGCAGAACGATGCGAGCGCATGGGGATTTCCTCACGATGAGCGAGCGGCTGGGTCTGAGGGCAGCACTCGGACCCCGCACCAGGTGCGGGTCGGGAGTGCGGCGGTCAGACCGCCGACGGGCCGCGGCGTGCCGCGCAGCCGAGGAAGCTCATCGGATCCATGGGCGCGACTGTAGACACGCCGCCGACCGGCGCGGACCCGTGTCTCACGCTTCGAGGTACACCAAGGTGACCGGGGTGTCCTGCCCGGGCCAGGTGCCGGTCAGTGCCCCGGTCGACCGCTGCTCGGTCCCCGGACGCCGCACCACGACGACCGTCGACCCCGCACCGTCACCACTGCCCCGCACCAGCAGCCACGGCTCGCGCTCCACCACGCCGTCCGCCGTCTCGACCATCACCCGCGCCTGGGAGTCGGCCTCCCGGATCACCCGGCTCACCTCCGCGCGGTACACCGGGTCGCCGACCGCGTCATACGCCCACCGCGTCCCCAGCACCGAGTGCTCCATCGTCCCCAGCAGCCACGGCTCGGCCTCCGGCAGCGGAGCACCCCGGTAGGTGAGCGGCACGTGCACCAGCTCACCGTCCACCTCGAACAGGTGCGACTCGATCCCCACCTCGCCCGCCGGGTCGTCGAACCGATACGCGGCGATCGGCTTCAGCTCGGTCACAGCGCGGTCGAACCAGGGTTGAGCGGGCAACCAGGCGGCGACCAGTTCGGCCTTGGTGGGGGACAGGGTCGCGCGGTGGATGAGGGCCATGCAGGCAATGTACCCGCCCTGGTGGGACCTTCGTCTTCACCCGTTCGGTCGCTATTCTGGACTATCACTGAGGACCTATTTTCCTCACAGATCGCGCACAGCCGACATTGTGCTAGCTGGCCGCGATTTCGGCACGGCATTCGCCGCGTCGTTGTCGCACCCGCCAGCCGGGTCTTCCAGGGGGAGCCGCACGTCGTGCCCAGTCGTGCCCGGAATCGTCGATCCGCGATCATCGCAGCCGTCGTGAGCAGCGGATTGTTGCTACCGACCTCGGCCGCCATGGCCACCGACCCGGACCCGGCTGCCGCGGCGAGCGCCCCCGATCCGGCTGCCGTCAGCTGCGTCGACGAGACCGCCGACAGCGCCACCGCGAGCACCGTCGCCGTGGCCTGCGACCAGGACGTCGAGGTGGTCGGCGAGCGCACCGAGTGGAACACCGTGTACGCGCAGGCCGACGGCACCATGCGACTCGACGTGTCCGCACTGGCCGTCCGCACCCAGGTCGACGGCGACTGGGGCGCGGTCGACGCCACCGTGGTCGCGGCCCCGGAGGGCATCGCCGTGGCCGCTCCGGTCCGACCGATGACCTTCAGCGACGGATCCGACGGCATGCCGCTGGCCCGGATCGAACGCGAGGGACACGAGCTGACCTTCGACGTCCCCTTCGACCTCCCGGCACCCCGGCTGGACGGCGACCAGTTGACCTACGACCAGGTCCTGCCCGGCGTGGACCTGGTGGTGTCGGTGAACGACGACGCGACCGGCTTCTCCGAGGTGTTCCGGGTGGACAGCCCCGAGGCGGCGGCGAACCCGCAGCTCAGCCAGCTGACGTTCCCGGTGCAGACCACCGAGGGCCTGGAGCTGCAGGCCGACCAGGGCGGCTTCGTCGCGGTGGACGACGCGGGCACCGAGATCTTCACCAGCCCGACGCCGGCGATGTGGGACTCCCGCGAGGCGACCCCGATGCCCCAGGTCCGTGCCCGCAGCAGCCTGCTCGGCCAGGCCGACCCGGCGGTGTCGGCCGCTGAGGCCTTCGGCGATGAGGTGGTGGACCTGGAGCGTTCGCCGTCGCTGGCGAGCACCGTCGCCGACATGCCGGCCTCGGTCGTCGACGATCAGGTCAGCATCACCCCGGACCCGGCGATGATCGAGGACGACTCGACGGTGTGGCCGATCTACATCGACCCGGCGATCAGCGGGTCCTTGAACGACTGGACGGCCGTCCGCGACGCCTTCGGTCAGTCCTACCGGTTCAACCCGGACGAGGGCGTCGGCCTGTGCAACCGGGCCACGTCCAGCACGTGCTCGGCGACCTTCCGCAGCCGCATCCTGTGGAAGTTCGGCGGCTTGGAGGCCATCGGCGCGATGAACGGCGCCGACATCAACGGGACCACCTTCGCCGTGGTCGGCACGCATTCCTACGACTGCACGCCGCGGCCGATCAACCTCTACCGGGTGGACAACTGGAACTCGGCGACCGCCTGGCCCGCGAACAACTACTACTTCCAGAGTTCGCTCACGGTCGCGCACAAGTCGAGCTGCGCCGGTCAGCCGGTGCGGTGGCTGGAATTCCCCGCGCTCGAGGCGGGTCAAGCGGTCGCGGTCGCGAATTCCAACCAGCTGACAATGGGTCTGGCCACGGACGAGTCGAGCATGGCCTACTGGAAGCGGTACCGGAACGACGCCGGGCTGTCGATCTCCTACAACCGGGCGCCGACCATCCCCACCGGCGTGAAGTTCAGCAACCCGGCCGCAGCCTGCGTCACCGGTGCCGGACGCCCGGTGCTGCGGACCACCACCCCCGTGCTCTACGCCGTGCTCAGCGACCCCGACGGCCAGGCGGTACAGGCCAACGTGGACGTGTACGCGGTGAACACCAACACGCCGATCCTGTGGCACGCCCGACCGGCCGCCCAGGCATCGGGCGTCGGCCAGACGGTCCAGCTCGGCGGGATGAGCGGCGGCAAGATCTACCGGGTCCAGATCAACGGCGTCGATCCCAACGTGGTCGGTGGGCCAGCGGTCGCCTGTGAGATGGAGATCGACCTGACGCCCCCGGCGCCCCCCACCGTCGCGCCAGCACCGGTCACCGGGCAGCCGCTGTACACCAGCGCCTCCCCGGCCGGCGGGATCGGGCAGACCGGGTCGTTCCGGTTCGGCAACGGCGGATCGACCGACGTGGTCTCGTACAAGTACTCCTTCGGCAGTTCGGCGCTGAACCAGACCACCACCGCCGCGGCCCCGACCATCACGTTCGCACCGAAGCAGGCGGGCTTCCAGACGCTCTACTACCAGTCGGTGGACCGGGCGGGCTGGACCAGCCCGATGCAGACCTACACCTTCTCGGTCGCTTTCCCGGAGACCACCGTCTGGCGGCTGGACGAGACGACCGGCGCCGCAGCCGCCAGCTCAGGAGACCCGGCCAACGGTCTGCCGATCATCTGGACGGGCCCGGTGACCCGGGTCGACGGCCCGTTCGCCGAGGCCGGGATCGACCCGGCCGACCGCGCCGTGCTGATCGGCCCGAATGCCGCCAGCGGTGCCACAGCTGTACCGGTGATGCGCACCTCGGACAGCTTCGCGGTGCAGGCGATCGTCCGGGCGGATGCGGTGGACGGCACCGCGGCGGTGGCCTACCAGAGCGGCACCTACCGCGCGGGCTACACCCTGGGCTACCGGCCGTGCGCCGACGGGCAGAGCAGTTGCTGGTCCTTCGCGATGCCGGGCACCGACGCCTACGAGACCTCGATGGACGAGGCGATCTCGCCCATCAAGGTCGAGCCGGGACAGTGGACGCTGATCAGCGGCGTGCACGACGCAGGCCAGGACCGGATCTCGATCTGGGTCTGCACCATCGGGGACGAGCCCGGCGACTTGGAGCCCACCGGCAACGTGACGGTGCCGCACGCCAATGCCTGGTCGGCGACCGGACCGCTCCGGCTCGGCCTGACGCCCTTCGTCGGTGCTGTCAGTGAGCTGCGCACCCTGACCGGCGCCATCGACGACACCACCGTCAACCGGGCCTGCAACCAGCCCGCCGCCTGACCCGCACAGCATCAGGGAGCAGCAGATGAACGCATGGGGTCCGGGCGTCAGGGCCGTGGGGTTGGTGGTCACCACCGCCCTCGCCGTGACACTGTCCGTCACGACGTCTCAGGTGGCGGCGGCGATCGACCAGCGCCCGATCCCGGACGCCGAGCGGCTGGCACACGGAGCCGAGGTGGCGCCCGACCTCCCGGAGACGGCACCCCTGCCCAGCCGGGACGGTGCGGTCGCCGAGCCCGAACCCCTGCCCGTGATGCCGCCCTCGACCGCCGATCCCGCCTCCTGGCCGACCGCCGACGATGTGGCGTTGACCGCCGAGCAACCGCAGGCCGAGGGCTCTGTGGTGAGCCTGGCGTGGGCACCCGGGTCGGAGGAACGCCGCGCGGAGCTGGTCGCCGATCCCGCTCCCACCGCTGTCTGGTCGGACGCCACCTCCGCCGCAGCGGCACCCGCCCCGACGCCCGCGGACACTCCGACGGCGGAGCCGACAGCCACCCCCGAACCGACACCCACTCCGACCACGCCCGCCGTCCCGGCACCCACCGCACCGGCCGTCAGTACCGACAGCCCGGATTCGGTGAGCGTCGAGGTGCTGGACCGGGCGTCCGCCACCGCGCTCGGTGTCGACGGCGTGCTCATGGCGGTGCGCAGCGACGACGCCATTGCGGACATCCCGGTCGACGTCACGGTGGACTACTCCGGCTTCGCTGAGGCGTTCGGCGGCGACTGGGCGAACCGGCTCCAGCTGACCACCCTGCCCGAGTGCGCGCTCACCGACCCGGAGTCGGACGACTGCCGGACCCGGACCCCGGTGGACAGCAGCAACGACGCCGCGGCGGGCACCGTCACCGCCACCGTCGCGCCCCGTGCGGCGCGGGTGATGGCCCTGGCGGCCTCCGCCTCCGGGTCCACCGGGAACTGGTCGGCGACCCCGCTCTCGCCGTCGGCGACCTGGCAGGTCTCCGGGCAGACGGGTGACTTCAGCTGGTCCTACCCCATGCGGGTCGCCCCGGTCTCCGGTGGGCCGACCCCTGAGCTGGGCTTCTCCTACTCCTCCGGGTCGCTGGACGGCCGGGTCGCCTCCACCAACAACCAGACCTCGTGGGTCGGCGACGGATGGAACCTGGACTCCGGGTATGTCGAGCGCAAGTACCAGTCCTGCTCGGACGACATGGGCGGCAACGCGAACAACGCGGGCCGTCGAACCGGCGACCTGTGCTGGTACAGCGACAACGCCGTGCTGTCGTTCGGCGGGTCGACCACCGAGCTGGTCAAGGACGCCGCCACCGGGACCTGGCGCGCCCAGTCCGACGACGGTTCCCGGATCGAGCACCTCACCGGCGGCTGGAACGACGACAACGACGGCGAGTACTGGCGGGTCACCACCGGTGACGGCACCCAGTACTACTTCGGCCGAGGCAAGCGGGCGGCGAACGACCCGCTGGAACTGAACTCCGCGTGGTCGGTGCCGGTCTACGGCAACCACCCCGGTGACCCCTGCTACGCCGGTGACTACGCCTCCTCGGTCTGCACCCAGACCTGGCGCTGGAACCTGGAGTACGTCGTCGACACCTCCGGCAACACGTTGACCTACGTCTACGACAAGGAGACGAACAACTACGGCCGGAATCTGAACCAGGCGGTCTCCAGCTACGTGCGCGGCGGCTACCTGAACCGGATCGAGTACGGGCAGCGGGCTGGTTCTGAATCCGCGTCCCCGGCACCGGCTCGGGTCGACTTCACCGTCGCCGAACGCTGCCTGCCCTCCGGTGCGATCACCTGCGACCCGGCCCAGCTCACCGAGGCCAACGCCAAGTCGTGGCCGGACGTGCCCTTCGACCTGATCTGCACCTCCAGCACCAGCTGCCCGGAGCAGACCTCACCCTCCTTCTTCACCCGCAAGCGCCTCACCAGTGTGAAGACCCGCGTGCTGGTCGGCTCGGCCTACCAGGACATCGACGCCTGGAACCTGCGGCACACATTCCCGGACACCGGCGACCGCACCAACTCCGCGCTCTGGTTGGACGGGATCACGCACCAAGGGCTGGTGGGCTCCACCATCACGCTGCCGGAGGTCACCTTCCGCGGTGAGCAGATGGCCAACCGGGTCGACACCCTGGGCGACGCCGGACCGCCGATGAACCGTTACCGGGTGACGGCGATCAGCTCCGAGGCCGGCGCCACCACGACGATCAACTACTCCGCGCCGGACTGCACCTCCGGTGACCTGCCTGCGGCTGCCGACAGCAACACCCGGCGTTGTTTCCCGGTGTCCTGGCAGCCGGAGGGCACGGGCCCGGAGATCCAGGAGTACTTCCACAAGTACGTGGTCGACACCGTGGTCGAGAACCCGAACGACGAGGTGAGCGCGGCGGTCGAGACCGCGTACCGCTACCTCGGCGACCCTGCGTGGCACTACGACGACAGCCCGTTCACCTCGGCCGCGCACCGCACCTGGAGCGAGTTCCGGGGCTACGCGGCGGTCGACGTCATCACCGGATCGGCCATGCAGCAGCGGTCCCAGGTGCGGACCCGGTACTTCCGCGGGATGGACGGTGACCGACTCGCCTCCGGCGGCACCCGTCAGGTCGCGGTGGACGGCATCACGGACACCGAGCGCCTGAACGGCTTCGCCCGGGAGGAGATCACCTACAACGGCCTCGACGGGCCGGAGATCGGCGGGACCGTCACCACCCCGTGGATCTCGGCCGCCACCGCGACCGGTGCCGACGGGACCCGGGCCGCCTTCCTGCGCCCAGCCACCGTCGAGGAGCGCACCGTCGCCCCGTCGTTGCCCGGCGGGGTCCGCACGACCCGGACCGTCACCAGCTACGAGACCGCGTACGGCCTGCCCACCCAGATCGACGACCAGGGCGACATCAGCACGGCCGCCGACGACCGGTGCATCCGGACCGAGTACGCCCAGAACCCGAGCGTCGGCATCGTCTCCACCGCGAAGCGGGTCGAGACGGTGTCGGTGAACTGCGCGACCGCACCCACCCGGCCACGTGACGTGATCTCCGACGAGCGCACCTTCTACGACGGAGGCGCCTTCGGAACCGCCCCGACCCGTGGCCTGCCCACCACCGCCCAGGTCGTCTCCGGGTTCTCCGGCACCACGCCGACCTACGTCACCACCAGCACCACGAGCTACGACGCCCTCGGCCGCCCGACCGTCGCGACCGACGCGATGGGACGCGCCTCCACCACCGCCTACACCGGCACCGGCGGCGTGGTCACCGGCACCACGGTCACCGCCCCCGACCCGGACGGGAGCGGCCCGATCGCCGCCGGTGTCACCACCGCGGTGCTCAACCCGGCCTGGGGGTCGATGGTCAAGACGACCGACCCGAACGGCAAGGTCACCTCGGCCACCTTCGACGCCCTCGGCCGGACCACCGCGGTGTGGAACCCGGGCCGTGCGCAGGGCAGCGCCAGTGCGCACACGCTCTACGAGTACACGATCTCGAAGACGGCACCCAACACGGTCACCACCAAGACCCTCGCCGCCGACGAGACCTACCTGACCAGCGTCGCCCTGTTCGACGGCATGCTCCGGCCCCGCCAGACGCAGTCGCCGTCGGCCGCCCGGGACACCCCGGGCCGGATCATCACCGACACCTTCTACGACAGCCGCGGCAGCGTGGCCTGGTCCAACGGGTCGTGGTTCGCCAACGGTGCCGTGAGCACCACCCTGGTGGTCCCGACCACCGCCGTGCCCAGCCGGACCCGGTACCTCTACGACGGCGCGGGCCGCGGCACCGTCACCATCACCGACGTCGGTGAGCAGGAGCGCTGGCGGACCACCACCAGCTACGGCGGCGACCGGGTCACCGTCGATCCGCCGCAGGGAGGCACGGCGCAGACCACCATCACCGACGCCCGCGGCAACACCACCGAACTGCGCCAGTACCTCGGGGGACACCCCACCGGCGACTTCCGCACCGTCAGCTACGGCTACGACCCCGCCGGGAACCTCACCTCGGTCAAGGACTCGGCGGGCAACACGTGGTCGTACACCTACGACCTGCGCGGGCGGCAGCTCACCGCCACCGACCCGGACAAGGGCGCGACCACCACCACCTACGACGAGGCAGGACTGATCCGCACCACCACGGACGCGCGCGGCGTCACCCTGTACACCGTCCGCGACCAGCTCGGCCGTCAGACCGAACTCCGGGACGGCAGCGCCACCGGTGCCCTCCGGGCCAAGTGGACCTACGACACCCTGCTCAAGGGTCAGCTCACCTCCTCCACCCGGTACAGCGGCAGCAACGCCTACGTCACCGCGGTCACCGGTTACGACGAGGCAGGTCGCCCGCTCGGGGCCTCGGTCACCGTGCCGGCAGCCGAGGGCGCACTCGCCGGGACCTACACCACCGGCTACACCTACACCGCCGACGGCCAGGTCAAGGCGACCAAGCTCCCCTCCGCGGGCGGACTGGGTGCCGAGACCGTCACCACCCGCTTCGACGGACTGTCCCGCCCGGAATGGATGTCCGGTGGGCTCGGCTGGGGTGTCTACGTCGCCGACGCCACGTACGACGTCTACGGCGAACCGCTGCGCTACGACCTCGGCAACACCTACGCGTTCTTCCTCAACTACTCCTACGAGGAGGGCACGCGTCGACTCCAGAAGACCTGGGTCGAGCGTGAGGGCGTCGGCGGTCTCGACATGGACCTCACCTACACCTACGACGCGGCGGGCAACCCGACCTCCATCGTGGACCGCCCCACCGGCAAGCCCGTCGACGCCCAGTGCTTCGGCTACGACGGCCTGCGGCAGCTGACCTCGGCCTGGACCCCGGCCAACGCCAACTGCACCAGCCCCAAGGCGGCGACGGCACTCGGCGGACCGGCACCGTACTGGACCGACTACACCCTCGACGCCTCCGGCAACCGGTCCAGCGAGACCACCCACACCACCGCCGGTGACACCACCCGCACCTACGCCTATCCGGCCACCGGGGCCGCCCGCCCGCACGCGGTGTCGACCGTCAAGCAGACCGGTGCCGCAGGCGCCGCCACCAGCTCCTACGCCTACGACGCAGCGGGCAACACCACCACCCGCAACGTCGCCGGCAAGACCGGTCAGACCCTCAAGTGGGACGCCGAGGGTCGCCTCGAATCGATCACCCAAGGCACCAGCACCACCACGCAGGCGCTATACACCGCCGACGGCGACCGGCTGATCCGGCGCGAGAACGGTGTTGTCACCCTCTACCTGCCCGGTGGCCAGGAGCTCGCCCTCACCACCGCCACCAAGGTGGTCAAGGCGACCCGCTACTACGGCTTCAACGGCCAGCAGGTCGCGATGCGCACCGGCGTCTCCGGCGCCACCGTCAGCTCGCTGATCTCCGACCCGCACCAGACCGCCACCATGGCGATCGCCAACACCACCAAGGCCATCACCCAGCGCCGCACCGACCCCTACGGGAACGCCCGCGGCGCGGCCACCGCCTGGCCCGGTGACCACGGCTTCATGAACAAGGTGCAGGACGCCAGCGGCCTCACCCAGGTCGGCGCCCGCTACTACGACGCCCTGATCGGCCGTTTCATCTCCGTCGACCCGGTGTTCGACCAGAGCGCGCCGCAGTCGTGGGGGTCGTACTCGTACGCGGACAACAACCCGGTCGCCTACTGGGACCCGACCGGTATGTGGTCGTGGAAGAACGCCTGGAACAAGGTCAAGCGCACCGCCAGCTCGGCCGCCCATGGGGTGAACCGGTTCGTCCACAAGTACCAGGCGGAGATCGTCGGAGCGGTGGTCGGCGGCGTCGTCACCTTCGGATGTCTCGCTGCCACCGCGGGGACGGGATCGGTCGGCTGCGCAGCACTCGGGGGCGCCGCAGGCGGCGCTGCCACAAACCTCTGGCGCTCGAAGGTCCAGAAGACCCAACCGTTCTCCTGGCGGTCACTGGTCAGGGACACGGTCGTCGGTGGTGTCGTCGGGGCGGTGGCCGGACCGGTGTCCGGTGCGGCTCGAACGGTGACCTCCGCGGTGGTCAGCAGAGTCGCTCCAACGGTGGCAGCTCGGATCGCCGCCCAGCGAGCGGCGAGCACGGTCCTCACGGGGCAGGTGAGTCGAACCGCTTTGAACGCCGGCGCCCGGACATCGATCACGAGTGCGGGAGCGGGTGGGGCGTCCCGGAGCGAGGTGTCGCAGGTCGCGCAAGGCGCGGCGCAGCGGGCCACTGGCGCAGAGTCCGCCACCGCTGGGCGCGACCTCGCGCGGCGGCTTGCCAGCGAACAGCAGATGGGCGAGGAAGGAGTCGTGATCGCTGGCCGCGGGCATCGTCGATCGATCGACGTCGCGGACCGCTTGGTAGATCGCTACGGTGGTGAAGCCAGCGACTGGATGAAGATGTCGAGCTCCTCGTATACCGGCGCGGATGGGCTGAAGCAGCAAACGCACTGGTACGAGAGCGCGGCGACGGGCGAACGTGTCGAGTTCAAGACCAAGTTGGAGTGGACCTCGAGTGCTCCCCTGCAGTGATCTTCCGTACGAGGCAGCAGTGATGAGGGCATTGCGCTACTTCGACCTGATCGACCCGATAGCGGTGATGCGCTGGGCGGAGCTATGGGCGTCGCGCGATGAGGGCACCGGGGCTGTGATCGATCTCGCCGCCATGTCGGCGCCGCTGGCCCAGGAGGTCGACAGCGCGCTGGAGGATCTGTGCGAGCAGCTCGGCCTGCCACCGGTGTCGACAGAGGCTGCGGCGATGACCGCAGCGGTTGATGCGGCTCGAGACTTGGTGGAAGGTCGCGTGGACCCGACCGAGGCCGCACACCGGATCTGGACCATCGCGGACCTGGGGCCGATCGCAGCACCGCGATTGCGCGTCTTCATTGGTCTAGCCAGCGAGTGGGACGACAACCCCGAGTTTCGCGACTCCTACGACGCCCAGATCAGGCATGAGGCGGCGCTGCTGGCAGGCGAATCGTGATCGTGGGTCGCTACCGAGTCATTGCCACCACCGGGCACCCCACCAGGTGATCGTCCACCATCCCGCACGCCTGCATCGCCGCATACGCCGTCGTCGGCCCCACGAACCGGAACCCGGCCTTCTTCAGCTCCTTCGCCAACGCGGTCGACGCCGGGGTGACTGCCGGGACCTCGGCGAACGCCCGCGGCCGCACCCGCTCGGCCTCCGGGGTCGCGTGTGCCCAGAAGATCGCGTCCAGGCTCCCGCCCACCGCCTGCAACGCCAGCAGTGCCTGCGCATTGGCGATGGTGGCGAGGATCTTGGCCCGGTTCCGGATGATCCCCGCGTCGGCCATCAGGCGTTCGACGTCGTGCTCGTCGTATCCGGCGACCACCTCGGGGTCGAAGTCGGCGAACGCCGTCCGGAACCCGTCGCGCTTGCGCAGCACCGTGATCCAGGCGAGTCCGGACTGGAACGCCTCCAGCGACATCCGCTCGTAGAGCGCGCGGTCGCCGTGCACCGGGACGCCCCACTCCTCGTCGTGGTAGCGCTCGTACAGCGGGTCGCCGTCGCCGAAGCAGCGCGCACCGGCGGGGTGGCCGTCAGTGGTCGCGGCGGAGACGGGGTGCTGGACGGCGTCGCTGGTCATGGACTCAGCCTGCCCTAGGCCCCTGACATTCCATATGGTGGACAGAAGCGGTCTGTCAGTTGAGACGCGACCGCTCCGGGGCTACTGTCGCAAGCCGCGCACGACACCGTTCCACGCCGCCCCCGCGGACCCGCCCGGTAGGACCTGCGATGCCGGTGCGCGAACCGTCCACGACCCGGGAGCCGCCCCGCATGTCCGCCACAGCCACCTCCGACCGTCCCGCCTCGACCCCGGTGAACTCACCCGGGCGCGTCATCGCGGCGAGCCTGGTCGGCACAACGATCGAGTTCTACGACTTCTACGTCTACGCGACCGCCGCGGTGCTCGTCTTCCCGAAGCTGTTCTTCACCGCCGCCGACTCCAGCACGGCGCTGCTGCTGTCCTTCGCCACCTTCGGTGCGGCGATGGTCGCCCGGCCGATCGGTGCGATCTTCTTCGGTCACCTCGGCGACCGCAACGGCCGGAAGTCGACGCTGGTCGCGTCGCTGCTGACCATGGGCGTGGCGACGTTCCTGATCGGGGTGCTGCCCACCTACGGCAGCGTCGGTCTGCTCGCGCCGATCCTGCTGCTCGTCATGCGCCTGGCGCAGGGCTTCGCGCTCGGCGGTGAGTGGTCCGGTGCGGCGCTGGTCGCCACCGAGAACGCCCCGGCGGGCAAGCGCGCCTGGTACGGCACCTTCCCGCAGGCGGGTGCGCCGATCGGCTTCATCATCGCCAACACCCTGTTCCTGATCATCAACGGGATCCTCGGCTCGGACTCGCCGGAGTTCCTGAGCTGGGGCTGGCGGATCCCGTTCCTGTTCTCCGCGGTGATGGTGATCGTGGGCCTGTGGGTCCGGCTGAAGCTGGTCGAGTCCGCGTCGTTCAAGGCCGCCGAGAAGACCGGCAAGATCACCAAGCTGCCGCTGGGCACCACGCTGCGGCACCACTGGCGTGCGGTCATCCTCGGCACCTTCATCATGCTGGCGACCTACGTGCTGTTCTACCTGATGACCACGTTCGCGCTGACCTACGGCACCGCGGCCACCGAGACCTCCGACGCCGGGACGCACGGCCTGGGCATCCCCTACGTGCACTTCGTCCTGATGCAGGTCATCGGTGTGATCTTCTTCGGCATCTTCACCCTGCTGTCCGGCCCGCTCGCCGACCAGATCGGTCGCCGCAAGCTGCTGATCTGGGTGACGTCACTCATCGCGGTCTTCGGTCTGACCTTCGACGTGTTCCTGATGGTCCGCGACGACATCGCCTTCACCGGTGCGCTCGCGCAGGCGTTCCTGGTCATCGGCTTCACGTTGATGGGCGCCACCTTCGGCCCGATGGGCGCGATCCTGCCGGAGCTGTTCCCGACCAACGTCCGGTACACCGGCTCCGCGATCGCCTACAACGTCTCCTCGATCCTCGGCGCGGCACTCGCCCCGATCATCGCGCTGGAGCTGTGGAAGATCGCCGATGGTTCCACGTGGATCGTCGGGGTGTACCTGACCGGTGCGGCGGTGCTCACGCTGATCGCGCTGGTGTTGTCGAAGGAGACCAAGGACCAGGACTACTCCCGGGTCTCGCACGACTGAGGTGGCGGGTCAGCTGACCATGCGGTGCAGTGAGCTCGTCACGGTGGCGGTGTCGTGCTGCACATCCCGGGAGCGGCGGGCGAGCGCGCGGACCATCGCCCCGGCGTTGCCGGACAGCTGGAAGTCGGCCTCCCCGAACGTGAGTGCCGTGCGTTCGTAGAGGTTGCGGCACATGGTCAGCGCGTCGTACACCTGCTCGATCTGCTCGTCGCCGAAGATCCACGATTCGATCTGCGGTTGCAGCGACATCACCAGGGACGGCAACTCCTCGACAGCGCGCAGCACCGCCTGAATGCCCTCGATCCCGAGGTCGAATCCACGGGTGCAGGTCATGCGCAGCTCCTCCAGCTGGGTGAGGAACGCGCGCGCGTCGTCGGAGACCAGTGCTGCCAGACCGACGACCGCCTCCGCCTTGGTGGTCACGCCGGTGAATGTGCGGTCGATCAGCTCCAGGGCGAGCCGGATCTGCGTGAGCGGCGGCACGATGCCTCCGGCAAGCGCCGAGGAGAGACCGCCGGCGAGGAGGGTCAGCGCGGTGCTCGCCCCGTCGGTGCGCAGGGTCATCACTGTCTGCGCGATGTGCTGGCTGAACTGCTCGTCCGCGACCTGCACCGTGCCGGCCGGCCATGCGGGCATGGTGGGTGGGAGCGGGTTCTTCAGGCCCCGGCCGGTGACCCCTGCTGCCATCGCCTGATCGACCTGGATCATCCCCACCGCGACCCTGGTGGACATCTCGATGACGGTGCGCCACTTGTCGTCCACGAGCCTCGCGTCGTCGTCGAGGGCGTCGACCTGATCCAGGAGGCCGCTGATGATGTCGTGCGAGGCGCGCAGGAAGACGTCCTGGTAGATCGACCAGGTGGCCTCCGCCGCCGCCCGACTCTGGTACCCGGCGATCACCTGCAGGCCGTCGACGATCGTGTTCACGGCGTCCAGGACCACGGTGGCGATCGCACCCCAGAACGGCCGCAGCGGCAGCGGGACACTGATCCGTCGCAGCGCCGGACGGAGGGTGTCCACGAACTCCTGCACCTGATCCACCGCGCGGCAGGCCCGGGCATACTCTTGCGCGAACCACTCGACGATGGCTTCGTGCACCGCCCGCTCGCGCGCGGCGAGCGTCCCCGCGTACGCGTCCAGCGACAGCGCCGTCTCCCGCAGCTTCGAGCGCGCCACACACCGCACGTCCCGGCGTTCGCTCTCCAGGCCCACCGCCATCAGAATGAGAGTCTCGGTCCGGATGTCGACCGGTTCGCCGAAGGCCCCGGCGCTGACCACGGCGTCGTCGTGGAACAGGGAGAACGGCACCACCATGCTGGCGTCGTACCCGCCCTCGACCCGCTCGCTGCCGATGTGGTTCGGACCGAAGATGTCGTTGACGTACGTCCCGTTGACGGTGCGCGTCTCGCCGATGATCCGATCGCTCAACCCACCGGCGACCACCAGCTGGTGCAGCATGTCGTTGTCGACGATGTAGTTGCGCACGTTGTCGACGTTCCTGCCCGCCACCTCCGCCGGGACCGGCGCCGGATTCACCGTGACCGCCCGGACGTTCGGGTTCTTTGCCGCCACATCCGCCGCGAGACCGCCGCCGAGGGAGTTGCCGCACACGAAGTCGACCCGTGGCTGGCTGGCGACGTAGTTCTCCGCGGCGGTGAACTGCGCGGGGGTCAGCGAGGTGATCAGCACGGCGTTGTTCTGCCAGTCGGTGCTGCCCTGCGAGCCCTGGAAGGCGACGGTGACCTCGTGGCTGGCGGTGTTCTCGAGGGTGAAGGCGTCGAGGCCGGTGACGGTGTCGTGGACGAAGTCGGTGACCTGGTATTTCACGCCGTTGACCTTGACGATCTCCCACCGGTCGAGGACCTGGTAGGCGATCCGGCTAGCGAGGTCCATCAGATCGTCATCGGTGGTGTCACGTTGTGTGCTCATAGCGTGCCACCGTCCCGCCACTCATTGACGTCCCATCCGACGTCCCCGTCGTCCAGGTGGTACGAGATGTCGAACTGACGGTGGAAGCCGTTCTTCTCGCGGAGCACCAAGTTCGTGTGGGTGAAGATGGCCCACCCATTGAAATCGAGAGGAAGCGTTGCATTTTTGACGTCTTCGGCGATGCGAACGGAGACAGACTCCTCGATGTCATGATCAGGATCGGCGAGGACCAAGTGAACGCTGACTTGAAACTTCCGGCCGCCCGCAGCCTGGTCGAAGATCGCCCGCCATTCGGCGTCCGTGCGCTTGGGCTGTTCGAGGTAAGCCGCGTAGAGCGCGTCCTCTGCAGCCGCGTCGGCCTCGGCCTTCTCCCACGGCCCGCTGTTGAAGTTCACCGTGAACACCGGGTCGGCCATCTGGTGCGCGGCGACGTAGCGCTCCGGCAGCACGGTGAACTCCGGGTACGTGGCGAGCAGCGTGTCGCGCAGCTGGTCGAGCTCGGTGCGGTAGGCGATGCGCAGCAGGCTCTGCACGGTGCGCAGCTCGGTCTGCTCGTCCATGTAGACCCTCGCCCCGGCGACCGGTGCCCCGTCGGCGTCGATGGCGATGTCGGCCGCGTCGGCGATGATCGGTTCGTCGACGGTGCGGTAGGTGACGGTGATGGTCTGGGTCGGGTAGGTGGCGTCGAGTTCGATGAGGTCGACCTCGCGTCCGAGTGCCTTCTCGACCTGGGGTTTCACGGCGGCGAAGATCTCGTCCTGGTGTCGGAGGGCGAGTTTCTGCCGGGCGGGGAAGTTGGTCTCGGAGGGTTGGTCGTAGCCGAGCAGCTCCTTCTCGGCGATGGGGATGAGGTCCGGCCCGGTGCTGGTGGTCAGGGTGTCCGGGCGGTGGTTCGGGGGTGTGGGCACGGCGCAGCCTCCGAGCGCGATGGTGGCGAGAAGGGCTGCCATGAGGGCATGCGCGGGTAGGCGGCGAGCGGATGACACGGTTCCCCCTGCTGGCGCGACATGTGAAAGTGTCGCGAAACTAGCAAGGCCGAACGGCGTCAGTGAATTCTGTGGTTTACGCGTTTACAGCGCTTTCGGCGGTTTGGGGGATCAGCCGATTCCTGCCAGCGCCTTGCGCACCCGCTTGTCGCTCACCGGCACCGGCGTCCCCACCTGCTGGGCGAACAGCGACACCCGCAGCTCCTGGATCAGCCACCGCACCTCGTCCAGCGCGGCGAGGTCGGCGGGCACCGGGGTGCGGGAGGTGACCCGGGCGCGGGTCTGGCCGAGCAGCTGCTCCAGGTCGTGCACCTGCCAGGCGAGCTGCTCGTCACGGGACGGGTTGTCGCCGGCCTTGTCCAGTCGCACCGTGGCGGCGCGCAGGTAGCGCGGCAGATGGGGCAGCCGGGTGGCGCCGACCTCGCTGACGAACCCGGGGTGCACCAGGTCGGCGAGCTGGTCTTTGACGTCCTGGACGGTGCCGAGCAGGGCGAGGGACCGGGTGCCGCGGATCGCGGTGTCGAGCTCGCGGGCGGCGGTGAGCACCTGGACCAGGGTGCCGACGAGGGTGTGCACGGTGTCCTCGAGTCGGTCGCGGACGAATGACCGCAGTGCCGCGTAGCTGTCGGCGGTGTGGATCGTCGTGGCCGGTCGCCCGGCGAGGTGGTCGTCCAGCAGGTGGTCGGCGGCGGCGAGCTGGATGTCGGTGACCAGGGCGTCGGTGTTCGGGTATGGGCTGGCGGCGAGTGCCAGTGCCTGCTGCCCGGTCCAGCGGGAGGTGATCCGCCCGGCCGCCAGCCCGATGTCGAGGACCAGGAGCCGTCGCAGGCCACGGCGGTGCGCGGCGGCCTGTTCTCCGGCGTCGGCGAGCACCTGGACCCGGACGCTGCCGGCGGGCTGCTCGACCAGTGCCGGGTAGCCGCGCACGGTGAGGCCCTCGGCCGCCTGGGCCTCGACCCGCTCGGGCAGCGCGCCGTCGGGCAGCCCAGCCGGCCAGGTGGTCAGGTCGGTGTCGGTGACACCGGGGACCACCGGCAGGTTCGCGCTGGGGGCGGTCGGCGTCGTCGGTCGGCGGTTGCCCGGTCGGCCCGATGCGGGCCGCTGATCCGGCGCACCCACCGCATCCGCCATCGCCGAACGCACAGCGCTGCGCACGGCGGTCGACACCGCGTCCTGGGTGCGGGCGGCGAGTCGTCGCTGCAGCACGGCGAGGTCCTTGCCCTCGTCGACCACCCGTCCCCGGTCGTCCTCCACCCGGAAGGTGACGCGCAGGTGGCTGGGCAGCCGGTCGTCGTCGAAGGCGTCCTCGGGCACGACGACGTCCCGCAGCGCCCGCACCGCCTGGCGGAAGCTGGTGCGGAAGGACGGTGCGGCGTCCCCGGCCCGCACGGTGTCCTCCCAGGAGGCGCTGTGCCCGTCGATCCAGGCGACCACGTCCCGGGCGACATCGGGCGCGGGCACCAGCTGCACCCGGACCGGCTTCGGCAGCGCGCGGATCGTCGCGGTGGCGAGCTCCTCGCGCAGGCCGGGCACCAGCCAGTCGAAGCCGTCGGGCTGCGCCCGGGCGAGCGCGACCAGCGGGACGTGCACGGTGATGCCGTCGGCGTCGGCGCCGGGCTGGAACTGGTAGGTCAGCGGCAGCGACAGGTCGCCCTGCGGCCAGCTGGACGGGAAGTCCGACTCGTCGACTCCGGCATCCTCGGCGACCAGGAGCTCCCGGGTGAAGGTCAGCAACTCGGGTCGGTCGCGGCGGGCGGTCTTCCACCACTGGTCGAAGTGCCGCGCGGAGACCACCGAATCCGGGATGCGCTCGTCGTAGAAGTCGAAGAGCGCGTCGTCGTCGATCACCAGACCGCGTCGCCGCGACCGGGCCTCCAGGTCCTCGGCCTCTCGGAGCAGCCGCCGGTTCTCGGCGAAGAACGCGTGGTGGGTGGTCCAGTCGCCCTCGACCAGGGCGTGCCGGATGAACAGCTCGCGGGCCTGCTCCGGGTCGACCTTGCTGAACAGCACGCGCCGACCGGTCACGATCGGGATGCCGTACAGGGTCACCCGCTCCACGGCCATCGCCGCGCCCTGCTTGCTGGACCAGGACGGCTCGGAGTACGACCGCTTGACCAGGTGCGACGCCAGGTCCTCGGCCCACTCCGGTTGGATGCGTGCCACGTCCCGGCCCCACAACCGCGAGGTCTCGACCAGTTCGCCGGCCATCACCCAGGCCGGTGGCTTCTTGGCCAGCGCCGACCCGGGGAAGATCGCGAACCGGGCGCCGCGGGCACCCAGGTACTCGTTGCGCGGACGGTTCCGGTCCGGGCGGGTGTCCTTGCGGGCACCGGTGCTGCGCACTTCGGTGATCTCCTGCATCCCGAGCTGGGACAGCAGCCCGGCGAGCAGGGCGACATGGATCCGGTCGCCGTCCCAGTCCAGGCGCAGCGACCCCTTGGCCAGGTCCCCACGAGCGGATGCGGGCCCTGTGAGGGTGTCGGCGTCCCGGTCGGACCGGCGCGGCGGGGCCAGGGTGATGCCCAGCGGCTTGGCGAGCTCCTTGAGCTGGGTGACCACGTCCTGCCACTCGCGCAGCCGGAGGAAGTTCAGGTGCTCGGCCTTGCACAGCCGTCGGAACGCGGAACTGGAGAGTTCCCGCTGGGCGTCCCGGACGTACTGCCACAGGTTCAGGTACGACAGGAAGTCCGAGCTGGGGTCGGCGAACCGCCCGTGCATCGCATCCGCCTGCGGCCGGAACTCCACCGGTCGTTCCCGGGGGTCCTGGATCGACAGCGCGGCGGCGATGATCATCACCTCGCGGGCGACGTTGCGACGACCGCCCTCGACGATCATCCGGGCCAGCCGCGGGTCCATCGGCAACTGGGCCAGCGCCCGGCCGGTGTCGGTCAGCCGCGTGCCGCGGGCCGTCGATTCCAGTGCGTTCAGCTCGGTCAGCAGTTGCACGCCGTCGCGCACCGCCCGCACGTCCGGCGGATCGACGAACGGGAACTGTGCGACATCCTCCGGTCCGGCGGCGACCCCGACCGCGACCATCTGCAGGATCACCGACGCCAGCGAGGTGCGCAGGATCTCCGGCTCGGTGAACCGGGGCCGGGACTCGAAGTCGTCCTCGGAGTACAACCGGATCGCGATGCCGTCGGCCACGCGCCCGCACCGGCCGGAACGCTGGTTGGCCGACGCCTGGGAGATCGGCTCGATCGGCAGCCGCTGGACCTTGGTGGCCTTGGAGTAGCGCGAGATGCGCGCGGTGCCCGGGTCCACCACGTACCGGATGCCCGGCACCGTCAGCGAGGTCTCGGCGACGTTGGTGGCGAGCACCACGCGCCGGGTGCTGTGCGCCTGGAACACCCGGTGCTGCTCCGCCGCCGACAACCGGCCGTAGAGCGGCATCAGCTCGACGGCATCGGGTCGCCGCAGGTCGGTGGCCCGAGCACCCAGGTGGCTGCGCAGCGCGTCCTCGGCGTCCCGGATCTCCCGCTCACCGGACAGGAAGACCAGCACGTCGCCCGGTCCCTCGGCGGCGAGCTCGTCCACCGCCTCGCAGATGCCGGTCATCAGGTCCCGGTCCTCACGCGGCGGCCGGGCCGGGCCCTTGGCGGTGGGCCGCTCGTCCGGGTCGTCGCTCGGGTCGTCGGGGGACAGCGGGCGGTAGCGCACCTCGACCGGGTAGGTCCGCCCCGTCACCTCGACCACCGGCGCCGGCTCGCCCGACGCATCGGCGAAGTGCTCCGCGAACCGGGCCGAGTCGATGGTCGCCGAGGTGATGATCAGCTTCAGATCCGGTCGCCGCGGCAGCAGCCGAGCGAGGTACCCGAGAATGAAGTCGATGTTCAGCGACCGCTCGTGCGCCTCGTCGATGATCAGCGTGTCATAGGCGCGCAGCTCCGGGTCGCGCTGGATCTGGGCCAGCAGGATGCCGTCGGTCATCACCTTGACCAGCGTGCGTTCCGAGGACTCGTCGGTGAACCGGACCTGGTAGCCGACCAGCTCGCCGATGCTGGTGCCCAGCTCGTCGGCGATCCGCTCCGCCACCGTGCGGGCCGCGATCCGGCGCGGCTGGGTGTGCCCGATCTGCCCGTCCCGGCCCCGGCCGAGCTCCAGCACGATCTTGGGCAGCTGGGTGGTCTTCCCCGAGCCGGTCTCACCGGCGACGATGACGACCTGATGGTCGCGGATGGCGTCGGCGATCTCGGACCGGCGCGCGGAGACCGGGAGCTGCTCGGGGTAGACGATCGGCGGTACGGCGACGGCGCGACGGGCGTCGGCCAGGGCGGTCATGCGGCGGGTGCGGGCTTCGGCGCCGCGGGCCCCGGGCGCGGTGGAGTCGGAACGGTCGCGGCGGGTGCTCGGCCGTCCGGATCGAGTGCGCTCGTCGTCCCCTCGCCCGGTCGCGCGGGTGGAGCCGTCAGCTGCGCCGCGCGCGTTCTGGCCCCCGCGGGAGCGACCACCACGACGCCGACGGCCCTGCCGGCCACTGCCAGCCGAATCCGGCTGGGCGTCGTTCGCGGAGCCGGGGGCGACGCCCGGTGTCGAGAGGTCGCCGATGGGACCACCGGGGGCGGCGGTCGACGGAGTGGGATCGGCGGGGGTCACGACATCCCATTGTCACCGCTGCCGCGCACCGCACGCGAACGGATTCGCGCGCGGCGGAAGCGTTCCGGCCTCGCTCCCGACCGGCACGGGCCTGAGCATGCTCAAGCCCCACCGCAGCCCGGTACGCCATCGGTCGGTTCCGGACGCCGAGTGTCAGCTGAGGCCGATGACCGCCTTGTCGCCGTCGCGGTTGATGTCACCGCTGGGGTGTTCAGCCCACAAGGAGGCGTAGGGCGGCGGCCGCGTGCTCACGTGCCTCGGACATCGAAGGAGCCGGTGCCAGCCCCAGCAGCCGACGGCGGTGCGGTTCGCCCAGGAGCAGGCTGTACAGGGCCTCGGCGCGAAGCTCGGCGTCGGGCAGGCCGTCGGCGGTCAGAACTCTCGCCAAGGCGGTGATCGAGCTCTGCGGTCCGCGGGCGTAGAACGTCGCTGCCAGTTCAGGGAACTGACGGGCTTCGGCCACCACCAGACCGTGCAGGGTCACGGCGTCGTCACCGTGCAGCGTGTGAACGATCTGAGTCGCCACCGTCTCGAGGTCCTCGTCGCCGCCGGCGCGCTCGACCTCGTGGGCGTGCAGGCGGTCGATCGCCGCGGCGAAGAGCCCGGCCTTGTCGGTGAAGTGGGCGTAGATGGTCCGCTTGCTCACGCCCGCCTCGACGGCCACGGCGTCGATGGTCGTCGAGGCGTACCCCCGGGCGGCGAACAGCCGCACCGCCGCATCGAGCAGTGCGTTGTGGCGAGCCTCCCGCTCGTCGCGGCGGGGGCGGCCGGGGCGGCGTGGACGTGTCGTCGCGGCGTCGTGGGCGGCGTTGTCGGTGGCGTCGTCTGTCACGAGCGTAATGATACGGTGCAGTTTCATTTTTGGGTGAAGGAGAAGTCGGTGGGTGGAAGCAGGGTGCTGCACGTGGCGTTCAGCGATGACTGGGAGGCCTGCCAGCGGTTCGGGGAGTACGACGTCGCCACCCGCAACACGCTGTACGAGACGCTCGGGTACATCCACGCCACGACCCGGCAGGGCGTGGCGGATGTGTTGGCCGACGTCTACCGCGACGCATCGGAGCCGCTGGTCCTCGCGGTCATCGACGAGGAAGCGCTGGCCGACAACGGTGTGCCGCTCGTGTGGGAGGCGACCGCCCCCGATCGGCCGGTCACCCCGCGCATCATGGGGCCGCTGCCGATGGACGATCGCACGATCGTCGCGGTCCTCCAGGTGCCGCGAGACGGTGACCACTGGGGCGTCCCGGAGCTCTCCGGGCTCCAGGTCCGGGACCACGCTCCCAGCTCGTCGTAGGTGCATCCGTCTCCTGGAGGCCGTCAGCGGAGTCGGGCGCGAAAATGACCTCGACACCGCCGCGATCCCGGCCCTACCGTCGTCCCCATGTGGAACTGACCGGCCCCGAGTCCCTGTCCTGACTCTCGCCGACCCCCTGTGTGCGGGTCGGCAGCCGGTGGTGATCCCATGTCTCAGCCTTCTTCCGCGACCGCACCCGTTCTCCGCGCCTCCGGGCTGTCCCGCGCCTACGGCGACCGCCGGGTGCTGACCGACCTGTCCTTCGCCGTCGATCCGGGGCACCGGCTCGGCCTGGTCGGGGAGAACGGCATCGGCAAGTCCACCCTGCTGCGGCTGCTGGCCGGGGTCGAGGAACCGGACACCGGCGACGTCGCCCGGCCCGCCGACCTCGCCTATCTGGCGCAGGAGCCGCCGTTCGGTGCCGAGGCGACGATCGCCGAGGTGATCGGTGACGCGCTCGCGGAGGTGCGTGGCATCGCCGCCGCACTCGAATCGGCCGCGGAGGCCCTCGCGGATGGCACGCCGGAAGCGGCGACCCGGTACGACCAGGCGCTCGCCCACGCGGAGGCGGCCGAGGTGTGGGATGCCGATGCCCGAGCACAGCGAGTGCTGGCGGGTCTGGGGCTGGGGGACCTGGAACCGGGTCGACGGTCGGGTGCGATGTCCGGCGGGCAGCGGTCCCGGTTGGCGCTCGCGGCGGTGCTGGTCCGGCGACCCCGCGCGGTGTTGCTGGACGAGCCGACGAACCATCTGGACGATGACGCGGCGGACTTCCTGGCGGCGGCGCTGGCCGAACTGCCGGGAGCGGTGGTGCTGGCCAGTCACGACCGGGTGTTCCTGGACGAGGTGGTCACCGAGATCCTGGATCTCGATCCGGGACTCGACGGGCCACGGGTGATCGGCGGGACGTACACCGATTTCCGGGCGGCCAAGCGGATCGCCCGGGAGCAGTGGCAGCAGCGGTGGTTGGCCGAACGGGAGGAACTGGCGGCGTTGCGTGCGGCCGTGGCCCCCGACGGCAAGGCTCGCCAGGTGGTGCACGGTCGCCCGATGAAGGACCGGAACAAGATGTCCTACGGCATCCACGGCGACTCGGTGCAGCAGCAGGCCGGGCGCCGGGTGCGCAACGCCCAGCGCCGGCTCGACGAGCTGGAACGCGAGCAGGTGCGCCGCCCACCCCGGGAGTTGCGGTTCGCCTCCGCGCTGACCGGCCGGGTGCAGCACGACGGCACGCTGATCTCGGTGCGGGACGCGGTGGTGCCGGGCCGGATCAGTGTGCCAGCGCTGGACGTGCACCCCGACACGGCGCTGCTGGTCACCGGGCCGAACGGGTCCGGCAAGTCCACCCTGCTGCACCTGCTGGTCGGTGATCTGGCCCCGGCCACCGGCACCGCCTGGCGGGCGAAGGGGGTCACGGTCGCGCTGCTGGAACAGGACGTCGGGCTCGCCACCGACGACCGCACCCCGCGCGCCGTCTACGACCTGGTCACGGAGCGCCTCACCGCTGCGGTGCCGTTGCAGGAACTCGGCCTGGTGGCGCCGCGTGACCTGGATCGGCCGCTGCGTGACCTGTCGGTGGGGCAGCGCCGCCGGGTGGTGCTGGCACTGCTGGTGGCGCAGACCCCGGACGTGCTGCTGCTCGACGAACCGACCAACCACATCTCCCTGGCGCTCGCGGACGAACTCGGGGAGGCGCTGCGCACGACGCCCGGTGCGGTGGTGGTCGCCTCGCACGACCGGTGGCTGCGTCGCCGGTGGCACGGCGATCAGATCGAGGTGGTCGACGGGCGGCTGCGGGCGGTGCCTACCCTGGGCGCATGAGCGAGGAGCGCGCAGCGCAGGCACTGGCCGAGTCGGGGATCGCCTACACCATCACCCGGCACGGCCCGGTCGGTTCGCTGGCCGAGGCGGCGGCGGCCCGGGGCGTGCGACCGGAGGACATCGTCAAGACCCTGGTCGTGCGCCGGGGCGAGGACGACTACCTGTTCGTCCTGGTGCCCGGCGGCCGGGCGATCTCCTGGCCCAAGCTCCGCGAACTGCTGGGCGTGAAGCGGATGTCCATGCCGGACGCCGCCACTGCCAAGGAGGTCACCGGGTACGAGCGCGGGACCATCACCCCGTTCGGCTCGTTGACCGCCTGGCCGGTGATCGCCGACGCCACGGTGCCCGGTCGGACGGTGTCGATCGGCGGTGGGGCGCACGGGGTCGGCGCCACCCTGGACGCCGACGACATGATCCGGGTGCTCGGTGCGACGGTCGCGGATGTGACGGAGCCGGAACCCGAGCACTGACGGTCCGACCAGGTCGGTCATCCGCCCGTCTGGTCGCCGCGCCAGTCATCCCGCCGTGAGCGCAGCGATCTCGTCCGCGAAATCGTCGGCGACGACCGCCTGTGCCGCCCACAGTTCCTGGTCGTAGCGGTGGTCGTACGAGGTCGACGCTCGGCAGTCGAGGTCGGCCACCGCCAGCGCGACCTCCTGGGTGCGCAATGCGGTCAGATCCACCGTGTCGGTCAGTTGCGTCTGGATCGACGCGCGGGCAGCTGCCGGTGAGGCCAGCTCGGGGAACTGCGCATCCGCCATGCAATCGGCCCACTCGGCCTGGAGTGCCAGGACGGCATCCGACCCGTCGACCTCGGCCTGAGCCGATTCGACCGCTGCGAACAGCGCGGTGAACCGCTCATCCCGCATCACCTCGTCGGCGCCCTGCGTCGCCTGGTGATACGCCGAGCCGAGGCAGCCCTCCTGCTCCCAGTCGTAACTGCCCTCTTCGGAGCCGGTGCCGTACAACGCCTGGTCGTACGCGGTCTGTTCGGCCGCTGACCGGTGGCTGGTCGCCTCCGAGGGTTCGACTACGGTCAGCGTGCTCAGGCCATAGCCGTACTGGGCCGCCCAATCCCTCGGGTCGGTCTCGGCGTCCACCACCGGCTCGTCGGCGACGTAGGGCAGCTCGTAGTCGAAGCCCTGCTCCTTCAGGCAGACAGCGATCAGCCGGGCGGCTTCACGATCGATCTCGGCCTGTGCCGCCTCGCCGAGCGAGAGCAGCGGGACGGCGTCGCCGAGTGGGCTGGCGGTGTAGGTCGTCGGTGTGGGGGTGGGGTCGGCGGCGATGTCGTCCTCGGCGCCGCATGCGGTGAGCAGCAGTGCGGCGGCCATGGCGGCTGCGACGGGCAGCAGGGGGCGGGTCATTCGGTTGCTCCGTCCGTGCCGGGCCAGGGGGCGAGCGGGTCATCCATCACCGGGTTGTCGTGCTCGTCAAGGGCGTACGCCATCCGGTAGTGCATCTGCCATGCCTCGTCGGACATGTCGATCTCGGGTCCGCCGGCCTCGAAGACGCACTGGCCATAGGCGCGCATCCACCGCTGGCTCTCCCATTCGTCCGCTGCGTCGCGTGGCGGTTCGGCGGCCAGATCGGCATCGACCCAGGCCTGGGTGAGCTCCCGGCCGAGCTTCTCGGACGAACAGAGTCGCAACGCCTCATCCATCACCCAGGGCGTCTCCGACGGCGTCGGTTGATCGGCGTGGGGTTCCGGCCCGGTGCCGCAGCCCGTGCAGATCGACAGGGCCACCACGAAGAGCGATGCTCGGCGGATCGGGACTCTCAACAGTTCACCGGGTTGGAGTTGGTGTGCTGGTACTCGGTCTTGCCGGGCGTCATGGACGCTCGTCGCCCGAGGAAGTTGTCGGTCCGCTTCCACCACAACGCCCCGTGGGTGTGGCTCGCGGTGCTGCATCGCGAGTCCGCGGTTGCCGCTGGCGCGAGGGCGACGAATCCGCCGGTCAGCAGGGCTCCAGCGAGGGTGACAGCGGTGAGTCGGCTGGTCAGATGGGTGCGCACAGTTCTTCCTCCGGTCGGTCACGCCCGTGATGTGGCGTCACGACGACCCTGACAGGCGGCCTCGCCGCACGGTGGGGGAACGGGCGAAGTTGAGTGCCGACCGGGCGCGATTGAGGGTCACCGATCCTGAGGTTGAGTAGGCCTGGACTACAGATGAGTAGCGTCGGTGATCGACCGTGTGGCTCTCCCTCAGCGCTCGTGATGTTCATGTGCAGGTCAACGATTGGTTTGGCGAGCGGGGAACGTTCGCGCGGTCGGACGCGTTTGGCTGGGTGTGTCAACGGCGGCCGCCTGGGTCTCCGGGGCGGCAGGGCCAGCGGATGCGGCTCGACCGTGTCGGGGGCATGATCCTCCGGCCGCACCTTCCGAAAGAGCCGAGGACCGATGGACCCGAATGACGACCCCACCCGTGTCGGTGGGATCGACGTGAGCACTTCGAAGGGGTGCACGCTGGTCCGCTTGTGGGGCGAAGTGGACGGGGCGCTGCGGGCGGATGCGAGCACGTCGATGGCGCAGGCGCTGGTCGCCGATCAGCCGATCCTGGTGGACGCGAGTGGTCTGAGCTTCATCGACTCCTCCGGTCTCGCCTTCCTGCTGCAACTGCACCTGGCGGCGGCCGAGACCGGACTGCACGTGACCCTGCGTGACCCCGAGCGGCAGGTCGTCGACCGGTTGGCCCTGATCGGGATGGATCGGGAGTTCGAGCTGGAGAACACCGTGGCCACCCCGGAGCTGCGGTCCGGTGTCGTCTCCGGTGCGATGTCGGTGGTCCCCGCTCCCTGACGAGTGCGGCGTCTTCGACTGTCCACAGTGAGCCGGCGCGCGACTGGTCCCCAGGCCAGGGTGCGGCGCATCGATGGTGTCGGTGCCGACCGCTAACTTCGGGGCATGCAGCTCTTGCACACCTCCGACTGGCACCTCGGGCGCACCCTGCACGGGGTGGACCTGACGGCGCACCAGGCGGCGTTCTGCGAGCACCTCATCCAGGTGGTCGCGCAGGAGCGGATCGACGCGGTGCTGATCGCGGGGGACGTCTACGACCGCGCGATCCCACCGGTCGAGTCGGTGGAGCTGCTGTCCGGCACGCTGCGGCGGCTGGCGGAGCTGACCACGGTGATCCTCACCCCGGGCAACCACGACTCGGCGGTGCGGCTGGGCTTCGGTGCCGATCTGCTCGCCGACCGGGTCCGCATCCTGGCCGATCAGCACCGGATCGACCGGCCCGTGCTGCTGACCGGGGCCGAGGGCGAGCGGCTGGCCGTCTACGGCCTGCCCTACCTCGACCCGGATGTCGCCCGGCACACCCTGGCGGCGGACGGCGAGGTGCTGGCCCGGTCACACGCGGCGGTGCTGGCTGCCGCGATGGAGCGGGTGCGGGCCGATCTGGCCGGACGCGAGGGCGTGCGGTCGGTGGTGCTGGCGCACGCCTTCGTGGTCGGCGGTGAGGCGAGCGAATCCGAGCGGGACATCCGGGTGGGCGGAGTCGACCACGCACCGGCTGGGACGTTCGACGGCATCGACTACGTGGCGCTCGGTCATCTGCACGGGCCGCAGCGGATCGCCGAGCACATCCGGTACTCCGGGTCTCCGCTCGCCTACTCCTTCTCCGAGGCGCGGCACACCAAGTCGCTCACCCTGGTGGACCTGGACGCATCCGGTCCCGCCCGCATCCACCTGCTGCCGACGCCGGTGCCCCGCCGCATGACCGATCTGACCGGAACGCTGGACGGCGTGCTGGCGACGGAGGGCCACGACGACGACTGGTTGCGCGTGACCATCACCGATCCGGCCCGACCGGAGGATCTGTACCGGCGGGTCAAGGCCCGGTTCCCGCATGCCCTCGTGATCCAGTACCAGCCGCCCGTCACCGCCCTGACCCGGCGGAGCGCGGAGGTGGGGCCGGGCCGTGATCCGCTGGACGTGGTGGCGGACTTCCTCACCCACGTGGGCGGTACCCCGCCGACCGAGGCGGAGGCGGCGGTGCTCCGCGCCGCGTACGAGCAGGTCGTCGCCGCGGATCGGAGCGCCTGATGCGGCTGCACTCCCTCACCCTGCAGGCGATCGGCCCGTTCGCCGAGCGGTACACGGTGGACTTCGCCGCGCTGTCGGCGGGTGGGCTGTTCCTGCTGGAGGGGCCGACCGGCGCCGGGAAGTCGACGCTGATCGACGCTGTGGTCTTCGCGCTGTACGGCAAGGTGGCCGCGGCCTCGGCGAGTGAGGACCGACTGCGCAGCGCCTTCGCGTCGGAGGACACCGAATCGGTCGTGGACCTGTGCTTCGAGACCGCGCACGGGGTCTACCGGGTGCGTCGCACCCCGGCCTACGACCGGGCGAAGAAGCGCGGTTCCGGCACCGTGCGGCAGAACAGCACCGTCAAGCTCTGGCGGCTGACCGCGGTGCCGGACGACCCCGAGCTGGAGCCGGTGGGGGAGATCGTCTCGACCCGACTGGACGAGGCCGGCGCCGAGCTGACCGCGATCATCGGGCTGGACCGCACCCAGTTCGTGCAGACGATGGTGCTGCCACAGGGCGAGTTCGCCGGGTTCCTGCGGGCCGAGCCGGAGCACCGACGTGTCCTGTTGCAGCGGATCTTCGGCACCGAGGTCTACGACCGGCTCGAGCACCGGCTGGACGAGGAGCGCAAGATCGCACAGCGCGCCGTCGAGTCGGGTCGACAGGCGGTGCAAGGCGCTGTCGACCGCTTCACCGGTGCCGCCGGGACCGAGGCCGAGGCGGCGACGGCCCTGCGCGAGTTGGTCGACACCGACGTGTCCGCCGCGGTCGACCGGGTGGTCGAGTGGGTCGCCGAGGTCGAGGCGTGTGCCGACGAGGCCGCGGCGGAGGCAGTCCGGGCGGGTGCGCGTGCTCAGCGGTCCGGCGAGCGCGCTGAGGCGGCGGCCGAGCGGGTCCGGCGGGTGGAACGATGGTCGGCGCTGATCGCCGAACGCGAGCTGCTGGACGGTCTGGCGGACCAGGCGGCCCAGGACCGGGAACGGTTGAGCCTCGCACAGCGGTCAGCGGCGGTGGCACCGCTGCTCACCGGATGGGACGAAGCGCGCGAACGGCTGGCCGCCGCGCTCAAGGACCGTGACGCGGTGCTGGACCGGGCACCGGATGAGCTGCCGTCCGCCGCCGACGAGGTGCTCGCCTGGCGTGACCGGGCACGCGAGACGGTGGCGACCCTGACCCGGGCGGTCGACCTGGAGTCCGGGCTGGACCGTCGCGCCGTGACGTTGGACGGCCTGCACACGGAGCTGGTGACCTGCCGGGCCACGGTCACCGAACTCGACCTGCTGCTCGCGGCCCGGCCGGAGGAACGGCAGCTGCTGGTCGCCGAGCTGGCGCGACTGACCGAGCTCGCGCACACGGTCGGATTGCGAGAACACGCCTGGCAGGCGGCGTCCGCGGTGCTGGACGCGGTGCGGGAGGCGGCCCGGATCGACGCCGAGCGAGGACAGGTTGAGGCGGATCGCTCCGCCGCGGCCCGGGACGCGCTCGGTGCCGCGGAACGGGAGTCCGCGCTGCGGGAGGCCCGGCTGCGTGGGATCTCGGGCGAACTGGCGGGTGCGCTGGAGCCCGGTGAGCCGTGTCCGGTGTGCGGGTCGGTCGAGCATCCGCAGCCCCGGGAGCTGACCGACGGGCACGTCACCCCCGAGCAGGTCCAGGTGGCCGAGCAGGCGCGGATCGACGCGGAGCTCCGGCTGCGGGAGGTCGAGGCGACACTCAGCGCCCTGGTCAGTCGCGCGGAGGCGGTGGCGGAGCGCACCGGGGGCCGGCAGCTCGCCGACGCCGAGCAGGAGGTGACCGCGGCGGGGCTGGCGCTGGACGAGGCTCGGTCGGCCCGGACGGACCAGGAGGCATGCGCCGAGCGGGTGCGGGAGCACGACCGCGCCACCCAGGCGCTGGACGACCGGCGCGCGGCGGCTGTGGAGGCGGCCCGTGCGGCGGAGCAGGCGGTCGATCACGCGGCACGTGAGCTGGATCGGGACCGCGCGGAGGTGGCGGCAGCCCGTGCCGGCCACCCGACCGTGGCGGCACGGCAGAGCGTCGAACGAGCGCGGGCGGAGGCGGCCGACGCGGTGCTGGACGCGCGGGCCCGGGTGCGCGCCGCCGACGACAGCGCCCGCGACTGGCAGGACCGGGCGGCGGCGGCGCTGGTGGAACACGGCTTCCTCACCGACAGCGACACCGACGACCACCTGACAGCCGCCGTGGAGCGCGCGCGGGCAGGGCAGCTCGGCGCCGGGGCACTTGCCACGTTGGAGGCGACCGTCCGGGCACGGCAGACAGCCGTCGACCGGGTGGCCACCGGGCTCGCGGACCCCGAGCTGGCCGACCTCGACGTCGGCACGGTGAGCCTGGCCGCCGATCGGGACCGACTCGCCGCCGCCCGGGCCGAGGCCGCCGAGCACCGGCAGCTCGCCGACGCCGCGACCGGTCGGGCCGCAGCGGATCGTCGTCGGGCCGAGCAGTGCCTCGCCGCGCAGACCCAGGTGGTGCAGGCGGCCGCCCGGGCCGGCGATCTGCTGCGGGAGGCTGCGCCGATCACCCGGGTCGCCCGGCTCGCGTCCGGCCAGGGCGAGCAGGGGCTGTCCCTCGGCACCTACGTGTTGCAGCGCCGGTTCGAGGACGTGGTGGCAGCGGCGAACGACCGGTTGCGGCAGATGTCCGACGGGCGGTTCGAGCTGGTCAGCTCCGAGGAACGCGAGTCGCGCAGTCGACGACTGGGCCTGGCGCTGAAGGTGATCGACCACCAGAGCGGAGATGCCCGCAACCCCAAGACGCTCTCCGGGGGCGAGACCTTCTACGTCTCACTCTGCCTGGCTCTGGGCCTGGCCGACGTGGTGACGGCGGAGGCGGGCGGCATCGAACTGGGCACGCTGTTCATCGACGAGGGCTTCGGCAGCCTGGACCCGCACACCCTGGACGCGGTGCTCACCGAACTGGGCCACCTACGGGCGGGCGGCCGAGTGGTCGGCCTGGTCTCGCACGTCGAGGCGATGAAGTCGGCCATCGCGGAGCGGATCGCGGTGCGGCGCCGTGCGGACGGGTCGTCGATGCTGACGGTGGTGGCCGGATGAGCTCACCAGGTCCAGCCGCGGGCCGTCAGTTCGACCTCCTCCCGCAGCCGCTCCCACGGATCACCCTTCGCCCGGGGCAGCACCTCCACCCCCGCGAGACGGCACGCCTCGGCCAACAGGGCGTCGTAGGCGAGCTGACCCGCGATGATCCGCTCGGCCCGGGCCCAGGCGCGCGGATCGTCCTCCAACCGGCGCAGGTGGTCGGCGACGATTGACAGCCGGGTCTGCACCAGCAGCGCATCGAACGGGTCGGGAAATCGAGCCCGAGCGCGGTCGGTCCGTCGCCGGTGTCGGCGCACGCCGAGCAGACCGCTGGCCACCGTCAGCGGGACGAGCGTCAGGAGCAGCCAGGACCACGTCATCGTCAGACCCCGGCTTCAGGGTAGGTCCGGGTCGGAGCGGAGGCGCGACGAGCGTGACGTCGCAGGTCAGCGAAGTACCAGGGTGCTCTCGGGGTCGACTCGGGGGGTTCCCTGATGGGCTGGCTGGGAGGCGGCTGAGTAGCGTCGGTGTGACCTGCTCCACCCGGTGAGAGAGAGACGTTGATGACCACGACAGAGGCGATCGCGACAGCGCGCGGCTTGGTGAAGACCTACGGTGCCGGTGAGGCCGCCGTGCGCGCCCTCGACGGCGTGGACGTCGACTTCGAGCGCGGGCGGATGACCGCGATCATGGGACCGAGCGGTTCGGGCAAGTCGACCCTGATGCACTGCATGGCGGGCCTGGACCGAGTGGACGCCGGTGAGGTGATCGTCGACGGCGAACCGGTGTCCCGGATGCGGGAGCGCGAGCTGACCAAGCTGCGGCGCACCCGGCTCGGCTTCGTGTTCCAGGCGTTCAACCTGGTGCCGACCCTGACGGCGCTGGAGAACATCACGCTGCCGCTGGACATCGCCCGCCGACCGGTGGACAAGGACCTGCTCGCGCAGGTGGTCGAGGCGGTGGGTCTGTCCGACCGGTTGTCGCACAAGCCGGGGCAGCTCTCCGGTGGTCAGCAGCAGCGGGTCGCGTGCGCCCGCGCTCTGGTCACCCGCCCCGCCGTGGTCTTCGCCGACGAGCCGACCGGCAACCTGGATTCCACCTCCTCCGGTGAGGTGCTCGGCTTCCTGCGTCGCTCGGTGGAGGACCTCGGACAGTCGGTGGTGATGGTCACCCACGACCCCACCGCTGCCTCCTACGCGCACCGGGTGCTCTTCCTCGCGGACGGTCGACTGGTCGCCGAGGTCGTGGACCCGACGCCGGAGACCGTGCTGCACACCCTCGGTTCGCTCACCTCGCAGCGCACCGCGACCGAGATCGCCCTCTGATGCTCCGGGTGGGCTGGCGGTCGGTGCGATCGCATGTCGGCCGGTTCCTGCTGTCGCTGCTGGCGGTGGCACTGGGGGTGGCATTCGTCGCCGGGACGTTCTCGCTGCGGTCGATGATGTCCGGCTCCTTCTCCGGGATCGTGGACTCCTCCGCACCGGGTGACGCCTATCTGCAGCCGCCGCCGGAGGAGAACGCCTCCGCGATCACCGGCAGTGCGGCGACGGTGCCGCTGTCCCTGGTGGACGAGGCGGCGGCGATCGACGGGGTGGCGGTGGCCCTGCCGACGCTCAGCGCGCCGGTGGTGCTGGTCGGCGCGGACGGCACCGCGGTGCAGAGCACCCAGGCGCCGAGCATGGCGATGCTCTGGAGCGAGGACGACCCGAAGTGGGGCACCGTCACCGAGGGCCGCGGACCGCGTGACGCCTCGGAGATCGCGCTGGAGCAGGCGACCCTGGAGGCATCCGGTCTGCAGATCGGCGACCCGACCACGATCGTGCTCGCCGGGCAGCTCACCGACGTCACCGTGGTGGGCGCCATCGACCCGGAGGCCGCGATGCTGGGCGCCACCATCGTGATGCTGGACGCGGACAGCGGTCTCGCCCGGCTGGCCCCGGACGGTCGGATCGGCAGCGTGGAGATCTACGGCGAGGACGGGGTGGACCCGGACACGCTGGTGGCGCATCTCGCGCCGCTGACCGGCGACGATGTGCAGGCGGTCACCGGCGACACGCTGCGTGCCGACGCCAAGGCCCAGATCGACGACATGCTCGGCTTCGTCGTCACCTTCCTGCTCGTGTTCGCCGGGATCGCCCTGTTCGTCGGGGCGTTCATCATCTCGAACACCTTCGCGATGGCGGTGCGGCAGCGGATGCGCGAGTTCGCGCTGCTGCGGGCGGTCGGCGCCTCGCCGGCGCAGGTCTTCGCCTCGATCCTGGGGCAGGCGGCGATCGTGGGTCTGGCCGGGTCGGCGCTGGGCATCCTCGGCGGCCTGGGCCTGGTGCAGCTGCTGCGCGGCATCCTCGGCTCGGTCGGCATGGAGCTGGCCGGGGACCTGCCGGTGGACACCCTGACCATCGTGGTGTCGGTGCTGGTCGGCACCGTGGTGAGCGTGCTCGCCGCGGCGATCCCGGCCCGGCGCGCGGCCCTGGTGCCGCCGGTCGAGGCGATGCGGGACGAGGTCGTCACCCCCGAACGCTCGCTGCGGCCGCGTGCCATCGGTGGTCTGGTGCTGGTCGCGCTCGGGTTGGCGGCGGTCGGCGGTGCCCTGGCACGGTCGGAGGCCGACTGGGCGCTGACCGCCGACGGGATCGGTGCCGGTGCGGTGCTGATCGGCGTGCTCATGCTGTCCCCGGTGCTGGCCCGGGCCGTGATCGGGGTGTTGGCCTGGCCGGTGGTCCGGGTGCTGCGGCCGGTGGGTCGGTTGGCCCGCGGCAACGTGGTCCGCAATCCGCGGCGCACCGCCAACACCGCTGGTGCGCTGATGATCGGGATGGCGCTGGTCGGTGCGGTCTCGGTGATCGCGCTGTCGGCCAAGAGCTCGGTCGGGTCGATCATCGAGCAGCAGACCGACGGCGACTTCGTGCTCAGCGAGATCTCCGGTGCGATCCCGAACGACCTGATCGCCGAGGTCGACGGCCTGCCCGACGTCTCGGCGGTGGACCCGGTGCGGTTCGGCATGGTCCCGGTCGACGGGAGCACGAACTACCTGATCGGACTGCCGGACGGGGTGTTCGGCCGGTCGATCGACGTCGAGGTCGTGTCCGGGTCGTTGGCGGCGCTGGGCGAGGGCGAGCTGGTGCTCAAGCGGGAGACCGCCGAGGCCGACGGATGGCAGGTCGGTGACCGGGTGACGGTCGGTGACCGGGAGCTGACCGTCGGGGCGATCATCTCCACCGAGGTGCTCGGCCAGCCGTGGATGGTGCAGCAGTCGATCCTCGACCAGCTGGTGCCGACCGTGCAGCAGGGGTCGGATCTGGTGATCGTCCATGCGACCCCTGGCGCGGACCTGGACGCGGTGCGGACCGAGCTGACCGACGCCGCCCGCCCGTTCGTGGTGGTCGCGGTGATGTCGGCGCAGGAGTGGACCTCGTCGATGGCGGACCGGGTCGATCAGATCCTGGTCATCATGTACGCGCTGCTCGGCCTGTCGGTGGTGATCGCGGTGCTCGGCATCGTGAACACCCTCGCGCTGTCGGTCATCGAACGAACCCGGGAGATCGGCCTGCTGCGGGCGGTGGGGCTGGGCCGGTTGCAGCTGTCCGGGACCGTGGTGGTCGAATCGGTGCTGACCGCCGTCTTCGGCACCGTGGTCGGCCTGGTGATCGGCGTCGGCCTGGCGGCCACCCTGCCCAGCCTGCTCGAGGACCAGGGCTTCAGTTCGCTGTCGATCCCGTGGGGTGACCTGGCCGGGATGATCGTGCTCGCCCTGGTGGTCGGGGTGGTCGCGGCGCTGTGGCCCGCCGCCCGGGCGGCCCGGATGAAGGTGCTGGACTCGATCGGTTACGAGTGACCCCGATGGGAGGGCCGCGAGAAAAACGGCCGGTGTCGGCTGATGCGCCCTGAGTGACGCGTCGCAGCGGCCACACGGGGCGGGACCGGCTACCCCAGCCGGCCCCGCCCCGCTTCGTCAGTCCTCCGGGTGCGGGTTCGACCGGTCGCCCAGCACCCAGCCGTCCGGCCCGGCGAGCCGGTCGGCCGCCGCCGGACCCCAGCCGCCCGGCGCGTACTCCTCCGGTGCTGGGCGGCCCGGCCCCTGCAACGGGGCGAAGGCCCGCCAGGCGGAGCGCAGCCCTTCCGGGGTGGTGAAGAGCGACCGGTCGCCGACCAACACGTCGTGCAGCAGCGACGCATACGCCGTCAACGGGTGACCGTCGACGTCGTCCAGGGCGAGCGAGGCGGTGCCGGTCGCCAGTCGCAGCTCGGGTCCGGGCCGCTTGACGGTGGTGGTCACCTCGATCGCGCCGTCGCCGGCCAGTGACAGGCTGATCCGCCCAGGACCGGCCGGTTCGCCGAACAGCTCGTCCGGCGTCCGCAGCACCAGCGTGACCTGCTGCGCCGAGCGGGCCATCTTCTTGCCGGTGCGCAGCAGGAAGGGCACCCCGCGCCACCGGTCGTTGTCCACCCACAGGCGGGCGGCCACGAAGGTGTCGGTCTGCGAGTCGTCGGCCACCTCGTCGATGTCCCGGTAGCCGCGGAACTGCCCGAGCACCACGTCCTGCTCCGGGTCCAGCGGCCGGAAACAGGCGATCACGTCCTCCCGCGCTGCCGCCAGGTGCTCGGCGTCGAACCGGGCCGGCGGCTCCATCGCGACCTCGGCGGCGACCTGGAACAGATGGGTGACCAGCATGTCGAGGGCGGCACCGGTGGCGTCGTAGAACTCGGCGCGGTCGGCGACGTCCAGCGTCTCCGGCAGGTCGATCTGCACCTCGGTGACGTGCCGGTTGTTCCACATCCCGCCGAAGAGCTCGTTGCCGAACCGCAGCACGTGCAGGTTCTGGGTCGCCTCCTTGCCGAGGAAGTGGTCGATCCGGAACACCTGCTCCTCGTCCAGCACCTCGTGCACCAGGGTGTCGAGCTCCTCGAAGGACTCCGGCGAGGTGCCGTAGGGCTTCTCGTAGACCACGCGGATGCCGTCGGTCAGGTCGTGGGTTCGTAGACCGCGGGTGGTGGGCTCGAAGGCACTCGGCGGGACCGCGAGGTAGTGCACGACGGTCGGGGCCGGGTCGCCGTCCAGGTCCGCGGTGGCCTGGGCGATGGCGTCCACCAGCTCGCCCGGGTCGTCGCCGTCGAAGCTGCGCGCGTAGCGCAGGTGTCCGTCCAGGGCGTGCGGGTCGGTGTCGTCCGACCCGAACTCGCGCAGGGCGTCCTGCACCAGCGCGGTGAAGTCGTCGTCGCTGACGTCCCGGCGGCCGGTGCCGAGCAGCAGCCATCGGTCGGACAGCAGCCCGGCGGACGCCAGGTCGGCCAGGGCCGGGAGCACCAGCCGCTTGGCGAGGTCCCCGCGGGCGCCGTGCAGCACCAGCAGGACCGGAGGCAGCGGATCGGGTGCGGGGGTGGTCGAGGTGGACGTGCTGGTCTCCGCGTGCTGGTGCTGCACGGGGCCTCCGTTCAGGTCAGTGCGTGGTGCCGGGACGGTCGGTGTCCGTGCTGTCGGCGTGACGGCCGGGCGTGGGCGGTGTGGGGCCCGGGTTCGCGTGCGGGTGGGTGGCGCCGGGCGCGTCGTCGGGCGTGCTGTGCGTGCCGTGCGCGCCGGTCTGATTGGGCGCACCGGTCTGGTTGGGCGTCGCGGCGTCCCGGTGACCGTCGGCCTGCTTGCTCAGGAAGTCCTTGGCCTTGTCGACGGCGGAGTCGATCTTGCGATCGGTCCCCGGCGAGGTGCGGGACTTCACCGCGTCCGCTGCCTTGTCCAGCGCCCCGGCGACCTGCTCCTCCCGGCCCGCGAGCGCGTGCTTCGCCTTGTCCACGTAGTCGCCGATGCCCATGACCTGCTCCTCACTGGTGGGGAACGCCGGCTCGGCGCCGACGTGGATCGAGTCAACGCGTGGGCGGCGACACCCGCAACCGCTGTCAGGACCGGCTGGGGACCACCGGTCGGGGAGGTCGGATGGGGACAGGTGAACGTCCCGGGAAGATCACCCCTGGGGATCGGACGCCCCGTACGCTCGGGGCCGTGTCTGCCGAACGTCGCCGCCGTCGCGGGTGCCTGGTCACCTTCGTGCTCGCCCTGCTGCTGCTCGGCGGGGGAACGCTGCTCGCCGAGTACGCCAGTCGGTCGCTGGTCCAGAGCGTGGCCACCGATGCGCTGCGCAACGGCCTGCACACCGACACCAGCATCGATGTGGAGGTGCCGGAACACCCGGTGCTGCCGCAACTGATCCGCGGCGAGCTGACCGACGTCCGGGTGCAGGCCGACACCGCGCGGATCCGAGGCATCGACATCGTCGACCTGCAGGCGCAGGCGTCCGGGGTACGGATCCGCGGGGAGCGTGGGGCCGACGACGTGACCGTCACCGGGACGTTGCCGACGGACACCCTGCAGTCGTTGCTCGCCGAGCGCACCGGATGGGATCTCGACCTGGCCGAGCAGGACGGGCAACTGGTGCTCTCCGGCGAGGCGCTGGGCGTGCCGGTCACCGCGTCGTTGCAGGTCGGCGCCGTCGACGGCGCCCTGTCCGCCACCATCACCCAGGCCACGCTCGGCGGGTTCACCATCGACGCGTTGCAGCTGCCGCTCGGGCTGAACGACCAGCTGGGCGACCTGGCAGGGATCACCGATCAGCTCGCGGCGCAGGCGACCATCACCGACGCACAGGTCGTGGCCGGTGGCCTGCGGGTGACCCTGACCCTGCACGACGTCCTGCTGGCCGACCTGTGACGGTGGCCCACCCTGACGACTCCGTGCGCCAGGGGTCGACCGTGCCGGAGCCTGCCCGTGTGCCGCCGACTCCGCCGTCGGGCGAGCGACGGTGACCGACCTGCTGGCCGAGATCTGGCGCCGGGCGACCACGGTGCAGCCCACCGCCGACCCCGCCGTGGTGCTCGGCACCTTGGCCGTCGTGCTGGTCGCGCTGCTGCTGCCCCGGGCATGGCATCTGACCCGGCATCTGCTGACGATCGTGCACGAGGCGTCGCATGCGCTGGTCGCCGTGCTGTCGGGTCGTCGCCTGGCCGGGGTGCGCCTGCACTCGGACACCTCGGGGCTCACGGTGTCGGTGGGCAGACCGCGGGGACCGGGCATGGTGGCGACCGCCTTCGCCGGGTACCCGGGTCCGGCGGTGCTCGGGCTGGGGGCCGCGTGGCTGCTGGGTCGGGGCTACGCGGTCGGGCTGCTCTGGCTGCTGCTGATCGCACTCGCGCTGCTGCTGGTGCAGATCCGGAACTGGTACGGGCTGTGGGCGGTGCTGGTCACCGGTGTGCTGCTGGTCGCGGTGAGCTGGTGGGGGACGGCGGCGGTGCAGGTGGGGGTCGCCTACGCGGTGACCTGGTTCCTGCTGCTCGGTGCGCCACGGGCGGTGCTGGAGATGCAGGCGGGGCGCCGACGGGGTGGGCGCGGCGCCGGAGGATCGGATGCCGACGTGCTGGCCCGGATCACGCCGTTGCCCGGCGGATTCTGGGTGGTCGCGCTGCTGATGGTGTGTCTGGCGGCGCTGGCGGTGGGCGGCTGGTGGCTGCTCACCGGCACGGTGCTGCCCTGACCGGACCGAGCCTCAGTCCACGGTGACGCAGGAGTCCAGCTGCCGGTCCATCGCGTCCGCCTCGGCCTGGGTGACCCACAGGCCGTAGGCGGCCTTCACCCGGATCTGCTGCACGACGTAGGCGCACCGGAAGCCGGTGCTGGGCGGCAGCCAGGTCGCGGCGTCACCGGCCCCCTTGGCCTGGTTGATCGGGCCGTCCACCGCGAGCAGGTTGGCCGGGTCGTTCGCGAACCGGGTGCGGGTCGCGGTGTCCCACTGCTGGGCGCCCTTCTGCCACGCGTCGGAGAGGGCGACCACGTGGTCGATCTGCACCCGGGCGCTGTCGGGTCCGCGCTCGAAGTCGATGGTGTCTCCGCCGTAGGGGTCGTCCAGCGTCCCGGTGAGGACCACGCAGTCGTGGGTGCCGTCCTCGAAGGTCAGGTCGGTGAGGTCGCGGGCCAGGATGTCGTTGCGGGTGTCGCAGCCGTTGTGGTCGACATCCGCCCACGCGGCGCCGAAGGCGTCCCGGCTGTACCCGGTGCTGGGTGCCCGGCCCTTGATCGCGAGCCCGGCGAGTTCCTGCTCCGCCCGGTGGAGGTCGGCGGCGGCGATCGGGAACCGCGCGGAGTCCTGATGCTCCTGCCAGGCGGGCACCCCGGCGCCGGCGGCGACCGCCACGACCAAGAGGAACAGCAGCCAGCCGAGGCGGGTTCGGGAACGGGCGGGCCGGGGACGCGGAGCACGGGTGGAGCGAGGCACCGGCGAACCCTGACACACGTCGCCCACATCCCCGTACGCGCATCCGGTCGGCGCACTCACCCCGCGCCCCCGCCAGGACCGGCGCGCGCCGACCGGCTCCGAGCGACGCGGGTCGACCGCTCGGGGTGCCCCCACACCGCATCTGCACCGCGACGGCCCAGGAGGCGCACCCGTGGCCGTATCCGCCTCCGTAGGGTCCTGGCCATGACACCACCGCCGCGCGGCCGCGCTGTTCGACAGCGGACCGCTGTGGCGCTGCTGCTCGTGGTCGGACTCGGACTCGCCGTCAGCCGCGTGCCCGGGGCCGGATTCGCCGGTGACGCGCTGTACGCGGTGATGGCGGTCGTGCTCGCCCGCTTGCTGCTGCCGGGCCGGTCGTGGCGCTGGCACGCGGCGCTGGGGTGGGGGTGGTGTGTGGCGGTGGAGTTCCTGCAGGCGACCGGGATCCCGGCGACGATCGCGGCCGCGGTCCCGGCCGCGCGCCTGGTGCTGGGCACCACCTTCGTCCCGGTGGACCTGGTGGCGTACACGGTGGGCGCTCTGGGGTGTGCCGCGGTCATCGTGCGGTCCTCCCGGTGGTCGTCGGTCCCGAGAGCGTGGCGGCGGTCAGCCGAGCAGGTCGACCCCCGGCACTGACAGCCTGGGGACGACGGCCGCTCGGCCGCACCGGTGGACAACGGCTCGATCGCTACCGCCGCGACCCCGCCCCGGTCACCGCAGCAGCCAGTCCGGTGTCCGCAGGTACCGCTCCGCGACCAGCACCGCCCCGTCGCCGACCGCTGCCCCGCGCCCCAGCAACTGGAGCTGCCGCATCACCACCAGCGCACACGCCACTTCGATGTCACCTCCGGTCAGGGGCCGGACCCGCTGGTACCCGGTCGCCCACGCCTGGGCGAGATCGGTCGCCGACCCCGACGCCGCGAGGCCCGACAGCGCCGCCGCGAGGTCGAACATGAACCAGCTGAACCCGCAGTTCTCGAAGTCGATCACCGCCACCCCGTCTGGCCAGAGCATCACCTTCTCCGGCCGCAGGTCGCCGTGCACCAGCCCCCAGGAGTCCGGTGCACGGGAGGCGTGGCGCAGCACGTCCAGCGCCTGCTGCTCGGCCCGCAGCAGCACCGGGTCCACCCCGTCCCGGCGCCAGTTGCCCCAGCGCGCGTCCGGGCCCACCAGATCGACGGTGTCCCAGGTCGGTCGGACGAAGTCGCGTGGCCGGTGGAAGCCGAGGGCGTGTTCGTGCATCCGGGCGGCGGTGCTGCCCAGCAGGGCGAGTGCGGCCAAGGGGTCTGCTGCCCGGTCCACCTCGTCGCGCAGCGAGTGGTCGCCCGCCCAGGTGGTGGTCAGGCACACCCAGTGCCGGTCGTCGTCGTCGGCGAGCAGTGCCACGTCCCGGCCGTCGCAGGGGGTGATCACGGCGGGCACGTGCACCACCCCGGCGGCGTCGAGGTCGGTCATCCAGGCGACCTCGGACTCGGCGACCGCGGTGTCCTCCATGTAGGGCGGCACCGAGATCCGGGTGACCGCCACCGGCTGCCCGTCGACCAGGATCAGGAAGCTGGCGTGCAGGTCGGCGGCGATCAGCCGGAGCCGGGTGCGTCCGGGCTCCCACCCCCAGGCCGCGCACAGTCCGTCCCGCAGCCAGCCCGGTGGTCGGCCTCGGGCGACCAGCCCGGCCACCGGTCCCGCCCGGTGTGGCACTCGCCCCGTCGTGGTGCTCATCGTCGACCCCCCGCTCGCCCGTCGGTTGCGCCGAGTGTCCGGACCGTGGGCCGGGATGGACAAGGCGCCGACGGCCGATTTCACGCAGGTGTTACCCCATCCCGGCGGGGTGACGCTGGGGAAACACGGTGGACGCACGCGCCCAACACGGGCGGTTCCGCGCGCGGACCCGAGGGGTGACGGTGGCGGCCGGTCGTGCCGCGCCGAGGACCGGGTGGCGGCCTGCGGGTCGGTGATGATGTGCGGCCCCGGTCGCCCCACCTACGCTGGCGCGGTGACCGCCCAGCACTCGTTCCGCGACCTGCCGCCGCACCGCCTCCGCGAGCACGTGATCACCGTCCCGGTCGACCACGCCGAGCCGTCCCGCTTCGGTAGCCTCCAGATCTTCGCCCGCGAGGTGGTGGACCCGGCCCGGGACAGCGAGGACCTGCCGCTGCTGCTGTTCCTGCAGGGTGGCCCCGGTGGCGCGAGCCCGCGGCCGGTCGCCGGGGGCTGGTGGAGCACCGCGCTGCGCACCCACCGGGTGGTGTTGCTGGACCAGCGGGGCACCGGCCGGTCGACCCGGGTGGACGGACGCACGGTGTCCGCGATGGACCCGGCCACCGCGGCGGAGTACCTGGCCTGTTTCCGGGCGGATGCGATCGTCGAGGACGCCGAGCTGCTCCGGCACCGGATCTACGGTGGACGGCGCTGGTCCACCCTGGGCCAGTCCTACGGCGGGTTCTGCACCCTGACGTATCTGTCCCGGCGCCCCGAGGCGCTGACCGCCTGCTACGTCACCGGCGGGCTGCCCGGCATCACCGCCACCGCCGAGGACGTGTACGCCCGCACCTTCACCCGCCAGCAGGCGCGCAATCGGGCGTTCGCCCGGCGCTACCCGGAGGACCAGCGGCTGATCGAGGCGCTCGCGGACCGGCTGGCCGGGGCCGACGTCCGGCTGCCGAACGGTGACCGGCTGCACGTGGAGCGGCTGCGCACGCTGGGGATGTCCTTCGGGATGAGCACCGGGGTGGACGCCCTGCACTGGGCGCTCGATCTGATCGACCTGGACCGGGACGGCATCCCCTCGCCCGCCTTCCTGCAGTGGCTGCAGACCGAGACCGGCTTCGACGGCAATCCGCTGTACCTGCCGTTGCAGGAGGTGATCTACCACCAGGGCGAGCGGGCGGGTGGCTGGGCGGCCGAGCAGGAGCGGGACCGACGACCGGAGTTCGACGCGACGGCGCGGCCGCTGGCGCTGACCGGCGAGGCGGCTTTCCCGTGGATGTTCCGGGACATCGCCGCGCTGCGACCGTTCCAGGGGGCGGCCGAGCTGCTCGCTGCCCGCACCGAATGGCCGACGCTGTACGACCCGGAACGGTTGGCGTCGAACGAGGTGCCGGTGGCGGCCGCGCAGTACCTCGACGACCCGTATGTCGACATCGAGCTCGCCCAGGACACCGCCGCCCGGGTCGGCAACACCCAGGTGTGGGCGACCAACGAGTACCTGCACGACGGGCTGCGGGTGGCCGGTGACGTGATCCTGCCCCGGCTGATCGACCTGGCCGCCGGTCGCTGGACGGTGACGGCCCCGTGAGCTGGAACGACGACGACACCCCGTGGCGGCAGTCCGAGCGGCAGCGCAAGGCCGACGACCTGCTGGAGGAGTGGGTCGGCGAACCGGCCGCCCCGCCGACCAGCGCCTACCCGGCCGAGTGGCAGCAACCGCCGCTGGATGCCGCACCCCCGAAGCGCCCCGGCCGTCGCCGTCGGCGCCAGGAGGCCCGGGAGCGGAGTGCGGCCGGGACCGCCGACCAGGCGGTGGTGGTCCGCGAGGTGCGTCGCCCGCGCCAGGAGTTCCCGCTGCCGCCGGACGGCCCGCGGACGACCACCCGGGAACCGCGGGCCGGTTCGACGCCCCGACGGGCGACCCGCCCGACCACGCGGCGGTCCCCGGCCCGTCGGTCCCGGGGTTCCTGGGTCGGTGGCCTGATCGGCTTCGGCGTGGTGCTCGTGATCGCCATCGGCGGCGCGATCTCGAACTCCTCCGGTGGCGGTGGCGGCGGCGGGTCCAGCGACATCGCCGACATGGGGAACGACCTCTCGCCCTACGGTCTGCCGATCGAGCTCACCGACCTCGGCACCCTGCCCGCCGACCACGTCTTCACCTTCCAGGGCGACCCGGACCTCTGGGACTCCGCGGTCGACGGCTGGCGCACCCCTGGCGAGATGCTCCGGGTCTACCTCGACCCCGCGCTGACCGTCCCCGCACCGGACGCCTGGGTGGGCCGGTACTACGAGGACGACACCGACTCGACGCTGCAGGTGTCCCCCTCCTACGACACCGTGCTCACCGAGTCCGGCAGTGACGTGCAGATGGACCTCGCGGTGGGCGAGCGATGGGGGGCGGCGGCCGAGTACTACCTGGTGCAGCTCGCGGACCTGACCACCGGCGAACCCCTCGACACCCTCCCGGTGCAGCGCTTCACCGTCGACGACCAGCGACCCCGGCCCGTGGTGACCAGCGCGGTCGACGACCAGGGCGTGCTGCACCTGGACTGGGAGCGGGTGGACGGCGCGGTGCGCTACGACGTGCTCGACCCGGCCGCCGGCTTCCGGTCGCTCGGCCAGGCACCCGACCTGAGCTGGACCTCCGACCTGGACGACACCGACGACGGCTACCGGCAGAACGAATCGCTGAGCTGGTTGAGCGGCATCTCCGAGGACGCCCTGCAAGGCGCGCCGGATACCACCGGCGCACGGGAGGTCGGCGGCCTCGCGGTGTCGGCGGTGTTGCAGGGCGGCCGGGTCGCGGTCACCCCGGTGGACTCGTCGCTGCTGTCCCGGGTGCCCGCCCGGCAGGCGTCGACGGCGTGGAGCCAGGAGGACCTCTACGGCACCTTCGACGCCGCCGAGCTGCCCGGCGCCCTGCCCTACGAGATGGCGGACGGATCGACCGCGCTGCTCCCGGTGACCTACGAGACGAACAGCATCGCGGAGATCTACAGCGGCATCTACGCGGTCCGGTACACCGTGCACGGCGCGCGGAGCACCGGCGCCGACCCGCTGCGGGTGAGCGCCACCAGCCTGAACGACGCCCAGCGCCTGGTCGGGCAACGGAACACCGCCCTGGACGCGGAGCGTGACCCGAACGGGCCGCCGACCCCGTACACGTACTGAGCGCGCCACGTCCGAGGGTCGCGGGGCCGCACCCGTGGGGCAGGTGCGGCCCACCGACCTCACCCGTGGGGCAGCCACACCCGCATCGTCGACGGCCCCCGGTTGCCCCACGCCTGATACGGCACCAGCGCCACGTCGCGCACCTCGCCCGGCGTGGTCTCGGCGGTCGCCCCGTACGGCCAGTCGCGCGCGGGCACCTGGTCCACCCGAGCCCGCACCAGCACCCGGCCGTCGGCGTCCCGCCGTGGGGAGTCAGCCGTGACCCGTGCGGTCGCCACGTCGGCACCGAGGTCGACGCTCTCCAGCGCGTAGACCAGCGGACCTGCCTCCACGGCGACCTGACCGCGCACCGCGTCCACCCGGGGGTCGGCGACCGTGAACCGGGGGTCCACCGGCAGGTCGAGGGTGACGGTCTCACCGGCGCGGGGTCCGGGGACGGTGCTGTACCCGGGGTCGACACCGAGTTGGGTGCCGTCGGCTCGGGTGAGGACCGCGCCGACGGCCCAGGACGGCACCCGGAGGGTGAGGGACCAGGCGTCGGGCGCGCTGACCGCCGACACCTCGATCCGGCCGTCGAGCGGGTAGCCGGTGGCGACGGTCAGGTGCAGGTCACCGGTGCGGATCGTGGCCGGTGCGTACTGGTGCAGCTGGATCCCGTGGTCGTCGGCGGTGGCGAGGTAGCTGCTGAGGGTGGCGACGGTCCGGGTGACGTTGGTCGGGCAGCAGGAGACGTGGAACCAGGGGGCGCGCAGCGAGGACGACGCGCGGGGGCTGGCGACGTCGGGGTCCGGCACGTCACCGGGCAGGCGCTGCTGCAGCGGGTTGGTGTAGAAGAACGCGGTGCCCTCGGCCGACGGCGACGCGGCGAGCACGTTGAACAGGGTGCGTTCGACGGCGTCGGCATGCCGGGGGTCGGCGGTCTGCAGCAGCAGGCGGTGGTTGGTCATCACCGAGGCGATTCCGGCGCAGGTCTCGGAGTACGACCGGTCCGGCGGCAGCTCCCAGTCCTGGCCGAAGGACTCGCCCTCGTGGTGGGCGCCCATGCCACCGGTCAGGTAGGTGCGCCGCGCCAGGGTGGTACGCACCTGGCGGGTGACGGCGTCCAGCAGCTCCTGGTCATCGTCCTCGACGGCCAGGTCGGCGGCGCCGGAGGCCAGGTACAGCGCCCGCACCGCGTGACCGCGCAGGACCGTGGCCTCCCGGACCGGCTCGTCGTCCTGGAAGTAGGCCCGGCCGAACTCGATGTCCGCCAGCACCCCGTGCCCGCGCCGGTCGACGAACTGGCGCGCCTGGTCCAGGTAACGCCGCTCGCCGGTGACCCGGAACAGTTCGACCAGGGCGACCTCGATCTCCGGGTGGCCGCAGACCCGCTGGTCGCCGTCGGGGCCGAACACCCCGCACACGTGGTCGGCAACCCGGAGGACCACCCGCACCAGCGGATCGGCCGACCAGTCGTCGACGGTCCGCGCCCGGGCCACCCCCGCCTGGATCAGGTGGCCGGCGCAGTAGAGCTCATGGCCCCACTCCAGGTCGGACCACCGTTCACCCTGGCCGGGCCGGCCGAACATGGTGTTGAGGTAGCCGTCCGGCTCCTGCGCGGCGGCGATCCGGGCGGTGAGGGCGAGCAGCCGGGACTCCAGCTCCGGGTCGCCGGTGCGTCCGACCTCCCAGGCCATCGCCTCCAGCAGCTTGTAGATCTCCGAGTCGGAGAACTCCCGGCCTCGGCGGTCGGCGGGCAGTCGTCCGTCGACCGCGGCGTCGAAGTTCCCGGACCAGCCGAGGGTCTCGATCCAGCGCTCGCAGTGGTCGATCATCGTGCGGGCGTTGCGGTCCTGGAGGTCGGCCCAGAAGCCACCGGTGATCCGGACCTGGTCGAGGCCGAGCGGCTGCCACCGGGCGCGGGACGGGACGACGGGGCGACCGCTCTGGGCGGTGGGGGACAGGCTCATGGGGAACTCCCGGTTCACTTGACCGCGCCGACGGTGAGGCCGTCGCGCAGCAGTCGGTAACTGGCGGAGAAGACGATCAGGATCGGGATCGAGGTGAGCACGGCGAGGGCCATCAGGCCGGGCCAGTTGATCCCGAAGGCGCTGACCTGCTGGGCGAGGAGCGCCGACAGCGGGTACTTGCCGGGGGTGAGGTAGAAGTTCACCGCGTACAGGAACTCGCCCCAGGCCAGCAGGAAGGTCAGGGTGCCGACGGTGGCGACACCGTTGCGGGCGACCGGCAGTACCACCGACGCGAAGGTGCGCAGCATCCCGGCGCCGTCGATGGACGCCGCCTCCTCCAGCTGCGGCGGCACCGCGCGGAAGAACGGGCGCAGCAGCAGGGTGGCGAAGGGGGTGAGCAGGGCGGTGTCGGCCAGGATCACCGAGGCCGTGGTGTCCAGCAGCCGCCAGCCGCTGAACGTCTGGAACAGCGGGATGACCGTGGCGGTCTGCGGCATCATCTGCAGCACGATCAGCAGGCCGAGTCCGACGGTGGGCAGCCAGCCCCGGGTGCGGGCCAGGCCGTAGGCCGCCGGGATCGCGATCAGCAGCACCAGGATGGCTGTGCAGCTGGCGATGATCACCGATTGACCCAGCGCCTGGAACAGGGTGGCGTCCATGGCCTCCACGTAGGCGGTGGTGACCGGGCGGAACAGGAACGTCCGGGACGGGTCGAAGACGTCGCCGCTGGCCTTGAAGCTGGTCAGCACGATCCACAGGATCGGGATGCCGTACATGGCGGTGAGCAGGATCTTGCCCAGCACCGCCACCAGGCCTGCCTTGGGGGTCACGAGTCCGCCTCCTCACGTCGGATCGAGCGGGCGTAGAGCACTGCCAGGACCAGGACGCCGACCACGGCGACCACCGACGTCGCGGCGCCGAGTCCGTAGTCGTAGCGGACGAACGCCTGCAGATAGCCCAGGAACGGCAGGGTGTTGGTGGCGGTGCCGGGTCCGCCGTAGGTCATCACGTAGATGAAGTCGAAGCTCCGGAAGCCGTAGACCAGGGTCAGGATCAGCAGCACCAGGCTGGTCGGGCGCACCGACGGGATCATGATGTGCCGGATCTGCTGCCACTTGGTCGCGCCGTCGAGCTGCGCCGCCTCGAAGACCTCGGGGTCGATGGTCATCAGCGCCGCGCGGTAGACCAGGGTGTTGAACGGGATCACCGCGAAGGAGTTGACGAAGGCGACCGCGAACAGCGCCCAGTACTGGTCGTAGAGGAACGGGACCGGGGTGTCGCGCAGGCCGATTCCGGTCAGCACGGTGTTGAACAGGCCGTTGTCGTTGAGCAGGAACTTCCAGACCGAGCCGTTGACGACCGGTGGCAGTGCCCACACGAAGACCATCAGCGCCAGCAGCGCCCCGGACCACCAGCCCTGGGTGCGCAGCGCGACCGCCGCCCCGAAGCCGACCACCATGCCCAGCACGGTGACGATCACGACGAAGACCACGGTGCGGCCGAGTGCGGCGCCGGTCTCACCGGAGTCCAGGCCGCGTTGCAGGTTGTCCAGCCCGGTGAACACCCAGTCGGCGTTCAGGGTCGCCGAGGTGACGGCGCTGACGCTCATCCGGATCAGCTGGATCAGGGGATAGATGCTGAACAGGCCGAGGAAGACGGCGGCGGGCAGCAGGAACAGGAGTCGGCGTTGTGCCATCGGGAGACCTCACGGGTCCGGGGTCCGGGGTCGACGACCTGCGCCGACCCCGGACCGTGTGGTCAGTCCAGCAGGCCGGAGAGGGTGTCGACGGCGGAGGTGGCGGCGTCGTCGGCCGACTTCTGGCGACCGATCACCGCGCTCCAGGCCTGGCCGACGGTGAGCTGGACGTCGGCCACGGACTCCGGCGGGATGACCCCATCGGGGTAGTTGGCCCCGAAGTCGGCGATGGTGGTCGCGAACGGCTCCAGCAGGGCGTTGCCGGTGACCGAGGCGTCCTGGGCGGCGTCGGTGCGCGACGGGATGGAACCGACCAGCTCGGGGGCGAGCAGCTGCCCGTCCTTGTCGAGGTAGGTGCTGGTCAGGTAGTCCCAGGCCAGCTCCGGGTTCTTGGCGTGGGCGCCGATGCCCTCACCCTCACCGCCGAGGTAGACCTTGCCGGTGTCGCCGAGCGGGAGCGGGGCGACGCCGTACTCGAAGTTCGCATCCGACTCGGCGGTGCCGAGCTGCCAGTTCCCGTTCGCGGCGAAGGCGGTCTTCCCGGCGGCGAACTGCTGGAAGGGCACCGTCTGGTCCCAGGTGACGGCCTCCTGGGTCAGCCAGCCGTTGTCCACCCAGGTGCCGACCCGGGACAGTCCGGCGGCGAGGTCGTCGGCCTGCGGGTCGGCGTAGTCGAAGCCCGCGTCGGTGATCCACGGGTAGGCCTGCCATTCGCCCTGCGACTGCGGGAGGCCGGACAGGGTGATCCCCGCGTACCCGGCGTCCTTGGCGGCGGCCATCGCCGACTCCAGCTCGTCCATCGTGGTGGGCGGCTCGACGCCGATCTCGGCCAGGATGTCGGCGTTGTACCAGAGGCCGAGCAGGTTGACGTAGCCCTGGACGGCGTAGGTGGTGCCGTCGACCTGGTGGATCACCGAGTCCGGGAACTGGTCGGCGTCGGCGAAGTCCGCCCACTGGTCGTCCAGCGGGGCCAGGACGTCGGCCAGTGCCAGCGTGGAGGCCTCGGCGCCGTTGAACACCACCACGTCCGGGCCGGTCCCGGCGCCCGCGGCGGAGACCAGCTTGGAGTTCAGCTGGTCGTAGGGGACGTAGACGTTCTCCACCGTGGCGCCGTCGTGCTCGGACTCGAATCGGTCCTTGTAGGCGTCCATCAGGGCGACCTGGTTCGGGTCGGAGAAGTAGTGCCAGACGGTGACGGTGTCGCCACCGGAGCTGGTGTCGTCGGAGGATCCGCCGCCGGCGGAGGTGCCGCCGGAGCAGGCGGCCAGTCCCAGGGCGGTCGCGGCGGCCAGGGCGATCAGGGGAATGCGTCGAGTGGTCATGCCAACCGTGCTCCTCATCGAGTCGGGTGGTGCAGGGGACGAAACTGGTCGAAACCGGTTTCGGGAACGTAGCATCGGGCCATGGGGGCGTCAACGCTACGATCCAGCCGTCACCTTTTCGTGACGGAGAGGCAGGGGGACAGGTGAGCACTCGGCAGGTCACGCTCCGCGATGTGGCGCAGGTGGCGGGGGTCTCCGTGGCGACCGCGTCCAAGGCGATCAACGGCAAGGCCGAGGTGCACCCCGACACCCGCGAACGGGTGCTGGAGGTCGCCCGGCGGCTGTCCTTCACCCCCAACGCGCTGGCCCGGGCGATCCTGGAGGGCCACACCGGCACCGTCGGGCTGCTCACCCACGACCTGGTCGGCCGGTTCTCGCTGCCGATCCTGATGGGGGCCGAGGACGCGTTCGCCGGGCGGACCAGCGTCCTGCTCTGCGACTCCCGGGGCGACGCCATCCGCGAGCAGCACCACCTGAGCACCCTGCTCGCCCGCCGGGTGGACGGGCTGATCGTGGTCGGCTCCCAGACCGACGCCCGCCCCTCGCTCGGCCACGAGGTCCCGGTGCCGGTGGTCTACGTGTACGCCCCCTCCGAGGACGAGGCCGACGCGTCCGTGGTGCCGGACAACGTCACCGCCGGACGACTGGCCGTCGAGCACCTGATCGCGACCGGTCGACGCCGGATCGCGCACATCTCCGGTGATGTCAGCTACGCCGCCGCCACCGACCGCGCACGCGGGGCGGACGCGACGCTCGCGGATCACGACCTGGCCCCCGCCGGTGCCGTGCGGTACGGCTCCTGGTCGGAGGCGTGGGGGCGCACCGCGACCCCGGCCCTGCTGGACGAGGCCGAGGTGGACGCGATCGTCTGCGGTTCGGACCAGATCGCGCGCGGGGTGCTGGACGCGCTGCGGGACCGCGGGGTGCGGGTGCCCGAGGACATCGCCGTCATCGGTTTCGACAACTGGGAGCCGATGACCGCCGGTGCCCGGCCAGGGCTGACCACGGTGGACATGAACTTCCAGCAGATGGGCCGGCGGGCCGCCGAACGGCTGGCCGAGGCCGTCCGCGGCGAGGTCACGCCGGGCATCGAGGCGGTCATGCCGCGCGTCGTGGTCCGGGGCTCCACGATCGCGTGAACCGAGGGGTCGCCCCTACCCTCAACGGGTGTCGACGCTCACATCACCCGAGAAGACGTTCTTCGGACATCCCCGCGCGCTGTCCACGTTGTTCTTCGTCGAGATGTGGGAGCGGTTCTCCTACTACGGCATGCGCGCCCTGCTGGTGCTCTACCTGGTGCAGCCCCTCACCGACCAGAACCCCGGCCTGGGGATCGACGACGGCGTGGCCAAGGCAATCTACGGCAGCTACGCCGGGCTGGTGTACCTCACGCCGGTCGCCGGAGGCTGGATCGCCGACCGGCTGATCGGCCTGCGCCGGGCGGTGCTCTACGGCGGCATCGTGATCGCGGCGGGGCACTTCCTGATGGCGGTCCCGGCCGAAGGCACGTTCTGGCTCGGGCTGGTGGCGATCGCGCTGGGCACCGGGCTGCTGAAGCCGAACATCTCCGGCATGGTCGGCAAGCTCTACACCGAGGGCGACGACAAGCGCGACGCCGGCTTCTCCCTGTTCTACATGGGGATCAACATCGGCTCCTTCGCCGCCCCGTTGATCTGCGGCGGGCTCGGCCAGCAGTACGACTGGCACCTGGGCTTCGGGGTCGCGGGCATCGGGATGACCCTCGGCCTGGTGCAGTACGCCATCGGTCGTCGCCGCCTGCACGGGGTCGGCGACGAGCCGGACATGCCCGCCACCGCGGCCGAGCGGCGGTCGATGTGGGTGATCGCCGTCGTCGTCGTCGTGCTGGTCGGCGCCCTGGTCGGCCTGTTCAGCCTGCTCGGCCAGCCGCCGGTGACCGCGGTGACCAGCTCGGTCACCGTCCTCATCCTGCTGGTGCCGATCTGGTACTTCTGGCGGGTCCTTCGCACCAGCCGGGAGTCCGACGACCCGCGTGCGCGCCCGAAGGTCACCGCCTTCATCTGGCTGTTCCTCGGCGCCGCGGTGTTCTGGATGATCTTCGAGCAGTCAGGGTCGACGCTCAGCCTGTTCGCCGACAATGTGACGAACCTGGCGGTGACCAGCGGGTTCAGTATCCCGGCATCCTGGTTGCAGTCGATCAACCCGATGTTCATCGTGATCTTCGCGCCGGTGTTCTCCGCGATCTGGTTGCGCTGGGGCGAGCGGGCACCGCGGACGCCGGTGAAGTTCGCGCTGGCACTGCTGATCGTCGGCGCGTCGTTCCTGCTGCTGATCGTCCCGATGTCGGCATACCAGGACGACGGCACCAAGGCGACCGTGTGGTGGCTGGTGGTGGTCTACCTGCTGCAGACCTGGGGCGAGCTGCTGCTGTCGCCCAACGGGTTGTCCGCCACCACCCGGCTGGCACCGCAGGGCGCGCTCGGCCAGTTCCTCGCGCTGTGGTTCCTGGCCACCTCGGTCGGCACCACCGTGGGCGGGCAGATCGCCGCCGCGACCTCCAGCGACCCGGTGCTCTCCTTCGCCGTCTGCGGCGGAATGGCGGTGGCCTTCGGCGTGGTGATGTTCACCGCGGTGCGCCGGATCAACGCCCTGATGGGCGAGGTGCACTGACCCGACGCCACCCCGAAGCGGCCGCCCGGGTGCCCGGGTGCCCCGGTTCCCCGGTGCCCGGGGTGCCCCGGGGAACCGGGGCCCGGGTGTCCGCCCGAGATCGGCAGTTTCGGCCGCTCAGGGCCTGGCGAACTACCGACTTCGGGTGCGGACTGCCGACTTCGGGCGCGGAGTGCCGACTTCGGGCGCGGAGTGCCGATCTCGGGCGCGGAGTGCCCACCCCCGGCCCCTGGTCGGCAGTTTCGGCCGCTCAGGGCCTGGCGGAGTGCCGACTTCGGGCACGGAGTGCCGATCTCGGGCGCGGAGTGCCCACCCTCGGCCCCTGGTCGGCAGTTTCGGCCTATCACGGCCTGGCGGAGTGCCGACCTCGGGTGCGGACTGCCGACTTCGGGCGCGGAGTGCCGATCTCGGGTGCGAACTGCCGACTTCGGGCGCGGAGTGCCGACTTCGGGCGCGGGGTGGCGTGTTCCGGGTCAGCCCCAGCTGCCGCGCCCGTACTGCGGGACCCAGCCGGTGGGCTGACCCTCGACGATCCGCGCGTCCGGCGACCCCGGCTCGTGTGCCAGGACCGGGGTGTCGTCGCCCAGTTCGCGGGCTGCACGCAGCGGCCACGAGGGGTCGAAGAGCGCCGGGCGCCCGAGCAGCACCACGTCGGCGTCGCCGCCGGTGAGCACCTTCTCGGCCTGGTGCGGGGTGGTGATCATGCCGACCGCACCGGCGGCGATCCCGGTGTCGCGGACCTGGCGGGCGAAGGGCACCTGGTAGCCCGGTCCCACCGGGATGTCGGCCAGCACGTTGCCGCCGGTGGAGACGTCGACCAGGTCGACCCCGTGCTCGCGCAGCCATCCGGCCACGGTCGCGGTGTCATCGCCGGTCAGACCACCGTCGGTCCAGTCGGTGGCCGAGACCCGGACCAGCAGCGGGTCCTGCTCCGGGAGCACGGCGCGCACCGCGTCCACGGTGTCCAGCAGCAGCTGCGCCCGACCGGCGAGGTCGCCACCCCAGCGGTCGGTGCGGGTGTTGGACAGCGGGGACAGGAACTGGTGCAGCAGGTAACCGTGCGCTGCGTGCACCTCGACCACGTCGAATCCGGCGGCCAGTGCCCGGCGCGTGGCGTCGGCGAACTGGCCGGGCACCGCGAGGATCTCCGCCTCGGTCAGCTCGTGCGGCGCCGCGTAGCCCGGGAAGGCGTCCCCGGTCGGGCCGACCGCGGTCCAACCGCCGTCGGTGGTCGGGACGGAGCCACGACCCTCGCCGAACGGTCGGTAGGTCGATGCCTTGCGACCGGCGTGCGCCAGCTGGATGCCGGAGTGCGCGCCGCGAGCCCGGATGAAGTCGGTGATCCGGCGCCAGGCGGTGACCTGTTCGTCGTTCCAGATCCCGACGTCCTGGGGGCTGATCCGACCCTCCGGCACCACGGCCGCCGCCTCGGTCAGCACCAGGCCGAAGCCACCGACAGCACGCGCACCCAGGTGCGCCAGGTGCCAGTCGGTGGGCAGACCGTCGTCGGCGGCGGAGTACTGGCACATCGGTGCCAGCCAGACCCGGTTCCGGAAGGTGGTGCCGCGCAGGGTCAGGGGGCTCAGAAGGAGGCTCACGACCGCCCAACACGCTCGGGTGCTGGTGTGTTCCGCTCAGGTGCCGAGCAGTGCCAGCACCACGTTGACCACGGTCGCCACCACCAGGCCGAGGGTGCCCCAGCGCAGTAGCCGGTCGCTGAGCCGTGGTGGTGCGGGTGTCGGCGGTGCTGCGTCGCTCGCCTCCCATGCCTGGGCCAGCAGCAGTGCGTGCGCGACGCTCGGTTCCGCCGATGGCGGGGTCTTGGCCAGGACGTCGTCCACGGTGAGCTGCTCGGGACTGGTGTCGTCACCCAGTTCGGCCGTCAGATAGTCGACGACGAGCGGCAGCTCGGCCAGCGGCAGCGCCGGGGCCATGCCGCGCACATAGGCCGCCAGCTGGCGTTCGCCCACCGCGACCGCACCGCCGCGCACCGGGGTCGGTGCCAGACGCTGGCCGGAGAGCACCAGCACCGATCGCACCAGCCGGCGGTGTTCGGGGGCCAGCAGGGCCGTCACCGCCCCGGCGGCATCCGCCAGGGCCGTCACGTCCGGGGTCCGGGCGTAGCCGCGCACCCGCAGTGTCCCGTCGGCGACGGTCACCTCGCCGTGGCCGGGCAGGGTCTGCACCACCAGGATGCCGCCCGGGCCGACCACGATCCGCTCGATGTCCGCCCAGGCCGAGCCGGGTCGGTGCAGGTCGTGCAGCACGCTCCAGCCGTCCGGCTCCACCTCGGCCAAGGCCAGGCAGGTGCCGCTCAGGACCGGGTCGTTCAGCTGCGCGGCGGACGCCATCGGGTCCGGTCGGCTGTCCCACCGCTCGGATCGTCCCGCTGTCTGCCCGCTCATCGGGTTCCCCATCGGAGGCGGGCCACCGGTGCTGAGCCGATCCACAGAATTCGCCCGGATCAGCGAGGTGACGGGGATGGCGACGTCAGGACCGGGGAGCCGGGTGCGACGGGCGACGCCGGTCGATCGAGCGCCTCCGACCGGAAGCTGAACCGCCGCACCAGGCCGGCCAGCCACGGCACCCGGGTCAGACCCGCCAGCACCGCGTAGCCGAGCGCCCCGCCCAGCACGTTGAACAGGAAGTCATTGATGTCGGCCAGGTGCCCGCCGCCGAGCAGGTGCGCGGTGACGTACTGGGTGACCTCGATGCCCAGGCTGACCGCGGTGGCGATCAGCACCGTGCGCCACCAGGAGAGCCGGCCGGTGAGCAGCGGCAGCATGATGCCCAGCGGGATGAAGACCGCGATGTTCATCAGCGCGTCGTCGACCTCGTACCCGGCGATCGGCACCAGGGCCAGGTGCGCGGACCAGGGTGCGTCGGAGGACGGCTTGTCCAGGAAGATCGGGAAGATCGTGTTCGCCACGATCCCGGCACCGTAGACGCAGAGCGCGGTCGCCAGGGCGGCCCGGGGCAGCGTGAGGGCGGCCCGACGGTGCAGCCGCCACAGCAGCACGGCGAGGGCGACGAGGGCGAGCGGGGCGACGACCGGGAGCACCGGGACCTGGTGGAACACGGTGCGAGTGTGCTGCCGGGCCGCGGCGGTGGGCATCCACCCGTGGTCGGACCGGGGGTATGACGGCGTGCTGCCCGGTCCGTGCGCCAGATCGCGGCGGCAGCGCTCAGCCGGTCGGCAGCGCGACCGTGACCACCAACCCGCCACCGGCCCGCGCGGCCACGTCCAGCGTCCCGCCGTGGGTCTGGGTGATCCGCTGCACCAGGGCGAGGCCGAGACCGTAGCCACGGTCCCCGGCGACCCGTCCGGCCCCGCGCAGGAAGGGTTCGACCAACCGGGCCGCGGTGTCGGGGGCGATCGGCGTGCCGGTGTTCTCGATCCTCAGGAGCGCGCTGCCCACCCGCTGCGTGGTGCTGATCCACGCGTCACCCGGGCTGCCGCCGTGCCGGACAGCGTTCTGCACCAGGTTGGTGGCGAGCTGGGCCAGCAGCGCCGGGTCGCCGAGCGCCGTGGTCGGCGCGAGCTGGGCGGTCACGGTGATCGAGCGGCGTGCGGCCTCGGCGGCGTTCTCCGTCAGGCAGGTCCGCAGGATGTCGTCCAGGGCGACCGGCCGGGCGGCCGCCTCGACAGCGGCGGCGTCGGCGAGCCGGAGCAGGGACTCGGTGAGGCCGACCGCGCGGTCGTTGGTCTGGCGGAGCCGGGACAGCAGGGTCGGGTAGTCCTGCCGGTCGGGGTGGCGGGCGGCGACGTCCAGCATGGTCGCGGTGACGGCCAGCGGCGTGCGCAGTTCGTGGGAGGCGTTCGCGGCGAAGCGTTCGTGCACGTCCAGGGTGCTGTGCAGCTGGTCGAGCATGTGGTCGACGCTGTCGGCGAGCTGACGGAACTCGTCGTTGCGGCCACCGAGTCGGATCCGGTGTGTGCGGTCCCCGGTGGCGGCGATCAGCACCGCCTCGTTGATCCGGCGCAGCGGCTTGAGCACCCACCCGGCCAGGAACCAGCCGCCGACCACCCCGATGATCGCCAACCCGATCAGCACCGCGGCCGACACGCCGACGACCGCCCCGAGGATCTCCTCCCGGGAGGCGGCATAGCTGGTGCCGCTGTCCCGGGGGTTCGCGGCGGTCAACGGGTAGTCCGGCACGTAGCGCAGCACCACGTAGACGGCGAACAGCAGCACCGCCCCGGCGGCGACCAGGAACAGCGCGTAGCTCAACGCCAGTCGCAGGCGGGCGCTGACCCGCACCCCGGGTGCGCGATCCGGGGTCACGCAGTCGGCTCGGTGATCCGGTAGCCGACCCCCGGCACCGTGGTGATCAGGTCCGGGGAGCCGAGTGCCTTGCGCAGGGTGGAGATCGTCACCCGTGGCGCGCTGGTCAGCGGGTCGGCGTGCTCGTCCCAGGCCTTCTCCAGCAGGGTCTCGGCGCTGACCACCCCACCCCGGGCCTGCATCAGCAGACGCAGCACCGCGAACTGCTTGCGGGTCAGGCGCAGATAGCGCCCGGCCCGGTAGGCCTCCTGCCGGAACGGATCCAGCCGCAGGTCGGCGACCTCCAGCACCGGGGGCAGGGCGGTGGCCGGTCGACGGGCCAGGGCGTGCAGCCGGACGATCAGCTCCTCGACCGCGAAGGGCTTGGTCAGGTAGTCGTCGGCGCCGAGCTCGAAGCCGCCGATCTTGTCCTGCAACCGGGCCGCCGCTGTCAGCATCAGCACCCGCACCCCCGGGTGCTCCCGGGCGATCACGGCGCAGACCTGGTCGCCGTGGGTGCCGGGCAGGTCCCGGTCCAGCACCACGACGTCGTAGTCGTTGACCGCCACCCGCTCCAGGGCCTCGTCGCCGTCCAGGGCGATGTCGGCAGCGATCGACTCGTGCTGCAACCCCGCCTGCAGCGCTTCGGCGAGGAACAGCTCGTCCTCGACCACCAGCACGCGCATCGTCGTCTCCTCCACCTCGGACGGGGCGAGTCTAGGCAGCGGGATGTTGCGGAATTGTTCGGCGGACGCCGCATACTCCCGCAACACCCGCTCGTGTGGTCTGGGCGGCATGAACCTCCGCGCCACCCTCGCCACCCTCGCCCTCACCGCCACCGTCGTCCTGGGCCTCACCGCCTGCGCCGCCACCGAGGCCGCCCCCGGCCTGCGCGCCTCGTCGGACTCCGATCCGTCCCCGGTGACCGCCGAACTGTCCATCGAGGACGGTCGGCTCCCCGACGGTGATCCGGTGTCGCCCTTCGACGTGGATCTCCCGGCGATCGCCCGTCTGGATCCCGCCCTGCTCGCCGCCACCCAGGCCGCCGCCACCGAGGCGAAGTCGGACGGGGTGGAGATGGTGGTGACCTCCGGCTGGCGCAGCGCTCGGTTCCAGCAGTCGCTCGTCGACGACGCCGTGCAGAAGTACGGCAGCAGCGAGGAGGCGGCGCGCTGGGTGAAGTCGCCGGAGGAGTCCAGCCACGTCAGCGGGAAGGCCGTGGACATCGGCTACACCGACGCGGCCAGCTGGATGATGCAGCACGGCCCGGACTACGGCCTGTGCCAGACCTACACGAACGAGATGTGGCACTTCGAGCTGGCCACCGAGCCGGGCGGCACGTGCCCGGAGCAGCAGACCGATGCCGCTGGCTGACCCGTGCCGCCCGGCGTGGCGGCGCTCAGCCCACCAGCGCGGGTTCGCGTGCGAGCTGGGCGCCTTCCACGTCGACGTCCGGCACGATCCGGTGCAGCCAGCGCGGCAGCCACCACGCGTGCCGGCCGAGCAGGTGCATCACCGCCGGGATCAGCAGCATCCGCACCAGGAACGCGTCGACCAGCACCCCGAAGGCCAGGCCGAAGCCGATGGTCTGGATCATCACCGAATGCGCGAAGACGAAGCCGCCGAAGACCGAGATCATGATGATCGCGGCCGCGGTGACCACGACCCGGCCGTGCCGCAGCCCGTGCTGGACGGCGAGCCGGGCGGGCACCCCGTGGGCGTAGGCCTCGCGCATGCCGGTCACCAGGAACAGCTGGTAGTCCATCGCCAGGCCGAACAGGATCCCGACCAGCAGGATCGGCATGAAGCTGAGCACCGGACCCGGATGGTGGATGGAGAACAGGTCCGCCAGCCACCCCCACTGGAAGATCGCGGTCACACCACCGAACGTGGCCAGCACCGACAGCAGGAAGCCGAGGGTGGCGGTCACCGGGACCAGCACCGAGCGGAAGACGACGACCAGGATCACCAGCGACAGGCCGATCACCACCGCCAGGTAGAGCGGGAGCACGTCGGCGAGCTTCTGGCTGATGTCGATGTTCGCGCTGGCGGTCCCGGCCACGCCGAGGGTCACCCCGGACAGCCCCGCCGATCCGTCGCGCAGGCCGTGCACCAGGCTCTCGGTCTCCACCGTGTTCGCCCCGCGGGTCGGCACCACCTGGAACGCGAGCAGCTGGGAGTCGGTGGAGACACCGGCCGGTGCCACCCCGCTGACGTGGTCGACGTCGGCGATCGCGCTGCCGATCCGCGCCTGCGTGGCCACCAGATCCTCCTCGGACACCGGCGCACCCAGGTCGGCGACCACGAGCAGCGGGCTGGTGGCACCGGGGCCGAACGCGTCCTCGACCAACGAGTAGGCCCGGTAGGCGTCCGAGTCGACGGGTTCGGAGCCTCCGTCGGGCAGCCCGAGCCGCATGTCCAGCGCGGGCACTGCCATGACCAGCATCGCGCCCAGCCCGGCGACCAGGGTGATGACGGCACGGCGGGTGCTCATCGGGGTGGTGGGCAGCGGCTTGCGCCGCGCCGGACGCTGGCCGCGCCGCTCCCTGGCGGGGGTGATCCGGTACCCGGCCAGACTCAGCAGCGCCGGGGTGAGGGTGACCGCCACGGCCATCGCGATCACGACGCAGGCGGCGGCGACGGTGCCCATCAGGCCGAGGAACGACACCCCGGTGACGTTGAGCGCGAGCAGCGCGATGACCACCGTGATCCCGGCGAAGATCACGGCGTTCCCGGAGGTGCCGTTCGCCCGGGCGATGGACTCGTGCAGCGGCACGCCGTCGCGCAGCTGGGTGCGGTGCCGGTTCAGGATGAACAGCGAGTAGTCGATCCCCACCGCGAGGCCGAGCATCAGTCCGAGCACCGGGATGACGGTGTTCATCTCGATCACGTCCGACAGGGCGAGCGACCCGGTCAGCCCGATCCCGATGCCGACCAGGGCGTTGACCAACGGCAGGCCCGCACCGATGAACGTGCCGAGCATGACGAACAGCGTGATCGCGGCGACCAGCAGCCCGACCGCCTCACCGGGACCGAACACCGACATCTGCGGCGGCTCGGCGGCGGCGCCGGCGCGCTCGACCAGGACCCCGTCGATGGGGTGCCCGTCGATCACACCGGCCACCGCGTCCAGCACCTCGGGGTCGACCGGGTCGTCGTCGAACTGAACGGCCGCGATGGCGGCCTCGCGGCTGTCGGAGACCGGGGTGACGGTGTTGGCGAGGTCGAGCAGCGTGGTGCCGTCGGCGAGAGCGGTCGCCTGGGCGTCGAGTGCGGCCCTGCCCTGCGTCAGGTCCTGCTGTTGAGCGTCCAGTGCGGCGAGCGCCGCCGCCTGCCCCGCGTCCTCGGCCTGTGCCCGCGCGCCGTCGAGCTGCTGCTGGGCGGCGTCCAGCGCGCCGCGTGCGTCGGTGAGCTGGGCCGCTCCGTCGGTGAGCTGCTGTCGCTGCTGTGCCATGGTCTCGGCGGAGGCGAACGGATCGACGGCACCGGCGACGCCGTCCAGGGCGGCCACGTCCTCGACCAGGGCGCCGATCGCTGCCTCGTCCCGCTCGTCGAAGCCCGATCCGTCCGTCGAGGCGAACACCAGCTGGCCGGATCCACCGCCGACGTCCGGGAACCGGTCCTGGAGCTCCTCGGTCACCTGGGTGGTCGGGGTGTCGGCGATCTCGAAGGAGGAGACCAGCGGGCCGCTGAACGCGAGATAGGCGCCGACCGCGAGCACCAGGGCGACGACCCAGGCGGCGATGACGGCGCGCGCTCGGGTGGCGGCCCGCAGCCCGAGTCGGTACAGGAACGTTGCCATGCGAAGGACCTCGTGGGGGTAGGGGGGTCTGGTCGGGTGGCGCAGCCCTCCGCCGCGCCACCCGCATCCCGAGTCTGTGCGGGCAGCCCCGCCCACCGCGTCGTCCCCTGGCACGCACCGGCTACCGCAGGTGCAGTAGGCGTCAGGCCAGCCCGGCCCGGTGCGCGAGCACCACGACCTGCGCCCGGTCGCGCGCACCGAGTTTGGTCATCGCGCGGTTCAGGTGCGTCTTGACCGTGAAGGGCGAGATCACCATGCGCGCGGCGATCTCCTTGTTGTCGGCGCCCCGGGCGGCGGCGGTCACCACATCGCGCTCCCGCGCGGTCAAGGACGCGATCCGGCGCGCGAGTTCCTCGTCCTGGGTCTCCCGGGCCTGCCGCCGGGAGACGTCCTCCACCACGACGCTCAGCGCGTGCGCCGACAACGCTGCTCGCCCCTGCGCCACGTCCAGCACCGCGGCGACCAGCTCCTCCGGTCCGGCGCCCTTGCCCAGGAAGCCCGAGGCTCCGGCCCGCAGCGCCGCCACCGTCTCGGTGTCGCCGTCGAAGGTGGTCAGCACCAGGACGCGGGTGTTCGTCAACCGGGGGTCGCCGCGCAGACGACGGGTGGCCTCCACCCCGTGCATTCCGGGCATCCGCAGGTCCATCAGCACCACGTCCGGCACCAGGTCGACCGCCAGCCGCACCGCCTCGGCACCGTCGGTCGCCTCGCCCACCACCTCGATCCCGCCCGCGCCGTCCAGGATCGCGCGCAGACCGGTCCGCATCATCACCTGGTCGTCGACCAGCAGGACCCGGGTCATCGGGTCGCGTCCGTCGCGTCCGACCGTGCGGCCGGGTGCCGGGTCCGGGGCAGCCACGCGCGCAGGGTGAAGACGTCCGCCGCCGCGCCGACCTCCAGGCGGCCACCGGTCTGCTCCACCCGCTCGCGCATCCCCACCAGCCCGTAGCCGCCGACCGGCCGAGCAGCCCGCACCGCCACCAGGTTCACCACCACCAGCACGATCGCGTCGCCCTCGTCGTGGATCGTCAGCGTCACGTCACCGTCGCCGTGCCGATGGGCGTTGGTCAGCGCCTCCTGCACCACCCGGTAGAGCGCGGCCCCGGTCGCGGGGTCCACCCCGTCCAGCTCCAGATCGACGTCGGCGCGGACCACATCGCCCCGCGACCGCGCGTCGGCCAGCAGCGCCGGGATGCCGCTCGCCGATGCCCGGCCCGCCAGGTCGTCGTCCTCCGCGGGCTGGGTCGACCGGAGCACCGCCACGATGTCCCGCAGCTCCGACAGCACCGCCCGACTCGCCCCGCGCACCTGCCGCAACGATTCCTCGGCCCGCTCCGGGTCCTCGCGCAGGTGCCGTTCGGCAGCACCGGCCTGCATGTTGATCGCGGCGATGGAGTGCGCCACCGCGTCGTGCAGGTCGCGGGCGATCCGCAGGCGTTCATCGGTGATGTGCCGGGCGGTCTCGCTCGCCCGCGCCGCACGGATCGCGGCAGCCTCGTGTTCCAGGGCCAGCACGTGGTCGCGGTTCGCCCACACGGCCGAGCCCAGACCGAGGGCGAGTGCCGTCCAGGTGCCCACCGTCAGGAGCGCCACCGGCAGCGGTTGCCCGTCACCCGCCCGGGTCATCGTGGGGGCCAGCACGACGAGCACACCCGCCGCCAGCACCAGCACCGAACGCCGGCGCGCGTACATCGCCGCGTTGAACAGCGCCGCGCAGGTGAGCACGGCGTACACCGTCGGGTCGGCCCCCACCGCGGCGGCGACCACCGTGAGGCCACCGACCACGGCGGTGGCCAGCTGCGGATGCCGATGGCGCAGCGCCAGCGTCACCGTGACCGCCGCCAGGACCACCAGCTCGGCCACCGCGCCGTCGCGGACCACCAACCAGCCGCGCACGACGATCGCGATCAGCAGCGCGAGATCCAGCAGACCTTCCCACCAGTCGCCACCGGCCCGGTGCCCCGGGATCCACCGGTACCAGGCGGTCGACCGCTGCCCGCTCGGCGCGTTCGCATCGTCCAGGGGATCGGCGGTCGCCATCTGCCCCCTGTCGTCGTGGTCGGACCGAACACCGGCACCCCGTGCGGTGCTCGGCGTGGTCCAGCATCCACGTCCCCGCCCGGGACGTCACGCATCCGGCGCCTCGCGGCGCGGGAATCAGCTCAGCGGCGTAGGCGGCTACTGCGGTCGCAGTAGCGGCGATGGTTCACCCCGGGTCGGCGCCATGGTGTGCTGCCTCGACCGGCCCCGGACACCGCGTCGCCGAGGGAGCGTGGCGGCTGCTGCGTCCTGCTCAGACCGCGAGCGTGTCCAGTCGTCGAGCGAGCACCTCCAGCCCGTGCAGCACGCCCGGGCGGTTCTTGGCGCTCAGCAGCCAGCCCGGGAGGCGATGGCCGAGCTGCCGGTCCGCCGGGCGGGCGCCGTTCGGCCGGTTCGGGGTGCCCAGGAAGTCCCGCAGGTAGTCGAGGTGGGAGCGGTTCGCCACCCACAGCTGGTGGCCCGCGCACGGGGTGGTCAGCCAGAACGGCAGTCCGTACGGCGCGTCCACCCCGTCGGCGACGTCGATCAGCGGCTCGACGGTCTCGACCTCACGGCGCCCGCCGCACGGACACGGCTCTGCCGCGGGATGACGCCCGGCGACCAGCCAGGACACCGCGGTGCTGCGTCGGCCGCAGGTGGCGCAGCGCCGCACCACGTGGGCGGAGAAACGGCCGATCGGGGACGGTCGATCCCCTTCCCACTGCCGACAGCACGCGCACCAGTGGCCCTGGGCGCCGCCGGTGCGCGTCCAGGTGCATCGGGTGCACCTCACCACCCCCCGCAGGAGGTGCGCGGGACCAGCACACCGGGGACAGGTCAGCCAGACATCGTCGCGGGGCACCGCCCGCAACGGCCGCACACTGTTCACCGGCCGAGCGTAGAACCGATCGACGGCAGGCCGCGCAGCTACCGCCCCGACCGCCGCGCGTAGGCCCCGGCGTCGATCCCGCGCAGCTCGCAGAACTCCCGCACCGGCCCGGTGATCAGCAGATCGGTCTGCCGCAGCTCCGCGGGGGTCCGGGCGCCGACCAGCGTCATGATGTCGCCGATCTGGTGCAGCCAGGTCTCGATCTTCGTGACCAGGGCGACCTCGCCGTCGGTGAGCAGGGTGCGCAGGAAGCCGCCCGCGACCCCGACCGCCAGGGCGCCGAGCGCCAGCGCCCGCACCACGTCCAGCGGGTGCCGCACACCACCGGAGGCGAGCAGGTCCACCCCGCAGTCGGCGGCGTCCAGCAGGCCCTCGGGCGCCGACTGGCCCCAGTTCGCCAGGTAGCCCATCCCGCCGTCGGTGCGCCGGTCGGACTCGATGGCGGTGAAGTCGGTGCCGCCCCGGCCGGAGACGTCCACCGCCGCCACCCCGAGGTCACGCAGGGCGGTGACGGTGCCGCGGGACATCCCGGCGCCGACCTCCTTGGCGATCACCGGGACGCCGACCGCCTCGACGATGGCCGCGAGGTTGTCCGACCAGCGGGTGAAGTCGCGGTCGCCCTCCGGCATGACGATCTCCTGCGCCGGGTTCAGGTGCACCTGCAGCGCGTCGGCCTCCAGGATCTCCACCGAGCGGCGGGCCTGGGCGGGGGACAGGTTCGGGTTGATGTTGGCCAGCACGAAGCCGTCCGGGTTCGCCTCGCGCAGCACCCGGAAGGAGGGGATCGCGGCCGGTTCGCGGTGCAGGATCCCGGTGGAGCCGCTGGCGATCGGCACACCGGTCTCCCGGGCGGCGCGGGCCAGGGCCCGGTTGATGGTCCCGGTGTGCTGGGTGCCGCCGGTCATCGCGTTGATGTAGAGCGGCACGCCCCAGTGCAGGACGCGGCCGTGCACCGCGAGGTCGACCTCGGCCCGGTTCCCCGCGGCGAGGGCGTGGTTCATCGGCCGCACGAAGTCGAAGTCGTGGCCGCGCGGCTCGGCGTGCTGCTCGGAGGCCAGCCGCACGTGGTCGGCCTTGCGCACGGCATCGCGCTCGGCGGGTGTGTGGCCGGTGTTCGGTGCGGTGTCGCTCCCGCCCGAGGTGGTGGGGAAGTCGCCGGTCACGGGGTCGGCTCCGCCACGTGCAGGTCCAGGTGCCGCACCCCGGTGGACTCCCAGGCCCGGATCATCGGACCCAGGTCGCTGCCCCGGTCGACCAGCACGATCCCGCAGTCACCGCCACCGGCGCCGGAGGACTTCGCGGCGGCCCCGACGGTCTCGGCGCCCTCGCACAGCGCGCGCAGCGCGGGCGTCTCCACATCGACCCCGGCGGCGCCCGCCAGGGAGGTGAGCAGCCCGCGCGCCCGGCGCAGCTGGACCTTCGCGGCCGGTGCGTCGTCGTGGGCGATGGCGTCGGCGAGGGCGTCGACGCAGTCCCGGGACTCGGCCAGGAAGTCGGGGTAGTGCGACTCGGCGGCGCCCTTGCGGGACTGCATCGCCTCGACCAGGCGGGTGGTGGACGCGGGCTGCCCGGTCCAGCCGACCACCAGGTCCATCGTCCGCGGGGTGGGCAGTCGGCGCACCGACAGGCCGGGCCAGTCGGCGGCGAGCAGGTCGGTCAGCGGGGTGCCGGTCTCCAGGCGGAGCCGGACCCATTCCCGGTCCAGGGCGGCGTAGCGGATCCACCCGCCGTAGAGGCTGGCCGCGACGTCGCCGCCGGAGCCCATCGGGTTGACCCGCATGGTGGCCAGCAGCGCCAGCTTCAGCAGCGACGAGGTCGGCAGGTGCAGCTGGTAGAAGGTGTCCAGCGCACGCACGGTGGCGGCGGTGACGGCCGCCGAGGACCCGAGGCCGAACTTCCGCCCGGAGTCGTCGTCGAGCTGGCTGCTGATCTCGATGTCGTAGAAGGACAGGCTGCGACCCTGCTCGGTGGCGAATCGCTCCACCACGGCGATGGCCGCCAGCACGTAGTCGAAGGGCCGCGAGTCGTGGTCGAGCACCACCCGGTGGCCGTTGCGCCGCCAGACGATCGGCAACCGGCCGTACTGGTCGGAGGTGATCGACCCGGCGTCCTCGGCCGGGGCCAGCCGGACGGTGATGTCCCGGTCGACGCCGATCAGGATCGCCGGGTACCCGGCCTCCACCACCGCGTACTCCCCGGCGACGAACAGCTTGCCGTGCGCGTGGGTCTCGATCATGCGACCGCCCCCGCCACGCTCAGCGCCGGACCCGGCCGGGCGGTGATCACCAGGCGGTCCAGCTCACCGTCCGGGCCCTTGGACAGTGCGGCCGCCACCCGGTCCAGGTCGGCGGCGGCGCACAGCACCTTGACGTTCGGCCCGGCGTCCATCGTGGCCCAGCAGGGCAGACCGGCGGCGCGCAGGGCCGCCACCTCGTCCAGCACCGCGACCGTCTGGCCGGTCCAGTACCGCACCGGGGGCCGGGCGCCGAGCATCGTGGCGTGCATCCGCAGCGCGTTCGACTCGGCCAGCTCACCCAGCCCGGCCAGGTCACCGGCGGCGACCCGGTCCAGCATCAGCGTGACGTCCTGTTCGGTGGACTCGACCCACCCGGCGAAGAACGGCGAGGTCTGCACGGTCCGGCGCATCGCCTCCCGGCTGGACACCGACTTGATCCCGGGGTTCAGCACGACCACCGCCATCGCCGGGTCCAGGGCGCCGCCGGGCTCGCCGCCGGGCACCGGCTCGGCGTAGCTGCTGGCGTCGTCCTCGCCCGCGTGCCAGACCACCAGACCGCCGAACACCGAGCGGCAGGCCGAACCGGAGCCGCGCCGGGCCAGTCGGGACAGCCCCCGCGGGTCCGGGTCGAGGCCGTAGGCGCGGGCACCGGCACCGGCCAGCGCGGCGAAGCCGGAGGCGGAGGAGGCGAGACCGGCACCGATCGGCACGGTGGAGGTGGAGGTGACCCGGGCGAACCCGCCGCCGCCCGCCTGCTCGCGCACCAGGTCCAGGAAGCGACGCACCCGGTCCAGCGAGTTCCCGGTCATCGGTGCCCCGTCCAGGGTGGCGATGTCGGCACCGGCGGCCTGCGCCTCCGGGTCGTCCGGCACCACGGTGGTGGTGCTGCGGAACGCGTCCAGGGTCAGGGACAGCGACGAGGTGGCCGGCAGGGCGAGCGTCTCGTCGCGCTTGCCCCAGTACTTGGCGAGCGCGATGTTGGCGTGCGCGACGGCGGTCGCGGGAGCAGTCATGCGAGGGGCACCTGGGTGGGGGAGGGCTGACGCGCGTCGATCCGGTGCAGCCGATGCAACCACGTGCGCGGTGCGCCCGAGCGGCGCAGGGCAGCGGCGATGCTACCAGCGGAGTCGGCGTCGGCGGCGAGGGCCAACAGGCATCCGCCCTGGCCGCCACCGGTCAGCTTCGCGCCGAGCGCCCCGGCGTCCAGGGCCGTGCGCTGCAACCTGTCCAGCTCCGGCGAGGACACCCCCAGCTCGGAGAGTGCCTGGTGGGCGCGGGTCAGTCGTTCGCCCAGCAGCACCGGCCGGTCGAGGCGCAGGTCCTCCACGGTGGCCCGGGTGATCTGCCCGAGCTCGGTGATCAGCTGCGCGCCCCGGGCCGGGTGCCGCTCCCGGAACGACCGCACATCGGCGACCGCGACCCGGGTCCGGCCGTGCACCCCGGTGTCGGCGACCACCAGGTGCGCGTTCAGCCGCAGGTCCAGCGGCCGCATCGCCCCGCCCTGGAACCACACCGGCACCGTGGAGGCGGTGGTCCGCGCGTCCAACCCGGACGGGCTGCCGTGCGCCACCCGTTCCCCGACCTGCACCAGGTCGAAGTGCTCCTGCGCGGTCAGGGTGCGACCGGCCAGGTCGGCCAGCGCCAGGGCCAGGGCACCGGCGGTCGCCGCCGACGACCCCAGACCGCGGGCGGCCGGGATGCTGGACTCGGTGCTCAGGGTGAGGTCGCGGTGCGGCAGCCCGAGGTGGTCCAGGGTGGCCTCGATCGCGGCCCGGGGCGCGAACAGCTCCTCCGGGGCGTCGGCGAGCGGACCGGAGTACAGCACCGACTCGATGGCCAGCGGACCGGGTTCGTGCCGGGCGGTGGCACGCATGGGCAGGCTGGCGAGGGGCAGCGCGATGGCCGGCTCGCCGTAGACCACGGCGTGCTCCCCGGTCAGGATCACCTTGGCGCGGGTGTGCCCCGTACCGGTGCGGTTCTCGATCATCGGCTCCTCACATCAGCTGGGTGATCAGCCACGGGCCGGCGTACAGCGACATGAACTGCACCCCGTAACTGACACCCATCCGGTTCAGGGTGCCGCAGGTCAGGCCGACCAGCAGCACGGCGAAGACATTGATCCACCCGGCGTCCAGGAACGCGAGCAGCAGCACGAACACCAGGAACAGCGCCAGCACGGCCTCGTGCGGGACCCGGCGGGTCACGATGGCGGTCAGCCGGAAGGAGTAGCGGACCGCCAGCACGTAGGACAGCACCAGGCTGATCACCCCACCGATCAGCACCGCGAGGACGAACTGCGGGGTGCTGAGGATGTGGTGCAGGTTGTGGTCGAGGGTGAACACCGGCGGGGCGTTGAACAGGGCGTTCGCCGGTCCGATCGCCACCGGTGACAGCGGCAGGCCGATCGCCAGCAGCGGGATGATCAGCCCGGCCAGGTAGGTCGAGTGCGCGAGCGCGGCCATCGCGGTGATCGCCCGGCTCGACCGCTGGCTCTGCTGGTGGCGACCCTTGGCCGTGGACCCGGCCGCCTCGCCGAGCAGCAGGGTCAACGCCACCGGGCTGAGGAAGAACAGCGGGGTGGAGATCGCCGAGACCCCGGCGCTGGTGCCCAGCTCGGCCCGGGTCAGCAGCTTGCGCGGGCTGAGCGACTGCCCCTTCATCTCCTCCCGGGTGATCACGACCGGCGTGCGACCGGACCGGGGCATCGCCGCCCGCAGCGCGGGGTTCAGCACCTCGAACAACGACACCAGCAGCGGCCCCGCGGTGATCGACAGGAAGAAGGAGACCGTGATCGTCTGGTCCGGCTCGATGATCCCGATGCTCCGGTACAACGACTGCACGCCCTGGAACAGCAGGATCAGCGGCACGATCGACAGCAGCGACAGGAACCGGTTCTTGCCGATCAGGGCCAGGACCACGGCGCCGATCACGAACAGCAGTGACCCGTGCTGGCGCAGGCTGTCGGCGTAGGGCGCGATGGCACCGGCGATCAGCAGCGCCAGGGGGACGGACACCAGGGTGCCGATCACCGACCCGGCCGCCATCTTCCGGATCGTCTGCGCCGCCAGGCCCTCCCGTTTCAGGGTCAGGGCGTGGTCGATCATCGGCGCCGACAGCACACCGCCGGGCAGGCCGACCAGCGCGGTCGGGATCGAGTTGGTCAGGTTCAGCGTGATGACCGCGGCGATGAAGAACGCCAGCACCACCTGCGGCTCCACCCCGGCCAGGACCAGCGTCAGGGTGACCGGCAGCAGCACCGACGTCTCGTCGGTGCCCGGCACGAAGCCGATCAGGGTGTACAGCACGACGGCGCCCAGCGAGGCGAGCACCATCGGCAGCAGCAGGGTCAGTTCCACGCGGCTCTCTCGGGTTCAGGGGGCACCAGGAGTTCGGTGCCGTGACGGCGACGGATGGGTGGGGATCAGTCGGTGCCGGGATCGTCGACGATCCGCACATCCCGCTTCGGGGTGATCACCAGGCAGGCGATGGCGAACCCGATGGCAGCACCGCCCAGCCCCCAGAACAACGACTCGCCGCCGACGGCGCTGCCGAGCAGCACCGCACCGATCGTGGGCACCGCCACGGCCACCAACCCGATCACCAGGTCGCGCAGGGAGACCCGGTCACCCCAGATCTCGACGTAGTCGCCGTCCGTGCCCATCTGTCCTCCACGAGGTCCGTCGCGGGCTCACGGGTCCCACGCCGCGACAACCCTAGGCGGCACATCGCGAGTGCGCCGTGGCACGAGTGTGTCTGGCCTGTGCAGACGCCGGTGATTCGCGTCACCAGTGGCGGGACCCGCCCAGGTCCGGAGGATGGACGAGTATGAGCGACCAGACCACACCCCAGGACCCCCGCACCCAACATCCCACCCCGGAGCAGCCGGCCGAGACCATCGAGCACCCCGGTCTCACCGACGACATGCCGCAGCAGCCGGACCACGGCGAACAGAGCTATGTCGGCTCCGGGCGACTCGACGGCAAGCGTGCCCTGATCACCGGCGGCGACTCCGGCATCGGCCGAGCCGTGGCCATCGCCTTCGCCCGGGAAGGTGCCGACGTGGCGATCGCCTACCTCCCGGAGGAAGAGGAGGACGCCCAGGAGACCGCCCGGTGGGTGCGCGAGGCCGGCCGTCGCGCACTGACCCTGCCCGGCGACATCCGCGACGAGTCGCACGCCCGTTCGCTGCCGGATGCCGTGGTCGCCGAGTTCGGCGGCCTGGACATCCTGGTGAACAACGCCGCGTTCCAGATGGCCCAGGACGGCGGCCTGATGGACATGACCACCGAGCAGATCGACCGCACCTTCCGCACGAACCTGTACGCGATGTTCTGGATCACCCAGGCCGCGGTGCCGCACCTGAACGAGGGCGCGAGCATCATCAACACCACCTCGGTGCAGGCATTCGAGCCCAGCCCGCAGCTGCTCGACTACGCGGTGACCAAGGCCGGGATCTGGAACTTCACCAAGGGACTGGCCCAGCAGCTCGCCGAGCAGGGCATCCGGGTCAACGCCGTCGCCCCGGGGCCGATCTGGACCCCGCTGATCCCGGCCACGATGCCGGAGGAGAAGGTCGAGAAGTTCGGCGCCGACACCCCGCTCGGCCGGGCCGGCCAGCCCGCGGAGCTCGCTCCGGCCTACGTGTTCTACGCCTCGCAGGAGTCGAGCTACATCACCGGCGACCGGATCGGCGTCACCGGCGGTCGTCCGCTGCCCTGATCCCGATCCCGCACGGAGTGCAGAAGGTCGCTCCTCTTGACTCCCGGACCCGGCGCGGCACCCGCTGCGCCGGGTCCGCCGCTGTCCGGTCGCTGTCCCTAGGCCGCGAGCTCCCGCGCCCGGGTGAGGACCTCGCCGATCATCGCCGGGGTGAGCCGCCCGGTGAAGGTGTTCTGCTGGCTGACGTGGAAGCAGCCCAGCAGGGTCAGGGACGCCTCGCCGCGCTGCAGGGTCACCTCGGCGCCGTGACCGAACCTCGGCCGTGGTCGGGGGACCGCCCAGCCCTGTTCCGCCAGGGTGCGCAGCAGCGCGTCCCAGCCGAAGCCGCCGAGCACCACCGCGACCCGGGGCCGGACCAGCTCCAGCTCCCGGGACAGCCACGGTCCGCAGCGTCGACGTTCCTCCGGGGTCGGCTTGTTGTCCGGCGGTGCGCAGTGCACCGGCGCGGTGATCCGCACCCCGGTCAGCCGCAGCCCGTCGTCGATGTGCGTGCTCGTCGGCTGGTTGGCGAGCCCGGCGGCGTGCAGCGCGGCGAACAGGAAGTCACCCGAGCGGTCGCCGGTGAACATCCGGCCGGTGCGGTTCGCGCCGTGGGCAGCGGGTGCCAGGCCGACGATCATGATCCCGGCCGTCGGGTCACCGAAGCCGGGTGCCGGTCGACCCCAGTAGGTCTGGTCCCGGAACGCCGCCCGCTTCTCGGTGGCGACCTGCTCGCGCCAGGCGACGAGGCGGGGGCAGGCCCGGCACTCGGCGACCGCGTCGTCCAGCTCGATCAGGTCCAGGGCGACGGGTGCGACGTCGGCCGGGTAGTCGGCGTCGTCCGGTCGGGCGGTCATGAGGCGGTCATCGGGCACAGTCGGTCGTCCTGTGCGGCGTCATCGGGCGGTCTCAGGCGAAGCGGTCCGGGTCTCCGGCGCCGACCCGCACCACCTCGGGGAAGCCCTCCGACCAGTCGACGACCGTGGTGGGCTCAGTGCCGCACTCGCCGGTGTCGACCACGATGTCCACCTGGTGGTCCAGCTCCTCCTTGACCGTCCAGCCGTCGATCATCGGGGCGTCCTCGCCCGGCAGGATCAGGGTGCTGGACAGCAGCGGCTCGCCGAGTTCGCGCAGCAGCGCCTGCACCAGCCGGTTGTCCGGGATCCGCACGCCGACCGTCTTCTTCTTCGGGTGCGCCAGTCGCCGCGGCACCTCTTTGGTGGCGGGCAGGATGAAGGTGTACGGCCCCGGCGTCGCGGACTTGATCGCGCGGAACGGTCCGTTGTCCAGGTGCACCAGCTGCCCGAGCTGGGCGAAGTCGCTGCACAGCAGGGTGAAGTGGTGCTTGTCGTTCAGGTGCCGCAGCGACCTGATCCGGTCCGGTCCGGTGGGCGAGCCGATCCGGCAACCCAGCGCGTAGCCGGAGTCGGTGGGGTAGGCGATCAGCGCGTCGTCGTCGCGGAGCGCGGACACGATCTGCGCCAGGGCACGCGGCTGCGGGTCGTGCGGGTGGACGTCCAGGTAGCGAGCCATGCCTCCGAGCGTAGGCCCGCCCACGGACACCGGCTCGGGATCGCCGGGCGGTCCTGGCCTGCGCGACCACCCTCGGCCGGTCCGCGGATTTCACCCGCTCGGCGTCCTGATCTGCGTCATCACACCGGGCGGGTGACCGATGAGGGCCTCGACGCCTGCCCACGCCCTGGAGGACACGATGTCCGATGCACTGCCCCGTCACTGGTTCAACGATCGCAGTGTGCGCACGCGCATCCTCGCCATCGTGGCGGTGCTCCTGCTCGGGCTGGTGATCGTGGCCGCCACCGCGCTGAGCGGCGCCCGGAGCACGTCGCAGCTGCGCCACCGGGTCGACGACGCGGTGCAGGTGCAGGCGCAGGTGGAGAAGGGTCGCTACGGCATGCTCTGGGCCGCCGACTACCTGGCGATCATGGCCTGGTCCTCCCGGGTCGACGGTGGTGCTGTCGGCGCCGCCGAGGACGGGGACAACATGGCGGGCTACCAGGAGGGCATCACCGCCTTCTCCGACAATGTGCTGGACCTGGCCGCCGACGACCTCACCCCGGACGGGCAGGCGGCGCTCGCGGACATCACCGCGGCGTGGCAGACCTACGTGGACGCCGACCAGAAGGTCTTCGCCGCCTGGCGGGCCGGTGATCTGGACGCCGGGGACGCGATCTGGTCCGGCGAGCGCTGGGACGCGTACTTCGTGGTCTCCGGTGCGCTGGACGACCTGCGCGAGGCGGCCGGGACGGAGGTCGACAGCCTGCGCGATCGGGCGGCGGCCACCGATGCCCGCAACCGGACGATCACGCTCGCGGTGACCGGGCTGTCCATCCTGGCCGGTGCCGGTCTGGCCTGGCTGGTCGCGCAGGGCATCATCCGTCGCCTGCACGCGGTGGGCGGCGCGCTGCGCCGACTGGCCGACGGTGACCTGACCGTCCGGGTCGCGGTGGACTCCGCCGACGAGACCGGGCAGATGGGCACCGCGCTGAACGAGGCGGCCGGGAACGTGTCCACCCTGGTGCGGGAGATCGCGCACACCACCACCACGCTGGCCGGTGCCGCCACCGAGCTGGAGGCGGTCGCCGTCGCGGTGGCCGAGGCGTCCGAGCGCGCCTCCGACCGGGCAGCCGAGGTCACCCACGCGGCGGCGGACGTGTCGTCGAACGTGTTCACCGTGGCCGCCGGGTCGCAGGAGATGGAATCGGCGATCCGGGAGATCTCCCGCAACGCCGCCCTCGCCGCCCAGGTGGCGGAGACCGCGGTGCACACCGCCGACCGCACCGACGCCAGCGTGGTGAGCCTGGCCGAGTCCACCGACGAGATCGGCAACGTGGTCCGGCTGATCACCGCCATCGCGAACCAGACCAACCTGCTGGCCCTGAACGCCACCATCGAGGCGGCGCGTGCCGGTGAGGCGGGTCGCGGCTTCTCGGTCGTCGCCGGTGAGGTCAAGGAGCTGGCCCAGCAGACGGCCCAGGCCACCGACGAGATCGGCCGTCGCATCGAGGCCATCCAGGCCGATTCGCGGGGCGCCACGGACGCGATCAAGGAGATCGGGGAGATCGTCGCCTCGATCAACGACTACCAGACCACCATCGCCTCGGCCGTCGAGGAGCAGACCGCGACCACCAACGAATCCGGTCGCAGCATCACCGAGGCCGCCAACGGTTCGGAGCGGATCGCGGCGCACATCGCCGCCGTGGCCTCCTCCACCGACGAGGTCGCCTCCGGCATCACCCAGGCACGGGAGGGCATCCACGGTCTCGCGGCGCTGTCCCAGCAGCTCAGCGCCCAGGTGACCCGCTTCAGCTACTGACGCACGCAGGACACGGCCCGGTCACCGATCCCTCGGTGGCCGGGTCGCCTCACGCCTGGCGGGACAGGACGGCGACCAGGAAGTCCGATTCCGGACCGAAGGGGCGCAGATCCCAGGTGGCGAACCGGCTGTCGATCCGCAGCCCGGCCGCCTGCGCGTCCTCGGTCAGCTGGTCGACGGCGTAGCCGCGTCCGGCGCCGAACCCGATCACCAGTCGGCCCTCCGGGGTCAGCACCGCACCGATCCGGCGCAGCACCTCGACCTCGGTGTCCTCGGCGACGAAGGTCAGCACGTTCCCGGCCATCACCGCGATGTCGAAGCGGTCGTCCAGCCGCAGTTCGGCCAGATCGCCGACCAGCCACTCGCCCTCCGGGTGGTCCGCCTGGGCCGCCTGGATCAGCATCGGGTCCACATCGACCCCGACCACCGTGTGCCCACGGCGCAGCAGTTCGCCGCCGACCCGGCCCGGCCCGCAGCCGGCGTCCAGGATCCGCGACCCGCGGGGCACCATCGCGTCGATCAGCCGCGCCTCACCGGCCAGGTCGGCACCCTGCGCGGCCATCGACCGGAAGCGCTCGATGTACCAGGCCGAGCGGTCGGGGTTCGACTGGCCGATCTGCTCCCAGCGGGTGGGCTGGCGCATAGGTGGTCCTCCGTGGGTCTGGTCGGGCGGAGCGAGCGTATCCCCCGCCCGACCAGCGCACGTCAGCGGTGCAGGGCCTTCGACGCCTTCTTCGACGCCTTCTTGCCGGCCTTCTTGGCGTTCGACCCGAGGGCGTCCAGCAGGAAGCTCGCGGCGGCGCCCAGCATGATCACGTCCTTGGCGATGCCGATGCCGTCCGGGCTCGGTCGGTAGTCGCCGGGTCCGCGGTGCAGCGCCGGGGTGCGCAGGTACAGCCCGACCAGTGCGGCGGAGAACGCGGTGAACCCGGTGGCGACCACGGTCTTGGGCAGCACCGGCACCAGCAGCGAGGCACCGAGGGCGACCTCGGAACCGGCCAGCACGGTGGTGAAGGTCTTCGGGTCCACGTTCTTGAACACGGGGTAGGCGTTCGCGGCCATGCCGTGATAGCTCGCGGCGGCGTCGTCGTCCGCGGACAGCTTGTCCAGTCCGGAACTGAGGATGTACGCGCCTGCTCCCAGGCGGAGCGGCAGGTGGCGGAGCTTCACTCGATCTCCCTCGTCAGGGCCCCGGAGGGCGGGTGGACGGGGCTGTGCGCCCCGCCCACCCGACGCTACGGCGATCGGGTCCCGCCCGCAGCCGTTCAGCTCCCGGCGAGGATGTCCACCACGAAGATCAGCGTCGACCCGGCGGGGATCGAACCGTTGTCCTGGTCGCCGTAGCCCAGGTCCGGCGGCACGATCAGCAGCACCTGGCTGCCGACCGGCTGCCCCGCCAGTCCCTGGGTCCAGCCCGGGATCACCTGGTTCAGACCGAAGGAGCTCGGCGCCCCGCGCGACCAGGAGGAGTCGAAGGAGGTGCCGTCCCACAGCCAGCCGGAGTAGTTCGCGACCACGGTGCCGGTGGCGGTGACCTCGGGGCCGGTGCCGGTGATCAGCGGCTGCACGACCAGATCGGTCGGGGCGTCGCCACCGGTCGGGGTGATCGACGGTTCGCCGTCGTCGGCCAGCGTGACGGTGGGCAACCCCTCGGCCGGAGCGACCGCCTCGCCGGAGGGAGCGTCGAGCACGTCCTGGGTCGCCATCACGTCCACCACCCAGATCAGCGAGCTGGCCTCGCCGGAGTCCAGCGTGCGCGGCCCGGCGTAGAGCACCCGCACGCCGACCTGCTGGCCGACCACCGCGTTCAGCAGCGCCTCGGGCAGCGTGCTGCTGGACTGGTCGCTCAGCCAGTAGCTCTGCGGGTCGCCGGAGTAGGTGCCGCCCTGATCCGCGCCGTCGGTGCCGCTGACTGCCCGCAGGTGCAGGCTGACCAGCTGACCGTCCGCGATCTCGGCGCCGTCGCCCGCGTCCAGCACCTTCGCCGCGTCGGCGCCGATCTCGAATGGCCAGTCGGCGGTGATCTCCGGCTCGGTGCCGGGGTCGCCGGTCACGGTGATCTCCTCCAGCGCCGCCTGCGCGTCGGCGGCGGAGGCCGTGGACGAGGCGCTGCTGGTGGGTGCGGGGTCGTCACCGCCGCCGGAGCAACCGGCGAGCAACAGGGTGGCGGCGATGATGGCGGCGGCCGTACGGCGCACGGTGGATCCTCACGTCGGGGGCGGGCCGCCGGCGGTCGTGCGCCGGGGCCGGGCGGGTCGATGGTAGACCGGCGGGCTGTGGCGGCTCCGGGTCGGGGCGCTCAGCTCAGGCGGGCCAGGCCGAGCGCCGCCAGCAGGTGCGCCAGGGCCTCGGACATCTCCCCGCCGCACGCGGCGATCGGCTCCACCATCATCAGCGCCGACTGGGTGTGGCACTCCCGTTCGATCGGCACCGGGGCACCGTCCCGCGCGCTGGCCCGCTGCCACTGGTCGAGCTGGCGCAGGCCGCGGTGCAACGCGCCCGCCTGCTTCGCCGACACCGGGACCACGCCGCGATGGGCGGGTGGCAGCGTGACCCGGGTCGTCGCGCTCTGCCGTGTGTCCATCCGTCCGCCTCCGCACCGTGTGACACGGCGGGGGCGCCGAGTCCTCGGCCAGTGTTGGGACGCGCAGTCGGTCAGGTCGATGGTTCGAGCGGAAGTTGAGTGGTGCCACCGGTGCCATTGAGTGGTGACACCGGGGGACTGAGTAGCGTCACTCGGCCACGATGTGTCGAGCGTTGCGTGCCACCCAGCCGACCAGCGGCAGCAGCACGGTCGCCAGGTCCTCGCCGAGCGGGGTGAGCGAGTAGTCCACCCGGGGCGGGATGGTCGGCTGCGCCTCGCGGTGCACCAGCCCGTCCTGTTCCAGCGTGCGCAGGGTGGAGGCGAGCATCTTCTCGCTGATCCCCTCCACGGTGCGGCGCAGCTCGCCCCAGCGCTGACCGCGCTCGGCGAGGGCGACCAGGACCAGCACCCCCCACCGGCTGGAGATGTGGTCCAGCACGATCCGGCTCGGGCAGCTCGCGGGCAGCACGCCGTCCACCATCAGCTCGGCGAGCAGGGTTCCGCGGGTGTCGATGACCGTCATACCGATCAGGGTAGGCCGCTGTGACCTGGATACTTACCATCGGCCCAGTACCTGACCGGAAAGTGGGCACCCGCCGGACGGAAGGTTTCCGGGTGGGTGCCGCGTTGTCGCTGGTCGTCGGATCGTCCGGCACTGATCTGGAGGAAAGTCATGTCGATCGTCGTCACCGGAGCCACCGGCCAGCTCGGCCGCCTCATCGTCCAGCACCTGCTCGCCGACGGGGTGTCGGCAGCCGACATCGTCGCCACCGGTCGCCGGGTCGAGCGGCTCGCCGACCTGGCCGAGCAGGGTGTCCGGGTCGTCGAGTCGGACTACACCCGGCCCGAGACGCTGGTCGAGGCCTTCACCGGCGCCGACACCCTGATGCTGGTCTCCGGCTCCGAGGTCGGGCAGCGCACCGCCCAGCACCGCAACGCCATCGAGGCGGCGCAGACCGCCGGTGTGCGCCGGATCGTCTACACCTCCGTGCTGCACGCCGACCGCAGTGCGCTGCCGGTCGCCCCGGAGCACGTCGAGACCGAGGCGCTGCTGCGCGAGTCCGGTCTGGTCGTCACCCTGCTGCGCAACGGCTGGTACACGGAGAACTACCTGGGCGATCTGGCGCAGGCAGCCGAGTCCGGGGTGATCGTCTCCGGCGTCGGTGACGGTCGGGTCGCCTCGGCCACCCGCGAGGACTACGCGGCCGCTGCCGCCGCCGTGCTGAGCTCCGAGGGCCACGACGGCAAGGTCTACGAGCTGACCGGTGACGTGGCCTGGGACTACGACGACCTGGCAGCCGCCGCCACCGAGGTGCTGGGCCGCCCGGTCAGCTACCAGCGGGTCACCGTCGACGAGCACCGTGCCGGGCTGGAGGCCGCCGGCCTGGACGCCGGGACGATCGGCTTCGTGATCGCCATGGACGAGAACACCGCGAACGGCGAGCTGGCGGACGTGACCGGCGACCTGCGCACCTTGATCGGTCGCCCGACCACCCCGCTGGTCGACGCGCTGCGCGCCGCCCAGGGCTGAACCCCGCGTTGCGCACGCCCGAGCAGCAGCGACGGCGTGCGCACGGGGCGTTCCGGGCGCACCCTCGGAGCATGACGCGATTCGGCTACACCCTCATGACCGAGCAGTCCGGGCCCAAGGAACTGGTCGGCTACGCAGCGCAGGCCGAGAAGATCGGATTCGACTTCGAGGTCAGCTCCGACCACTACTTCCCCTGGATCGACGAGCAGGGACACGCGCCCTACGCCTGGTCGCTGCTCGGTGCGGTGAGCCAGGTGACCTCCCGGGTCGACCTGATGACCTACGTGACCTGCCCGACCCTGCGCTACCACCCGGCGGTCGTCGCACAGAAGGCGGCCACCCTCGGCGTGCTCTCCGACGGTCGGTTCACCCTGGGCCTCGGTGCCGGGGAGAACCTGAACGAGCACGTCGTCGGTGAGCGCTGGCCCGCGGTCGGCGAGCGGCACGACATGCTGGAGGAGGCCATCGAGATCATCCGCTCCCTGCTGGACGGCGAGCGCCTGACCTACGACGGCGTCCACTTCCGCACCGACTCGGCGAAGCTGTGGGACATCCCGGCCGGTGGTGTCGACCTGGCGGTGGCGGTGTCCGGCGCGCAGTCGATCTCCCGGTTCGCCCCGCTGGCCGACCACCTGGTGGCCACCGACCCGGAGGCGAGCATCATCCAGCAGTGGGACCAGGCGCACGAGGGACCGTCGCGGAAGATCGGCCAGATCCCGATCTCCTGGGACCGGGACGTCGAGGTCGCCACCCAGCGTGCCCACGAGCAGTTCCGGTGGTTCGCGGGCGGCTGGAAGGTGAACGCCGATCTGCCCACCACCGAGGCCTTCGACGGGGCGACCCAGTTCGTGCGACCGGAGGACGTCGCTGAGACCATCCCCTGCGGCCCGGACCTGGACGCGATCGTCGAGGCCGTAGCCGCCTACTGGGAGGCGGGCTTCACCGACATCGCCCTGGTCCAGGTCGGGGACGCCGCCCAGCAGCAGTTCCTGGACGAGGCCGCCGGACCGCTGCTGGAGAAGCTGCGCGCCGCCGCCCCGACCGACTGAACTGTGCCCCGGTGTTCCGGTGCTCCCAGGCACCGGCGCACAGCTGGAAGAATCGTCGCCATGACGCGAACCGCCGCCCCGACGTCCCGCCAGGTACGCCGGTGGCGGCGGTACCTCGCCGACGAGCGCGCCGAGGCGGCCGTCTACCGGGACCTCGCCTCCCGTCGGACCGGTGAGGAGCGGGACATCCTGCTCGCACTGGCTGAGGCCGAGGGGCGGCACGAGCAGCACTGGCTGGACCTGCTCGGCGACCGGGCCGGACGACCGTTGGCCGGTGACATCCGGTCCCGGATGCTCGGCTGGCTGGCCCGGCGGTTCGGCGGGGTGTTCGTGCTCGCGCTCGCCCAGCGGGCCGAGGCCAGGTCCGACTACGAGAGCGACGCCGACGCCACCGCCTCGATGGCCGCCGACGAGCGGATCCACGGCGAGGTGGTCCGGGCGCTCGCGATCCGGGGGCGCAGCCGCATCTCCGGCACCTTCCGGGCGGCGGTGTTCGGCGCGAACGACGGCCTGGTGTCCAACCTCGCGCTGGTGCTCGGCATCGGAGCCTCCGGGGTCGGTGCCTCGACCGTCCTGTTCACCGGACTGGCCGGGCTGCTGGCCGGTGCGCTGTCGATGGGCGCCGGTGAGTACGTGTCGGTGCGCTCCCAGCGCGAGCTGTTGGACGCCGCCCGACCCAGCCCCGAGGCGCGGGCAGCGCTCGGCGCCCTGGACATCGACGCCAACGAACTCGCCCTGGTCTACCGCGCCCGCGGTCTGGACCCGGAGGCTGCCAGCGCCCGTGCCGCCGCCGTCCTGCACCGGATCGGCCAGGACCTGCCGGCCGAGCTCGCGCTGACCAACGGCGAGCCGCACGAGGTCGACCAGCACGAGACCGTCGGCAGCGCGATGGCGGCCGCGGTGTCGAGCTTCTGCTTCTTCGCCTCCGGCGCGCTGATCCCGGTCCTGCCCTACCTGTTCGGGCTCACCGGCTTGGTCGCGGTCGCGGTGGCCAGCGGTCTGGTCGGCATCGCCCTGCTCGGCACCGGTGCCACCGTCGGCGTGCTCTCCGGCGCGTCGCCGGGCAAGCGGGCGCTGCGGCAGCTCGCGATCGGCTTCGGCGCGGCCGCCGCGACCTACCTGCTCGGCCTCGCCTTCGGCACCTCGGTATCGTGATCTGAGTCACATCGCTTGCGGGATCAGGTGAGGCTTCCCTTACCGTGGTGCCATGACCGCCGTTGCCGCCGAGGTGGCCCAGCCGACCGTCCTGCCGTTCAGGACCTTCGACGTCCGGGTGTCCCGCATCCAGGACATGTGCCCGTCCTTCCGCCGGATCACCTTCTCCGGCGACGACCTGCACCTGTTCGCCGACAACGGCTTCGACCAGCGGATCAAGCTCTTCCTCCCGCTGCCCTGCGGCTACGACACCCTGCCCACCGGCCCGCAGTGGTACACCGAATGGCGCGACCTCCCCGAGGAGGTGCGGCACCCGATCCGCACCTACACCGTCCGGGCGGTCCGCCAGGAGCTCGGTGAGATCGACGTCGACCTGGTGCTGCACGGCTCCACCGGCCCCGCCTCCCGCTGGGCGACCGAAGCCCGCATCGGCGACCCGCTCGCCATCCTCGGCCCGAACGCCGAGCACGACGGCCACGCCGGCGGCATCGACTTCATCCCGCCCGCACACACCGACCGCCTGCTGCTCGCCGGCGACGAGACCGCCGTGCCCGCCATCGCCAGCATCCTGGAACGGCTGCCCGCCGACGCCCGCGGCGAGGTCGTCCTCGAGGTCCCGGTCTCCGGCGACTTCCTCGACCTGCGCGCCCCCGAGGGCATCGCCATCACCTGGCTGCCCCGCGACGGCGCCGCCCACGGCTCCCGCCTCGTCCCCGCTGTCCAGGCCGCCTGCGTGCGCCTGATGCCGCGGGAGGCCCCGCGCCCCGAGGGCATCGAGCTGGAGGACGTCGACATCGAGAACGGCCTGCTCTGGGAGCTGCCGGTCGACGCCGACGGCCAGCCGCTGCGCCAGAACGCGGCGCTGTACGCCTGGCTCGCCGGGGAGGCCGGGGCGATCAAGACGCTGCGGCGGCATCTGGTCGCCGAGTGCGGGGTGGACCGCAAGGCGGTGGCGTTCATGGGGTACTGGCGCGAGGGGCGCGCGGAGAACTGACGCCGGTCCGAGTGGCGCCTCGCGGGACCACTCAGGCCACGCAGAACTCGCGCCCGTCCGGGTCACGGAGCACCGTCCACTCCCCGTGGGAGTCCGCCCGTCGCTCCTCCAGCGTGCCGCCGTGCGCCAGGACGCGGGCCACGACCACGGCCGGATCGTCGGCGCGCAGATCCAGGTGCACGTCGGTGTCGACGCGTGCCGAGCGGGCGGGCGCGGGCTGCACGATGAGCAGTAGCGTCGAGCTGCGAACGTGGATGAAGCCTTTCCCTCCGTCCACTGCCTCGCCATCCAGCACCGCCGCCCAGAAGGCTGCTGTCCGCCCGGGGTCGGCGCTATTGAGTGTCACCGCTGAGACGCACACCGTCATGCCAAGAACCTACGGGTGGCCGGTCGTGTCGCCAGGTGACCTTCGGTCCCGGCGCGGGACGGCATCGGACGCCTCGTCAGCCCCGGTGCACGTCCGCCACGTGCAGATCCACCGTCACCCGCTCCGCCTCGAACGCCGTCCCCAGGCTCCGCCGCACCTCGGCCACCACGGCGGCGCGCGCCGCCTCGGCGTCGGCGGCGACCGAGCTGCCGTAGGCGACGCTGATCCGCAGGGCGATGCCGAGCAGCTCACCGTCGGCGTCCACCTCCGGGCGCAGGTCGAGCACCCGGGCCTCGGTGACGGCGTCGACCGCTCGCCGGATCCGGTCGGTGAGCACCGGGGTCGCCAGGGTGAACGTCCCGTCGGGGTGGCGTCCGGTGACCGCGACCGAGGGTCGAACGGCCCGACGCACCCGGTCGAGCACGGAATGGCGGGCGCGCACCCACCCGCTGTCGGTCAGCTCGCGCAGGGTCTCGGCGGCGCGGTCGAGGAGTGCGTCGTCCGGGTCGTCTACCGCCACGGCGCCAACCTCCTTCCCAGGGTGGTCCGGGCGCGGGCGATCGCGCCGCGCACGGCTCCGACGGTGGTCGCCTGCACGCGGGCGATGTCGGCGTAGGACATTCTCTCCACCTCCGCCAGGATCCAACAGGCGCGTTGCATCGGGGGCAGGGCCGCCAGGGCGATCTCCAGGGCCGCGCGCAGGTCCTGGGCCTCGGCGGCGGTGATCGGGTCGGCGCCGCCGGGCAGGTCGTAGTCGTCGGGCAGGGGTGCGGCGGGGTGGCGGGCCTCGGTGCGGACCCGGCGCCGGACGGTGTTGGTGAGGATGCCGAACAGCCAGGTGCGTACGGCGGCGTCGCCGCGGAAGCGTTCGATGGACAGCCAGGCGGCGACCAGGGCGTCCTGCACGCAGTCCTCGGCGGTGCCGTCGTCCCGGAGCATGCGCCGGGCGAACCGGTACATCGCGCTGCCGTGCTGTTCGACCAGGGCCGAGAACGCGTCCTTGTCGCCGAGCCGTGCGCGTCGTACCAGCTCGGCGTCGTCCTCACCGGCGGTCACGGCGCCACGGTAGGACGTGATCTGGTTCACAGCGACTGGTGCGTGACGATTCGCCCGCGGCGGGCACTCACAGGTGTCAGCGAGGGTGGATCGGGACCTGACGGGCTCAGCAATCGGCGAGCCGACCGACCCCTCGCGCTCAGGAGGACGACATGGCTGGCACCACGCAGACCACGACCACCACCGGCAACGACGCCCGCGAGCTGACCACCAAGGACGGCGCCCGCACCTCGGCGCTCACCACCGAGCGCGGCTCGACCACCATCGCCGACGTCGTGGTGAGCAAGATCGCGGGCATCGCCGCCCGTGAGGTCACCGGCGTGCACGGACTCGGCGGCGGCGCCCAGCGCGCCTTCGGGGCGCTGCGGGAGCGGATCCCGGGCGGCTCGACCAACTACTCCCAGGGCGTCAGCGTCGAGGTCGGCACCGCCGAGGCGGCGGTGGACGTGGAGATCGTCGCCGAGTACGGGGTCGCGATCGCCGACGTCGCGGAGGCGGTGCGGCGCTCCATCGTCACCGGCATCGAGCGGATGACCGGTCTGCGGGTGATCGAGGTGAACGTCAACGTCAACGACGTGTGGCTGCCCCAGGACGACGAGCAGGACGACGAGGCCGCCCCGTCGCGGGTGCAGTGACCGAGCAGGGGGCGCGGGCGCTCGCGGGGGACGGGCACGACCCGGATCCCGGCGAGCGGGCCCGCGCGATCCGGGACGCGGTGCTCGCCCTGCCGGAGGTCGCGCGACTCAGCGCGGGTGCCCTCGGTGAGGTGGCCACCTACCTGCCCGGCGACCGGGTGCCCGGCATCCGGTTCACGCCGGACGGCACCCAGGTGCACGTGGTGCTGACCGCAGCGGGCGCCGAGGCGATCCCGGCAGCGGCCGGGACGATCGCTCGGGCCGCCGGGCCGGGGCCGGTGCACGTGCACATCGAGGACGTGGAGACGAGCAGGATCGGGAAGGACGCATGATGGGATCGATGACGACGACCGGACTGCTGGTCGGACTGCTGCTGACCCTGGCGATCACCACCGGTGGGCTGGTCGGGTTCCTGTTGGCACTGGTGCTGGGCGGGATCGGCGTGGCCGTGGGCGCACACCTGGACGGTCGGATCGACTTGGGTGCCCTGCTCGGGGGTCGGCGCCGTGGCTGACTCGGCCGTCCTGGAACGTGTCGCCGGGCGGGTCACCATCGCGGACCGGGTGGTGGCCAGGATCGCCCGGCGCGCAGCCGAACACGCCTCCACCCGGGTGCACCGCAATGTCGGCACCGATCTGCCGCGGGTCGAGGTCGAGGTGGCGGGGCATCGGGTCCGGGTCGAGGCCCGGGTCGCCGCGTCCTGGCCGGAGCCCGCCGCGGCCGCCGCCTCCCGGGTCGCCGGCGCGATCCGCGAGGCGTTGGAAGGGCTGGTCGGCGTCCGGGTCGACGACGTGCTGGTCACGGTCGAGGCGGTGGTCGCCACCGCCGAGCCGCGCCGGAGGGTGTCATGACCCGGCGGGCGGCGGTGCCACGCACGGTCGCGGCGCTGGTCGCCGTGCTGCTGATCGCGGCCGGGGTGATCGCTGGACGCGAGGCGCTGGCCGCCGGTTCCCTGCTCGGTCTGCGACCGGCGGATGCCTGGCTGCCCGGCCTGCTCGACGCGGTGGACGGCCGGGCCGTCGACCGTGGTGCGGCCGGGATCGGCGCGGGTCTGGTCGTGCTCGGGCTGCTCCTGCTGTGGGCCGCCTGGCACCGCGGCGCCGCCGATGTCGTGCTCGGGGACACCGCGACGGTGCGGCTGCGGCCGCAGGACGTGGCACGACTGGCCTCCGCCACCGCGGCCGATGTGGACGGGGTGCTGGCAGTGACCAGCACCGCCTCCCGGCGCAGCGTGCTGGTCCGGGTGTCCGGCACCGGTACGCCCGAACTGGCCACCGAGGTGCGGAACACCGTGGGTGACCGACTGTCCGAGCTGCGACCGCAGCCCCGCCTGCGGGTACAGGTCGCCACCAGGGAAGGAGACGCAGGATGAAGGCGCGACGGGTGACCGCTGTCGACCGGGTGCTGCTGACGGTGCTCGCCCTGCTGGTGCTGCTGCCTGGCGCCTGGGCCGTGAGCGAGGGCATGGGCTGGACCTCCTGGGGCCCGGACACCCTGCGGCTGTCCAGCGCGTTCACCACGCGGAGCTGGTGGCCGGGTGCCTGCGCCGGTGCCGCCCTGGTGCTGATCCTGCTCGGACTGTGGTGGCTGCTCGCCCACCTGCCCACCCGGGGACCGGCGGCGCTGCCGCTGCCCGGTTCGCGGACCGGTGACCGGCTGCGCGTGGTGCCGGAGGGTGTGGCCCGCGCCGCCGAGGACCGGCTGACCGCCGATCCGATGATCCACGGCGCGCGGCTCGCCATCCGCCGCGACCGGGAGGGCCTGGTGCTCGCCGGGTCGGTCCGGGTGGACGCCCGGGTCGATCTGCCCGAGGTCACCGCGCTGCTCGATCAGGTGGTGCGGGAGGCCGGAACGGTGCTCGGTGCCGACCTCACCGGCCGGATCGGCCTCCAGGTGGCCCGCCGCCGCAGCACCACCCGGGTCACCGGGTGACCCCACGAACGCCCGGTCACGCTGGCCCCCCTCCGGCGTGGCCGGGCCCGGCCGCCCGTGCGGCGTCGGTCGGTACAGCTCGCGCCCCGACCAGGACGGCGACCGCCGCGACCGCCGCCGCGAGGCCGAAGGTCGCCGGGTGTCCGACCGGGCCGGTCAGCGCGCCCCACCCGGCGGCGCCGATGGCCTGACCCAGCACCAGCGTGACGAACAACGCGGCCGTCCCACTGCCCGACCGCTCCGGGTCGATCCGCCCGGTCCAGGTGATCAGGACCCCCGACGCGGCGGTGTACCCCCAGCCGAACACCGCGCACACCGCACCGGTCGTCGTCGGATGGGTCCCCACACTCGGCAGTGCGATCGTCGCCACGGCGACCGCACCCCCGGTCACCGCCCAGGCCGCCCCGATCCGCCGCGCTACCAGCCATCGGCTGGTGGCCAGCACCGCTGCCCCGCCGACGCCGAGGGCGATCCAGGCCACCGTCGACGCCCGGTCGTCGGCCCCCAGCTCGACCAGCAGACTCCGGCCGTAGGACCAGACGGCCGCCGACCCGATCCCGAGCAGCAGCGCCACGGCGAACGGCCGACGGTGCGCGGCGCGCCACTGCCGCGGTGGGACACCAGGGACACGCCGGGCAGCGCTGCCTGCGGTGGGACCGGTGCGCCCGCGGACGGTCGTGCGCGCACCGCTCGACCACGAGTCGGCCGCCAGCACCAGCGTCGTCGCCAGCACGGCGAGCCCCGCCGCGATCCACCAACCGGCGCGCCACAGCGGCAGCAGCAGCGACGCCAGCGACCCCGCGACGATCAGCCCGGGACCGGTTCCGGCGTTCGCCACCGACTGCGCCCGGTCGAGCAGGTCGCCGGGTGCGTGACGGCGGATCAGTTCGACCACCGCCGGTGATGCCAGGCCCGCGCCCGCCGAGCTGAGCACCGCCCCGAACCCGAAGGCCCCGGCATCGCCGCCGACCGCCATGCCGACGCAGCCCAGCGCCGCGGTGGCCCCGGCCAGCAGGACCAGCGTGCGGGGGTGGCGGTCGGACAGCAGGAACCCGCAGGCGGCGCCGAGGCAGTAGACCACCGACGCCAGGGCCGCGATCAGACCGGCCGCTCCGGTGCTCAGGCCGAGGTCGTCCTGGACGTTCGGCAGGTACAGCCCGTAGGCGAGCCGGACCAGGCCGTAGGTCGTCGCAATGAGCCCGGTGGCTGCCGCGACCAAGAACAAAAACGATCGTTTCACTTTGCCAGCCTAGGATGACCCCATGCCGATCCGCACCAGCACCGAGGCGAAGCTGCTCGACGCCGCCGAGGAGTTGTTCTTCACCCGGGGCATCGCAGCGACCCCGGTCGATGCCGTGCTGGCCCGCGCCGGGGTGTCGGCGGCCACCCTCTACCGCGGCTACCCCAGCAAGGAGGCGCTGGTCGCCGCGGCGCTGGACCGACGCCACCGCGCGTGGGTCGACTGCTGGGAACGCGCTATCGCCGGGCAGGAGGCGCCCGAGCGCCGACTGCTGGCCGTGTTCGACGCGCTCGACGCGTTCCGCTCCCGTCCCGACGGTGCCCGGTGGTGCGCCTTCCTCGCCTCCGCGGCCGAATACGCCAGCGCGCCGCCGGAGGTCGCCGCCGCCGTCGAACGGGACACCAGCACTCTGCGCGACCGGCTCACTCAGCTGGCCGAGCCGGTGGTGGGCGCGGATGCCGCCGAGCTGGCCGAACAGCTGCTGCTTGTCGTCACGGGGTCGCTCGCGATGCGCCTGCGGGCACCGGGAACCGACACCCAGCGTGCCCGTCGGGTCGCTGCCCGTCTGCTGCCGGCCACCTGAACGCCTCGGGCCGGCCCCGCTCGTCCATGGCCGGGGCGGGCCGGGAGGTGGAGGCGGCCTAGGCTCTCCGGGTGCCGCCCCGCTCCCCGCTCCCGCCCCGTCACGGCCTGAGCGCCGCCTGGCTGCGCACCCCCGACCACGACCGCGCCGACCCGCACGCCACCGCCTGGCCGACCATGGCCGACTGGCTGCACCACCGCCTGCCGGAGCACGTCGACGTGGACGCGATGCTGGCGGACGGCCGGTTCGTCGCCGAGGACGGCACCCCGGTCCGGGCCACCGATCCGTTCCGCCCGCACCTGTTCGTGTTCTTCCACCGGGACCTGCGCGAGGAGCCCTCCGTGCCCGGGACGATCCACGTGGTGCACCGGGACGAGCGCCTGGTGGTGATCGACAAGCCGCCGTTCCTGTCATCGATCCCGCGCGGGCGGCACGTGATGCAGAGCGTCGTGGTCAAGCTCCGGGCCGAGTTGGGGTTGCCGGAGCTGTCGCCGCTGCACCGGCTGGACCGGGTCACCTCGGGGCTATTGCTGCTGGCCACCGAGCGGCGCTGGCGGGGCGCCTACCAGTCGGCCTTCGAACGTCGCGCGATGGCCAAGACCTACTGGGCGCTCGCCCCGATCCGGCCGGAGCTGGAGTTCCCGCTCACCGTGCGCAACCACCTGCACAAGGAGCGCGGCGAGCTCCAGGCCCGGGTGGTGCCGGACGCCCCGGTGAACGCCGAGACCCTGATCGAGCTCGAGTCCGAGGTCGACGGCCTCGGGGTGTACCGGCTGACGCCGCGCACCGGGCGGACCCACCAGCTGCGGCTGCACCTGCACCAGCTGGGCATCCCGATCGTCGGCGACCCGCTGTACCCGGAGGTGCTGGACGTGCCGGTGGACGACTTCAGCACACCGTTGCAGCTGCTGGCGGGCGAACTGGCCTTCACCGACCCGGTGGACGGCGCCGCCCGACGGTTCCGCAGCGTGCGCCGACTGCCGATCGGTGTCCACCCCACGGCGTAGATCCAGATACGCCTCGCGGCCGATGTGTCGCCGCGGGTCGGCCGGGCACGATGGAATCTCAGTCGTTCCCCACCCGGAGGTCATCGTGTCCTGGCAGGTCCTGATCGTGCTGGCGGAGTTCGCCGTGGTGTGCGCGGTGATCGGCGCGGGCACCCTGGTCCAGCGGGTGCGGCAGCGGGTCAAGGTCCGCCGCTAGTCGTCGGCGCTCAGCGGCCCTCGGCGGTCTCCCGCCGTTTCTGTTGCACCGGTCGGGCGGGCAGGTTCGGTCCGTTCCACACCTGCACCGCGCCCCAGACCGAGGCGGCGACCGGCACCGAGAGCACGGCACCGGTGATCCCGGCGAGCACGGTGCCGACGGTGACCGCGACCAGGATCACCAGCGGGTGCAGCGCCAGCGACCGGGCCATCACCACCGGCTGGAGCAGGTTGCCCTCCAACTGGTTCACGGCGATCACGATGGCGACCACGATCAGAGCGTCCACCCAGCCGTTGGCGACCAGGGTGACCAGGGCGGCGAGCACCCCGGCGAGCGTGGCGCCGACCAGCGGGATGAACGCGAGCAGGAAGACCAGCACCGCCAGCGGGATCGCGAGCGGCACACCCATCACGACCAGCCCGACCCCGATGCCGACCGCGTCCACCGCGGCGACGATGGCGGTGCCCCGCACGTAGCCGCCCATCGTGCTGACGGTCCGGCCGCCGACCCGCTTGCCGCGTGCATAGGCGTCGCCCTCGAACGGGCGGAGCAGGAACTCCCAGATCCGCGGACCGTCCTTGAGGAAGAAGAACAGCACCACCAGGGTGAGGACGCCGCCGGTGACGAAGTTCGCGCCCTTGGAGAACCCGGCGATCGCCCCGCTGCCGAAGCTGCTGGAGGTCAGGAAGGACGTCACCGCGTCCTTGGCGTCCTCGATCTGCTGGTCGGAGATCTGGATCGGCAGGTGGCTGATCGACTCCTGCAGCTCACCGAGCCCGGCCACGGCCTGATCGGCGAGGTCCTGCCACTGGTTCGCCACCGCGTAGACCACGGCGGTGATCACCGCGCCGAACACCGCCAGGATCGCGAGCAGGGCGGTCCAGGTCGCCGCCAGCGACGGGAACCCGTGCCGCCGCAGCCAGGACACCAGCGGGTGGATCGCGCTGGCCAGCACCAGGGCGATCAGCACCGGGATCACCACCAGGGTGAGCTTGGTCAGGGCGAAGACCGCCACCGACACCAGGGCGAGCAGCGCCAGCGCCTGGACGGCGCGGGTCCCGGCCCGGCCGAAGCCGTCCGACCACAGGCCGGCGGCGCGGGGCTCGTGCGGTTCGGGTGCGGGGGACTGCTGCTCTCGCCTCGACCACCACATGTGCGCCTTCGACCTCCTGGATACCGGCTGTGAGCAGCGAGGCTACGGGGCGATCGGGGTCGGTGCGCGACGAGTGTCGGCCGGGTGGGGGGTGAGTAGGCGTGAGCCCGTCGTCCCCCGGCACCACCCGGTGGCTCGGCGCGTCCTACTCAATGCCATCGCGCGCGCCTCTGGGTGGCACCGGTCGAACCCGATACTCGGCCGGTCGGGAGTCGCTGAGGGGGTCGTCATGGTCGGCATGGACGAGCGCATCGCCGCACGGTTCGGGTTGCTCCCGCGCGGGCGGACGGTGCTCGACGCGGCCCGTGACCGGATCGCGCAGGTGTTCGACGTCTTCGACAACGTGGTGGTGGCGTTCTCGGGCGGCAAGGACTCCGGGGCGATGCTGCACCTGGTGCTCGACCACATGCGGACGCACCGGATCGCCCGCCCGATCCACCTGTTCCATCTGGACTACGAGGGCCAGTACTCGGCCACCACGGAGTACGTCGACTCGGTGATGGCCACCCCCACGGAGCTGATCGTGCCCTGGCGGGTGTGCCTGCCGGTCGCCGCCGGGTGTGCGGCCACGATGTTCGCCGACCACTGGCAGCCCTGGCACCCGGCGCAGCGCGACCTGTGGGTCCGTCCGCTGCCCGATCATCCGGGCGTGGTGCACGCCGACAACGTGCCGCCGGGCTTCCCCGACTTCGACGGGGTCTGGGACTACGAGTTCCAGGAGACGTTCGAGACCTGGTTGCACCAGACCACCGGCGCCAGGCGGACCGCGGTGCTGATCGGCATCCGTGCCGAGGAGTCGCTGCACCGCTACGCGACCCTGCATGCCGAGAACCGCCGCTCGACGTTCCAGGGGGTGCGCTGGACCTCGGTGCTCGGCTCCGGGCTGGTGAAGGCGTACCCGATCCACGACTGGCGGCTCTCCGACGTCTGGCACGCGCACGCTCGGTTCGGGTGGGCGTACAACCGGCTCTACGACCTGCTGTACCAGGCGGGCGTCCCGGCGCACCAGATGCGGGTCTCCTCGCCGTTCATCGGTCAGGCGATCCGCCAGCTCCAGCTGTACCGGGTGATCGAGCCGGAGCTGTGGTCCACGCTGGTGGGTCGGGTGAACGGCGTGAACTTCTCGGCCCGGTACGGGGCGACCGCCGCCATGGGGGCCCGCGCGACGGAGCTGCCACCGGGCCACACCTGGGCCAGCTACCTCCGGCTGCTGTTGCGGACGCTGCCCCGCGACACCCGGGAGCGCTACCTGGCGAAGTTCGCCACCTCGGTGCGCTACTGGACCGGGAAGGGCGGTGCCGTCCCCACCCGGACGGTGGACGAGCTGCGGGCCCTGGGCGTCCCGGCGGACTATCTCGGGAAGCCGCCGGGCCGACGCACCTACACCCGCCCGCACGAGGTGGTCCGCTTCCACGCCTACCCGGACGCGCCGCCACCGGTGGTCGGGGCGTCGGCCCTGCCGTCCTACAAGCGGATGTGCATCACGGTGCTGCGCAACGACCACACCTGCCGCTACATGGGGTTCAGCCCGACCAAACGCGACCGCGACCGGCAACGGGCGATCATCGAGCAGTACCAGGAGGTCGGATGACATTCACGTCCCCGGTGTACGGCGTGCGGGCGGTCCCGATCGAGCGTGTGCGTGCCAATGCCTACAACCCGAACGTGGTCGCGCCCCCGGAGATGGCGCTGCTGGAGCGGAGCATCTGGGAGGACGGCTACACCCAGCCGGTGGTGTGCTGCCAGGACGAGGTCACCGGCGACTACGAGATCGTCGACGGGTACCACCGGTACCGGGTGATGGTCACGTCCGAGCGGATCCGGGCGCGCGAGCGGGGACTGCTCCCGGTGGTGGTGCTGGACAAGCCGCGGTCGGACCGGATCGCCTCCACGGTGCGGCACAACCGGGCGCGCGGGACCCACGCGGTGGAGCTGATGACCCAGATCGTCGCCGAGCTGGTCGACGCGGGCATGGACGACGACTGGATCATGCGGCACATCGGGATGGACCGCGACGAGCTCCTGCGGTTGAAGCAGATCTCCGGCATCGCCGCGGTGTTCGCCGACTGCGGCTTCACCGGCGCGGCCGACGACGACGATCCGCTCGGGGCGTTCTGACATCCGAGTTCGGAGCGCCGATCTTCTTCATAGGGGTATCGCCTTTCTGAAATAGGGAAATCACGATCTTTGCGCAATTCGGGGAATGGTCCGTAATGTGCCGCCGTCGTTGTTCCGTTCGAGAGGCACCGCCCCCATGCGTGAGACCACCCCGCCGCTGCGGGTGCTGATCCGCTCCCTGCTGATCGCCGTCCTGATCGCCGCCCCGGCGGTCGTGCTGCGCCTGTCGGGGAGCCACCCGGACCCGCTGATCCAGCTCGCGCTCTACGGCGCGGCGGTGGTGGCGGCCTCGTTCGTCCTGGCCTGGGCGGCCGAGGCGGCGCAGGTGGACGTCTCGGGCGGCTTCGCCATCGCGGTGCTGGCGCTGATCGCCGTGCTGCCGGAATACGCGGTCGACCTGTTCTACGCCTACACCGCGGGCTCCGACCCCGCCTACGTGCAGTACGCCGCGGCGAACATGACCGGGTCGAACCGGCTGCTGCTCGGCCTGGGCTGGCCGTTGGTGGTGCTGGTGTCGATCTACGTCGCCAACCGGGTCGCCAACCGGGTCGGCAACCGCCCGGCCACCACATCCCTCGCCCTCGAACCGGGCAACCGGATGGAACTGGGCTTCCTGCTGGTCGCCGGTGTGGCGGCGTTCGTCATCCCGGCGACCGGGCAGATCCACCTGGGGTTCGGCCTGGCGATGATCGCGTGGTTCGGCTTCTACCTCTACCGGCTCACCCGGGGCGAGGCCGAGGAACCGGACCTGATCGGCACCGCCGCCGTGATCGGCCACCTGCCGCGCGCCCGCCGTCGCCCGCTGGTGATCGCGCTGTTCGTCCTGGCGGCGGCGGTCATCCTGGTCAGCGCCGAGCCCTTCGCCGAGTCGCTGGTCGCCTCCGGCACCCGGCTCGGTGTGGACGAGTTCCTGTTGGTGCAATGGCTGGCCCCGCTCGCCTCGGAGGCGCCCGAGTTCATCGTGGCGATCCTGTTCGCCTGGCGCGGCAAGGGCACTGCCGCGATCGCCACCCTGATCAGCTCCAAGATCAACCAGTGGACGCTGCTGATCGGCTCGCTGCCGATCGCCTACCTGTTCGGCGGCGGCTCGACGGCACTGGTGCTGGACACCCGGCAGGTCGAGGAGATGCTCCTGACCGCCACCCAGACCCTGATGGGTGTGGCCATCCTGATCTCGTTGCGGTTCCGGCGTTGGTCGGCCTGGACGCTGCTCGGCCTGTTCGCCGTGCAATTCGTCGTCACCGGCACCACCGCGCGGTTCGCGCTCTCCGCCGTCTATCTGGTGATCGCCGCCGTGGTCCTGGCGAGGCACTGGCGCCAGCTGGTGCCGACCCTCACCGCACCGTTCCGGCGCCCCGACCCCGGCGCGCAGCAGCCCGAGCGGCCGGAGCCGCGGCATGCTCTGATGGGCGGATGACAACAGGACGTGGACGCACCCTCGCGCGGGTGCTGCTCGGCGGGTTCCTGGTCTTCGCCGGGACCAGCCACCTGACCTTCGCCCGGCAGGAGTTCCAGGCCCAGGTGCCGGAGTGGTTCCCGGTGAACGAGGATGCCACCGTGCTCGGCTCCGGCGTGGCCGAGATCGCGCTCGGCAGCGCGCTGATCGCCGCCCGCAAGAAGCACCGCGGTCTGGTCGGCTGGGTGGCGGCGGCGTTCTTCGTCGCGATCTTCCCCGGCAACATCTCGCAGTACCTGACGCACACCGACGGCTTCGGTCTGGACACCGACACCAAGCGCGGCGTGCGGCTGCTGTTCCAGCCGGTGCTGGTGCTGTGGGCGCTGTGGTCCACCGGCGCCTGGGCCGACCGCCGCCGGAAGCGCGACCAGTGACCGTCCGCGGGGCCGCCGACCGGGCCGGTGACCACCCGGTGATCGAGAAGGGCGCCCGGCTCGGGTACGCGGCCAGCGGTGTCCTGCACCTGCTGCTCGCCTGGGTGACGGTGCGGCTGGCCTTCGGCTCCGGCGGCGAGGAAGCGGATCAGCAGGGGGCGCTGTCCCAGCTCGGCTCCGAGGGCGCGGGCCGGGTGCTGCTGGTCGTGCTGCTGATCGGCTTCGTGCTGCTGGCACTGTGGCAGGCGGTCGATGCGATCGCCCACGGCTCGGCCGGTGAGCGGGTCAAGGCAGCGGCGAAGGCGGTGGTGTACGCGGTGCTGGCGGTGACCACGATCCAGGTGCTCTCCGGCTCGGGATCCAGCGGCGGCAGCCAGCCGACGGCCGGGCTGCTCGGCTCGGGGATCGGGCGGGTGCTGGTCGGTCTGGTCGGCCTCGGGATCGTCGCCGTCGGCGGGTACCACGTGGTGAAGGGGTGGAAGCGGAAGTTCCTCGCGGACCTGCGCCAGCATCCGGGCCGCGCGGTCGAACGTGCCGGTCAGGTCGGGTACATCGGCAAGGGCATCGCGCTCGCGGTGCTGGGTGTCCTGGTGGTCACCGCCGCCGTCACCGCCGACCCGGAGCGGGCCGAGGGGATGGACGTGGCGCTGCGCACCCTCGCCGAGCTGCCGTTCGGCGCCGTCCTGCTGTGCCTGATCGCGCTCGGCTTCGCCGCCTACGGGGTCTACGCCTTCGGCCGGGCGCGGTACGCCAAGGTCTGAGACCCCCGCCGCTCAGTCGTCCAGGTCGACGTCCCGCACGGCGCCGGTGTTCGCGTCGATCTCCACGTCGTCGCCGTTGCTGAACTCGATCTCCCAGGTCAGCACGGTGTCGTCATTGCTCAGCTCGACACTGGTGGCCGTCGCGTTCGGCCGGACGGCACCCTGACCGATGGTGACGGCCTCGCCGGCCGAGATCGCCAACCCGCTGGCCGTGACGGCGCTGTTCTCCCCGAGCCACAGGTCGGTGCGGTCGATGGCCCGCTTGGCCTGGACGAAGGTGCTCAGCAGCGTGCGGAACTGCTGGTCGTCGCGCAGGTTGCCGGGATGGACCTGGGCGTAGGCCACCAGCGCGTCCAGCGCGTCCACGAAGGTCTGCACCTGCGGATCGGTGCTGATGTCGCTCGGGGCGGGGGAGGTGGCCGGTGCCGACCCGGTCGCACCATGCGTCGGGTCGACTGTCACCGTCACCGTCGGCACCGGGGTGCCGACCACCACCGGGTCGCCGCCGCACGCGGTCAGCAATCCGACGACGACCAGGGCGGCGGTCGGGGCGACCAGATGGCGACGACGGATCATGGCGGGGGACTCCTCAGGCATGGCGGCTGGTGGGCGCAGCGAGACTAGGCAGCCCCGCAGGGCACTCACCGCCATCCGGTCGTCAGTGAGTGGTGTGGCGTCCGCGACTGAGTAGTGCGGCGTGGTCCGGCACGGTGGTGAACTCCTCGCGCGGGGGCCGTCGGTAGTCGCCCGACCCGGCCGGTCGCTCCGGCAGCTCGACCGGATCGTGCGGCACGTCCACGTACGGGATGGTGGACAGCAGGTGGTGGATCATGTTCAGCCGGGCTGCCTTCTTGGAGTCCGACTCGACCACGAACCACGGGCTGTCGGCCGTGTCCGTGTGCGCGAACATCTCGTCCTTCGCCCGGGAGTAGTCCTCCCACCGTCGGATCGACTCCAGGTCCATCGGGCTGAGCTTCCACTGCCGCAGCGGGTCGTCCAGCCGGGACCGGAACCGCTTGAGCTGCACCGTGTCCGACACCGAGAACCAGTACTTGCGCAGCAGAATGCCGTCCTCGATCAGCATCTGCTCGAAGGTCGGTGCCTGGCGCAGGAACCGGGCGTGCTCCTCCGGGGTGCAGAATCCCATCACCTTCTCCACCCCGGCGCGGTTGTACCAGGACCGGTCGAAGAGCACGACCTCCCCGACGGCCGGCAGATGCTGCACGTAGCGCTGGAAGTACCACTGCCCGCGCTCCCGATCGGTCGGCGCCGGGAGGGCCGCGATCCGCACCACCCGCGGGCTGAGGTACTCGGTGATCCGCTTGATCGTGCCGCCCTTGCCCGCCGCGTCGCGCCCCTCGAAGATCACCGCGACCCGGGCCCCGGTCGCCTGCACCCAGCGTTGCAGGACGACCAGCTCCGCCTGCAATCGGTACAGCTCGGCCTCGTACACCTCGGTCGACAGCTTCGTCATAGCGGGACGGTAACCGTGCGCGGGGCCCGGCCACCTGCTGGACGCGCGGCCACGGCACACCTCGCCTAGCGTGGAAGCTCGACGATCAGGGAGGTCACCCGATGAAGGCCAAGAGCGCGTTCGTGGTCGGTGCGACGCTGGGCTACGTGTTCGGCACCCGCGCCGGTCGCGCCCGGTACGAGCAGATCAAGGGCTGGGCATCCAGCCTGTGGCACGACCCGCGCGTGCAGTCCCGGGTCGACGACCTGGAGGCCGGTGCTGCCCAGTTCGCCAAGGACCAGGCCGGTGCCCTCAAGGACAAGGCCGTCGACGCGGTGAAGAGCACCGTCTCGCGCAGCTCCGACCCGGACCCCCGCACCAACCCCGGCGCCGGCATCTAGCGCCCCGAGCCCGGGCGGCTGGACGCCGGTCTGCCCGGGACGCTGGAACGCCCGGAACGCCCGGAACGCCCGGAACGCCCGGGACGCCCGGGACGCTGGGCCGACCGGGACGCTGGGCGGCTGAGCCGTCCGTCCGTCCGCTGGGCCGCCCGTCCGCTGCCCCGCCCGGCTGCCCGCCCGCTCAGCCGCCGAGGTCGGCACTACGCGCCCGAGGTCGGCACTACGCCACGCAGCATCTGGCCGGAAGTGCCGACCTCGGCGCGTGGGGAGCCCCCGGGGGTTCGGTATCAGCGCGTGGCGAGCGTGACGGCGACAGTGACAGCGCCGACCGCAGGTGGCCACACGGCGACCTGGACCAGGGTGTGTGCGCCGAGTCGCCAGCGCGACCATCCCGCCAGCGCACCGGCGCACGCCACGACGGTCCCCAGCAGCGGCTCTCCCACCATCAGCGTTCCGGCGAACAGGGCGAACACGCTCGTGTGGGCGCTGACACCGGTCGGGTGCAGCAGGATCAGCGCCGCCACGCCGCCGAGCAGCCCCACGAGCGCGGCGCGGAGCGGTGCTGGCGCTCCCAGCAGGGTCAGTCCGGTCACCGCGATCACCTCCCAGGCAGCGCCGCCCGACAGCAAGAGGAGTCGTCTTCGGCCGGTGATCCGCAGCGTCTCGACCACGCGGGTCGCCCGCAGCAACAGCACGCCGATGATCGGCGCCGAGGCCGCGAGCATCGTTGCGACAGCCCAGCGGGCATCGGCGAGGGTCCAACCGAGCAGCAGGCAGCCGATCGGGATGCCCACCGCAGGCTGTCCGACGGCGCTGACCCACCGGGCGAAGCGGTCCGGGGCGACGTCTGCGGCTGACGTGGCCCCGCGGGTCACCGCAGCTGGTCGGCGGGTGCCGCGTAGTGCAGCGGGCGCGGGTGGGCGCGGGCGACCTGGGCCACGCAGTCGGCTAGGTGGTCGTACAGGTCGGCGTGCACGTAGGCCGGGACGCCCTGTTCCAGGTCGTCGGCCAGCGGCTCGGGGACGGCGGGGTCCGGGTAGTCGGCGTCGCGGGCCCAGGCGGGCTTCAGCGCGTAGGCGACCCGCCCGTAGCGGCGCAGGACGTCCAGGTCGCGGCAGACGGCGGCCCACTCGTCGGCGGGCAGTGCGCCGTCGTGCAGGTGGGTGTGCAGCAGGTCGCAGAACCGCTCGAAGTCGCGGTCCCAGTTGATGTTGCCGTGCTGCTGCGCCTCGTCCGCGAGGGCCTGGACCGCCCGGAGCATCTCGCCCTGGAGGACGGAGCAGGTGCCGCGCTCGGGGACCAGCTCGGTCCAGATGCTCTGGCACTCGGTGGTGAAGCGGGGGCGGTACCCCAGGTGCAGCTGGTCACCGGGTGCGGGGAGCGACTGCGGTTCCTGACGGCGCAGACGATCGAGAAGAGACATGCGGGCCAGCGTGCACCATTCGTGGGCCCGGATGCGAGTCGGTCGGGGTGTCGGCGTGTGGCCGACACCCCGACCACCGCTAGACCACCAGGCTGAGCAGCAGGATCGCGATCAGCGCGGTGACGGAGAGCACGCACTCCATCAGCGACCAGGTCTTGAACGTCTGGCCGACCGTCATCTTGAAGTACTCCTTGACCAACCAGAATCCGGCGTCGTTCACGTGGCTGAGGAACACCGACCCGGCGCCGATCGCGAGCACCATCAGGGCGACGTGGCTGGCGGGCAGGCCCTCGGCCAGCGGCGCGACGATCCCGGCGGCGGTGACCGTGGCGACCGTGGCCGACCCGGTGGCGACCCGGATCAGGACCGCGACCAGCCAGGCGGCCAGCAGCGGGGAGATCGGTGCGCCGTCCAGGCCGTTGGCGATCACGTCGCCGACCCCGGTGTCCACCAGGGTCTGCTTGAACCCGCCGCCGGCGCCGACGATCAGCAGGATGCTGGCGATCGGCGCGAAGGAGGAGTCGACCAGCTTGCTGATCTGTCCGCGGCCACGACCCTGCAGGGTGCCGAAGGCGACCAGGGACACCAGCGCGGTGATCAGCAGCGCCTCCAGCGGGGTGCCGATGAAGTCGAGCACGGAGCCGACGCCGGTGTCCTCGAAGCCGACGGTCTCGGCCAGGGTCTTGGCCAGCATCAGGACCACCGGCAGCAGCACCACGGCCAGGGCGAGGCCGAAGGAGGGCCGCTTGGCGTCCTCGTCGCGCTCCCCGGCGCCGAGGATCTCGGTCGGCGGCTCCAGCGGCACCCAGCGGCTCAGCGGCTTGGCCAGCAACGGGCCGGCGACCGCGACGGTGGGGATCGCGACCAGCAGGCCGAGTCCCAGGGTCAGACCCAGGTCGGCCTGGAGGGCGTCGATGGCGATCAGCGGTCCGGGGTGCGGCGGCACCAGGCCGTGCAGCGCCGATAGTCCGGCCAGGGCCGGGATGCCCACCGCGATCATCGACAGCTTCGACCGGCGGGCGACCAGCATGACGACCGGGATCAGCAGCACGACGCCGACCTCGAAGAACAGCGGAATGCCGATGATGAACGCGGCGAAGGCCAGCGCCCAGGGCAGTCGTTTGGCCGGGGTCTTGGCCAGGACGGTGTCGACGATCTGATCGGCGCCACCGGAGTCGATCAGCATCTTGCCGATGATCGCGCCCAAGGCGATCAGGATGCCCACCCCGGCGACCGTCTCGCCCAGCCCGCTGGTGAAGGAGCTGAAGGCGTCGGTGTAGGGCAGTCCGGCGACCACGGCCAGCACCGCGGCGCCGATCATCAGCGACAGGAACGGGTGCAGCTTCAGCCAGACGATCAGGGCGACCAGCACCACGATGCCGACGATCGCGGCGGTGACCAGACGGCCGGTGGAGGCGACCGGGCCCTCGGCCGCGGCGGCGACCAGCAGGGCGGTGCTCATCGGGCCACCTCCAGCCCCAGCTCGCTCAGGGCGTTGTCCACCACCGACTGCGGCGAGGCGCCGACCTGCACGACCACGCCGTCCTCGTCGTCGCCGAGGCGCTGCAGGGTCTCGAACTGGGACGGCAGCAGCGAGGGCGGCATGAAGTGGCCGGAGCGACCGGACATCCGCTCGCCGATCTGGTCGATGGTGCCGTCCAGGTGCACGAAGGTGACGCGGCCCTCCGCCTCGCGCAGCACGTCGCGGTAGGCGGTCTTGAGCGCGGAGCAGGTGACGATGGCACTGCGTCCGGCGCGGGTCTGCTCGGTCAGCCAGTCGCGGATGGCCTGCAGCCACGGCCAGCGGTCGTCGTCGGTCAGCGGGGTGCCGGCGGACATCTTGTCGATGTTGGCCTGCGGGTGGAACTCGTCGGCCTCGGCGTAGGGCCGGTCCAGGCGGTCGGCCAGGATCTGCGCCACGGTGGTCTTGCCTGACCCCGCGACCCCCATCACCACGAGGTGCTGGACGTCGGACATGGGTGTCCTCCTCAGAACGTCATTGTCCGGGCGGTGCGTCCGGTGTCGGTCACTGTGACACAAAAATACGATCTTTGGAACCGGAAGGTGCTACGAGTGGCGTCGCCCTCCGTTGGGCGTCACACCAGCGACCCTGGCATGCTCGTCCGAGCCCCGCCCGCCGAGGGCGCGATCGCGCTGGTGAGCCCGCGCAGGAACAGGAGGATTCGTGGCCGAGGTGTTGCACAGCGGTGTCACGGACGTCCTCGGCGCGGAGATCACCTCCGGCGACCTCGCACCCGGCGCCACGCTCACCCTGGATGGCCTGCAGCAGCGGTTCGGCATCTCCCGCACCGTCGCGCGGGAGGCGATGCGCGGCCTGGAACACCTCGGGCTGGTCACCTCCAAGCGCCGGGTGGGGTTGGTGGTCCGGCCCGCCGCCGACTGGGCGGTCTTCGACCCGCAGGTGATCCGCTGGCGACTGGCCGGTCCGCACCGGGTCGCTCAGCTGCGCTCGCTGACCGAACTGCGGGCAGCCGTCGAACCGGTCGCCGCCGCCGCTGCCGCGCAGAACGCGGACGGCGCGCAAGCCGACCGGCTCGTGGCCCTGGCGGCCCGGCTGCGTGAGCTGAGCGAGGCGGGGGAGAGCGACGACTTCCTCTCCGCCGACATCGAGTTCCACCGGCTGATCCTGACCGCCAGCGGCAACGAGATGTTCGGTGCCCTCACCGATGTCGTCGCCGAGGTCCTGGCCGGACGCACCCGGCACGGCCTGATGCCGCACCACCCGCACGAGGAGGCGCTGGCCGCGCACGAGGCGGTCGCCGCCGCCATCCGGGCCCGCGACTCGGGCGCCGCCGAGCGGGCGATGGGCCGCATCACCCGCGAGATCCGCGACGCCCTGACCACCTGACCCCGGCCTCTGCGCCTTGCCACCTGACCCCGCGCCCGCGCCCGCGCCCGCGCCCGTGCCCGCGCCGAGACTACGGAACATGACGCAACTAGCGCCGTGAACCGACGATTTCCGTAGTTTCGGCGAGCGGGCGCGCGGTTGCGCGGGCGGGCGAGCGGGCTCGCGAGGGGTCAGGCAGGAGCGCGAGCGGGTGCCCGCGCGAGCGGGCCAGCACGGCCGGGGCGAGAGGGTCAGGGGCGGGGGATGTTCCGCAGGTTCGAGCGGGCCATGGACATGACCTCGCCCATGCCGCCGCCGAGGATCTCCTTGCTCATCGCGGCGGTGAAGCCGGTGACCTGCTGCCGGGTGATCTTCGGCGGCAGGGACAGGGCGCGGGGGTCGGTGACCAGGTCGATCAGCGCCGGGCCGTCGTGGCTGAACGCCTCGCGCAGCGCGGTGCGGATCTGGGTGGGGTCCTCGACCCGGACCGCCGGGATGCCGACCGCCTTCGCGACGGCGGCATAGTCGATCGACGGTGAGTCGGTGCCGAAGCTCGGCAGGCCGTCGACCAGCATCTCCAGCCGGACCATCCCGAGGGTGGCGTTGTCGAACAGGATGATCTTCACCGGCAGGTTGTAGTGCACCAGGGTGATCAGCTCGCCGAGCAGCATCGACAGGCCGCCGTCACCCGCGATCGCGACCACGTGCTTCTGCGGCGCATCGGCGTCGCCCCGCTGGGCGAAGGCGGCACCGATGGCGTGCGGCACGGCGTTCGCCATCGACCCGTGCAGGAAGGACCCGATCACCCGGCGCTTGCCGTTCGGCGTCAGGTAACGCGCGGCCCAGACATTGCCCATCCCGGTGTCGACGGTGAACACCGCGTCGTCGGCCGCCTCCTCGTCCAGCAGCACCGCCGCGTACTCCGGGTGGATCGGGGTGTGGTGCTCGACGTCCTTGGTGTACGCGCCGACCACGCCGGACATCGCCTTGTGGTGCTTCTTCAGCATCGAGTCCAGGAACCGACGCGACGACTTGCGCTGGATCTGGGGCAGCAGCAGGCGAATGGTCTCGGCGACGTCACCGACCACCGCCAGGTCCATCCGGGTGCGACGACCGAGGCGGGTGGGGTCGATGTCCACCTGGGCGGTGCGCACGTCGGCGGGCAGGAACTGGTCGTAGGGGAAGTCAGTGCCGAGCAGCAGGAGCAGATCGGCCTCGTCCATCGCGGACTGCAGGGCGCCGTAGCCGAGCAGCCCGGTCATCCCGACGTCGTAGGGGTTGTCGTACTGGATGACCTCCTTGCCGCGCAGGCTGTGCCCCACCGGGGCGCCGATCAGCTCCGCCAGGGCGATCACCTCGTCGTGGGCGTTCTTCACGCCGGCGCCGGCCAGGATGGTGACCTTCTTGGCGTCGTCGATGGCGGCGGCCAGCGCGGCGACCTCGGCGGCGTCCGGCACCACGCGCGGGCGAGCGGGCCGGGTCAGGATGTCGGTGGCCGGAGCCGGGGACTCCATGTCCGCGACGTCACCGGGCAGGGTCAGCACCGCGACCCCGGGTGCGCCGTAGGCGTGGTGGATCGCGGACCGGATGACCCGTCCAGCCTGCGCCGGGCTGCTGATCATCTCCGAGTAGACCGAGCACTCCAGGAACAGTCGGTCCGGGTGGGTCTCCTGGAAGAACTGGGTGCCGATCTGCGCGCTGGGGATGTGCGAGGCGATCGCCAGGACGGGGACCCGGTTGCGGTTCGCGTCGTACAGGCCGTTGATCAGGTGCAGGTTGCCCGGACCGCAGGACCCGGCGCAGACCGCGAGGTTGCCGGTCAGCTCGGCCTCCGCGGCGGCGGCGAAGGCGGCGGCCTCCTCGTGCCGGACGTGCACCCACGCGATGTCGACGCCGTCCTTCTGCGCCCGCCGCACGGCGTCGACGATCGGGTTCAGGCTGTCGCCGACGATGCCGTAGATGTGCCGGGCGCCGGCCGCGACGATCTGTGCGACGAGCTGGTCGGCGATGCTGATGGTCCGTGCCACGGTGTGCTCCCTCGGGTCTGCGGATGGCCTGCCCCGATAGTCATCCCATGTTTCGCCGGATGCCAGTCGAGGGGGTGTCTGGTCGGTCACGCGTCCTGCTCCACCCTGCCGCGAGTGCACCGGTCCTGCCCCCGGAACATCCGGATCGACACAGCCGGGAACGTTCGAGGCTGTGCACACTCGCCGCCGCTGCGGGGCGAACCTGAGTGGGAAATGTGTGAGCGGTCACGCTAGGTGGTCGCGGGTGGGAGCCTTCGGGCGTGCGAACTCATGCGTGGCAGACATCGTTGCGGCGTCGGCTCCAGGACTACACGCGGTGCCCGGACTGCGCCGCGCCCCTGATCGGAGCCACCTGCGGACGATGCGGTCTACGGCTCGGCGGTGACGACGGCATCCGGCTCGCGGCGGCGGCGGACGCTGTGGCGGCAGCCCTCGGCCGACATGACGACCTGGTCGTCGCGGTGCGTGAGCGCCAGGGATTGTTCCGGCCCGGGGAGAACGGCGCCGGGTGGCGGGTGGCCGAGGTGCTGCCCGATCCGGCGCTCTGGCGCGGAACGGCCGACCGGTGGGCGCCTCGACCGGACCCGGGCGGGCGGTTCGGCGGCGGGTCGTGGCCGGGTGGCGGTGCTGCCGAGGCCACCGCGGTGCGGCCGCCCGCCCCCGGGGACGCCACTACCCCGGCCAGCGCGCACCGGTCGGCGGCCGCCCCCGGCCCGGCAGGTATCCCGCACGCAGCGGCAGCACCCGGCTACCCCGGTGCCGCGCCCTACCCAGTTCCCGCGCCCCGCCACCCGGCTGCCGCCCCCTATCCCGGTGCCGCGCCCTACGCACGCACCGCCCCGCACCACCCAACCGCCGCACCGTCCCGACCCGGCTCGCCGGTCGACCTCGGCGCGGTCTTCGCGCTGGCAGGGTCGGGTCTGTTCGCCGCCGCCGCGCTGGTGTTCGCGTTCTTCGTGGTGGACCACAATCCGCTGGTCCGCGCGGCGGCGCTCGCGCTCTCGACCGGCATCTCGGCGGTCGGGACCGTCCTGCTCGGACGGCGTGGACTGCGGTCGTCCGCGCAGGCGGTGGCCTGGCTGACCGCGGCGCTCGCGGTGGTCGACTCCTGGGTGCTGGCGCTGCTGGTCCAGGGCACTGCCCGGCCGCTGGTCGCCGCCGTCACCTTTGCCGCGGTGATCGTCGGCGGCGTGGCGCTGGCTCGTCGGACCGGACTGCGTGCCTGGTCGGCGCTGGTGGTGCTCTCCCCGCTGGTGCCACTGCTGCTCGGCGTGGCCACCGACGACATCGCGGGGATCGCCGTCGGCGTGGCGGTCGCGGCGGTGGTCTCGCTGGTGCGCCGACCGTTCCGGGAGCTGATCGGGCCGCAGGTGGGTGTGCGCATCCCGGTGGAGTCGTGGCTGCTGGTCTGCTGGGCCGTGGCGTCGCTGGTGGTCCTGCCGACGCTGGTGACCGGGGCGATCGCCCGCTTCGACCCGGGGTCCTCGGTCGGCACCCCCGCACTGCTGTGGATCGGTCTCGGCGTCGGACTGGCGCTGACGGCCGTGCTCGCCGCGCTGCAGGGCTGGTCCGAGGCGGCGCCCGGATGGCTGGGCATCGCGGGGTTCCTGCTGGTCTCGGCCGCCGCGGTCGTGGGTGCGGCCGTCCCGACCCGGATCGTGACCCCGGTGGGGGCGGCTCTGGTGTGGGCGGTGCTCCTGATCGGCGGTGGCCGGTGGCGGCACGGCCGGTTGCAGCGGGCAGCGCTGATCGGCGGGGGAGTGGGAGTCCTGCTCAGTGCCGTCGCGGTCCTGGAATCCGTGCGGGTGGTGCTGGAGGTGGTGCGCCGGTCGGTGGGGGCGGGCCAGCCGGACCTGATCCCGCTGGACGTCTACGGCCCGATGGACATCGGGTCCTGGCGGGCACTGGTGGCGGCCGGCTGCCTGCTCGGTCTGGCGGTGCTGGTCGGCCGGGTGGCACCCGCGGACGTCGAGGTGCGGGTGCCCACCGCCCCGGGTCAGTTCCGGGTGGACCGGCGCCCGGCTTGGGAACGGACGGTCGCCCGGGTGCTGGCACCGGTGGCGACCGTGATCGTCGCGGGGACGCTGCCGACCCTGGTGAGCCGGTGGGCGGTGGCGTTGCTGGTCGCCGAAGCCGTGCTGGCGGTGGCGTTGGTCGAGGTGGTGCGCAGGATCCCGCGGGACAGGTTCTGGTTCCCGGTGCTGCTGACCGGGGCGTTCGGGCAGGTGGTGCTCCTGGCGCCGCTGAGCTGGGTGGCCAGGCCGTCGCTGGTGATCGGCGGCGTGCTGGTGCCGGTGCTGCTGCTCCGGTCGCGGCGGGTCACCGCCGCCGATCTGCGCTGGCTGCCGACCACGGTGGCGGTCGGGTACGGGGCGACGGTGCTGGGCGTGGCGCTGTCGTGGCTGGGGTGGTCGGCGTCGACGGTGCTCGGGTTGGTCGCACTGCTGCTGCTGGCCCTCGGGATCGCGCTCACCGGAACCCGGTTGGACACCGGATCGTGGGCGTCGGTCTGGGCGGTGGCGGCGGCGCCGGTCGCCCTGGTGCTGGCGTGGGGCGTGGGCGAGCGGGCCTGGGCGGCCGGCTGGACGGCGGCGGCGCTCGCGGCGGCCGAGGGGGTGCTGGCGGTCACCCGGCGTCGTCCGGTGCCGAACGACCTGCGGGTCCTCGCGGCCGCCGCGCTGTTGCCGACGGCCGCGCTGGGTCTGATCAACGCGGGGGCGATGGTGTTGCCCGGTTCCGCCGCGCCGGTGCTGCTCCCCGTGATCGCGGTGCTTGCCGTGACCGTCGCCCTGAGTGCCTCCGGGGCAGATCACCGGCTCGCGGCGCGCGGGATCGCCGGGGTGCGCCGCGCGGCGGAATGGTCGGCGGCGGCGACCGGCGGCATCGGATTGGCGGTCGCGCTGTTCTGGCCGACCACCGGCGCCGACACCGTGCTGGTGGTGTGCGCCCTGCTGGCTGCCGGAGCGAGCGTGGTCGCGACCAGGGCTGATCGGCGTCCGGTGTGGTGGATCGCGGCGACGCTGTGGGTCGGCGTGCTGTGGACCGCCCTGGTCTGGGGCGGCGTGGGCGTGGTCGAGGCGTACACCGTGCCGCCCGCGCTGGTCGCGGTCGGGGTCGGCGGCTGGTTGACCCGACGGCGACCGACCCGGTGGTGGCCGCTGGTGGCCTCCGGTCTGGCGTTGCTGGTCGCACCCACGCTGGTGCTGCTGGTCGCGGGGCAGTCGATCGACATGCGCGCGGTCGCGCTGCTGGTGGTCGCGACCGTGCTGGTCGGTGCCGCCTGGCCGGCCACCCACTCCGTGCTGCGCGTGCCGATGGGCTGGGCCGCGGGCGTTGCCGCGCTCGCGGGGCCGATCAGGGCGCTCTGGTTGGCGGCGGTGACGCCGGTCGGCACCGACGCCCGGAATGCCGTGGTCTTCGGCGGTGTCCTGGTGTGGGCGGTGTTCGGTGGGCTGCTGATCGCGGGTGCCGGGCTGCTCGTGGTGCGACGCGCCCGGGCCTGGGCGCTGGTTCCGGCGCTCGCCGCCGTCACGGTGGCCGGGCTCGCGGCTGTGCGACCGACCTGGACGGTGGTGTGGCTGGCGCTGGCGATCGAAGCTGCGCTGCTGGTGATGACCGCCCTCAGCGTGCGATCGGTGGTGCGAGGGCGGAACACGGTCCTGCCACCGGCCTGGTGCTGCTGGCTGATCGCGTTGGCCTGGGCGATCGGTGGTTGGAGCCTGCGCGATCTGCGGGTCGAGGTCTTCGCGCTGCCGCTCGGGATCGGACTGACCGTAGCGGGGCTGCTGGCCACGCTCCAGACCCGACGCACCGATCCCACCCGGCCGGGAACTCCCGGCACCAGGTCCTGGCCGGTCGGCTACTCCGGGTCGATGGCGACGCTGGCACCGGGCGTCGCCGCGACCCTCGGGCCGTCGCTGCTCGCGATCTGGACGGACCCCGCCACCTGGCGGGCGATCCTGGTGGTGGCGCTGTGCCTGGTGTTCATGGTGTTCGGTGCCCGGGAACTGATGCGGGCACCGCTGATCATCGGCTCGGTGACCCTCGGATTGGCGGTGCTGAGCGTCTTCGGCACCCGACTGGGCAGCGACATCTCGGCCGGACCGTGGCTGCTGACCCTGCTCTCCGCCGGAGGACTCTTGCTGGTGCTCGGCATCTACGCCGAACGCCGCAAGTCCGGTGACGGGGAGGTCGGCCGGTCGTTGCGCTGAGGCCCGGTCAGTCCAGCCCGGTCAGTCCAGCTCGGCCAGAGCGGCGTCCAGCCACGACTCGAGCTGCGCCAGGTACCCGGGGAGCTCATCGCCCTCGTACCGGCGCGGCCGCACCTCGATCCGCATGATCAGCGCCAGGTACATCCGGCACAGGGCGAGCCGCGGGCTGGTCGGATCGATCACGCCGCCCGCCGCGCGGTACCCGGCGAGCAGGTGCTCGTCCGGTGCCCCGACGCGGAGCGGGTCGCAGGCGATCAGGTCGAACATCGGGTCGCCCCAGAACGCCCGCTCCGGGTCGATCACCCCGGTGAGCGCGCCGGACTCCGGGTGCACGAACAGGTTGCCCGGCCACAGGTCGGCGTGCACCAGTGCCGGGCGGTCGACCTCGGCCAGTGCCCCCTGGTGCCGGTGCAGCGCCGCGCGGATCCGCTCGACCGGCAGCGGCACCTCCCAGGTCGCGGCATCGGTGAGCAGGGCCTCGACCATCGCGGTGAACGTCTCGACCCAGCTGTCCCCGCGCAGGTCGTCGGGTCCGGAGGGGTAGCCGAACTGGTCGCCGACGTGGCGGTGCAGGGCGGCCATCATCCGGCCCAGGTCGCGGTTCCTGAGCGGCGCGGTGGCCTCGGCCAGCTCCGGCACGGTGTCGGCCCGCACCCCGTCGATCCAGCTCGCCACCACCAGGTCGCCGGGCAGGTGTGCGCGGGACATGTCGGTGAGCACCAGCTCCGGCATCGGCAGCGCGGGGTCGTCACCGGCGATCCGGTACACCAGGGCCTCGGTGCGCAGCAGGTCCCGCTCGTAGTGCAGGAGCCGGTCGTCGTCGGCCGGGGCGGTCTTGGCGACCAGCCGTCGGCCGTCGGCCAGGTCGACCCGGACGCTGGTGGCGAACATGCCGCCGGTCAGGGGGGTCAGGTCGGCCACCTCACCCAGGGGTGCGAGGGCGTGCAGCAGGGCGGTGCGGGTCTCGTCGTCGAGCATGGTGTCCACCGTAGCGTCAGTGGCCGCTGACCAGCGGCGTCGTTCCTGCCTTGAGGGTGCGCAGCGCCGCCAGCACGGCCACCACCGCGAGCACCCCGGACCCGAGCACCACCAGGTACCCGCCGTGCGAACCGCTCGCGTCGATGATCGGACCGGCCACCGCGGAACCGGCGGAGACGCCGACCCCGAGCGAGGTGCCGACCCAGGTGAGGCCCTCGGTCAGGCGCTCGCGGGGCACGAAGTGCTGCACCAGGGCGTTGCCGTTCACCAGGGTGGGCGCGATGGCGAAGCCGGTGACGAACATGACGATCGCCAGCACCACCATCGTGTGCGCCAGCACGAACAGCGCGGTGCCCAGCACCAGGGCGACCGTGCCCACGGCGAAGCGGATCCACAGCGGGCTGGTCCAGTGCCGTGCGCCGTAGAGCAGCCCGGAGATCAGCGAACCGCAGGCGAAGATCGCGAGCAGCACCCCGGCCAGGCCCTCCCGGCCGTGCTCGGTGGCGAAGGCGACGGTGGAGACGTCGGTGGCGCCGAAGATCGACCCCATCGCGATGAACACGACGGCGAGCACGATCATCCCGGGGTTGCGCATCACCGAGCGGCGCGGGGCCGCGTCGGCGCCGGTCGGCCGAGGGTTGGCGGGCGGTTCGGTGCCCCGCTGGCCGAGGAACCAGTACCCGCCGATCAGCATGCCGACCACGGGGACGACCAGACCGGCGACCGGGGCGACGCTGGTGGCCAGGGTGGTGGCGAGCACCGGGCCGACGACGAACACCAGCTCGTCGGCGGCGGACTCCAGCGAGTACGCGGTGTGCAGCTCCCGGGGGTCGGCGATCAGGTGCGACCAGCGTGCCCGCACCAGCGCGCCGAAGGACCCGATCGTGGCGCCGACGATCACCGCGAAGACGAACAGCACCCAGGACGGCGTCCCGGCCAGCGCCGACAGGATCAGCGCGACCAGCCCGGTGGCGGAGATCGCGACCGCCGGGCGCATCACCCGGGCCTGTCCGTGCAGGTCGACGAACCGGGCGATCTGCGGCGAGCAGACAGCCTGCGCGAGGACGTACACCGCGGAGACCCCACCGGCGAGCGAGTAGGAGTCGTAGAGGGCACGGATCATCAGCACGATGCCGATGCCCACCATCGACATCGGCAGTCGGGCCAGCAGCCCGGCGGCGGAGAAGTTCAGTGCCCCCGGACGGGACAGGACGACGCGATAGGGACCCACCGGCACAGTGTGCGACATACCGCCGACACGGGTCGAATCGTTTCGGTCCTGTTCACCGGGGCGTGCGGTCGGGCAGCGCGCGGCCGGTCACCGGTCAGCCGCCGAGCGCCTCCGAGACGACCTCCTTGGCGGCGTCCTGCACCTGCGCCAGGTGCTCCGCGCCGACGAACGACTCGGCGTAGATCTTGTACACGTTCTCGGTGCCGGACGGTCGCGCGGCGAACCAGGCGTTCTCCGTGGTGACCTTCAGCCCGCCGATCGCCGCGCCGTTGCCGGGGGCCTCGGTGAGCTTGGCGGTGATCTCCTCCCCTGCCAGGGTGGTCGCCGTGACCTGCTCCGGCGAGAGCTTGGCCAGCGCCGCCTTCTGCTCCAGGGTCGCGGGCGCGTCGACCCGGGCGTACCAGGACTCACCGAACTCGCTCACCAGTTCCGCGTGGTGCTGCGAGGGGCTGCGGCCGGTGGTCGCGAGGATCTCGGACCCGAGCAGCGCGAGGATGATGCCGTCCTTGTCGGTGGTCCACACCGAGCCGTCGGTGCGCAGCAGGGACGCCCCGGCCGATTCCTCGCCGCCGAAACCGACCGAACCGTCGAGCAGCCCGGGCACGAACCACTTGAAGCCGACCGGCACCTCCAACAGCGAGCGGCCGGTGCTGCGGACCACCCGGTCGATCAGCGAGGACGACACCAGCGTCTTGCCGACCGCCGCGCTGTCCGGCCACCCGGGGCGCGCGCCGGAGAACAGGTAGCGGATCGCCACGGCGAGGTAGTGGTTGGGGTTCATCAGCCCGGCGTCCGGCGTCACGATGCCGTGCCGGTCGGAGTCGGCGTCGTTGCCGGTGGCGATGTCGTAGGGCGCGTCGCCGTCCATCGCCTTCACCAGGGAGGCCATCGCGGAGGGCGAGGAGCAGTCCATCCGGATCTTGCCGTCCCAGTCCAGGGTCATGAAGGACCAGCGCGGGTCGACCTGCGGGTTCACCACCGTCAGGTCCAGGCCGTAGCGCTCGGCGATCGCTGCCCAGTACTCCACGGACGCACCGCCCAGCGGGTCCGCGCCGATCCGCACCCCGGCCGACCGGATCGCGTCCAGGTCGATCACCGACGAGAGGTCGTCGACGTACGCGCCGAGGAAGTCGTGCCGCCGGGTGGTGTCCGCCGCCAGTGCCGCGTCCACCTGCACCCGCGGCACCCGGTCCACGCCCTCGGCGAGGATCTGGTTCGCCCGGTCGGCGATCCACCCGGTCGCCTCGGACCCGGCCGGGCCGCCGTGCGGCGGGTTGTACTTGAAGCCGCCGTCCCGCGGCGGGTTGTGCGACGGGGTGACCACGATCCCGTCGGCGAGGCCCGGACCGGTGGACCGGACGCCCTCAGCGGTGGCGGCCCCGTTGTGCAGCAGGATCGCGTGCGACACGGCGGGCGTCGGGGTCCACGAGTCGCGGGCGTCGATCCGCACCTCCACCCCGGCAGCCGCCAGCACCTCCAGCGCCGTGCGCCAGGCGGGCTCGGACAGTCCATGGGTGTCCCGGCCGATGAACAGCGGGCCGTCGGTGCCCTGCCCGCGTCGGTACTCCACGATCGCCGCGGTGATGGCGATGATGTGCGCCTCGTTGAACGCACCGTCCAGCGAGGAGCCGCGGTGGCCGCTGGTGCCGAAGACCACCCGCTGTGCCGGATCGTCCAGATCGGGGCGCCGGTCGTAGTAGGCCGACAGCAGGGCGTCGACGTCGATCAGGTCAGCGGGCTGGGCGGGAGTTCCGGCACGGGGGTCCATACCCGGTGATCCTGCCACCGGATCGGCCGCCGAGCAGGGCGGAACGCGCGATCTGGGGACCGTGGGCCGCACACCGTCGCTGTGGACAGCCGTGCACCCCGGTAGCCTGGCCCGCATGGCCTCCGCTTCCTCGATCGACTTCGTGCTGCGCCCCTTCGAGGGCCTCCCCGGCGAGCCGGACTGGGTCGCCCTGCGCGAACTCGTCCCCGCCGCCACCGCCACCGCGCGGACCACCGCCGAGCACGGCGCCCGGGACATCACCGTCACCACGGTGCTGCCGGACGGCTGGGCCGCCCTGCACCGCGCCGACGGCGTCGTGCTGCTGGCGCTGCAGACCGTGGGTGGGTCCGGCGACCCGAGCCGCGATCTGGCCGCCGCGCTGCTGGAGGCGCTCGACTCCGAGCCGGGCACCGCCATCGAGACCATCGGGCTGCCCGAGCCGGGCCCGCGCCTGCAGGACGTGCTGGACCTGAGCGTGCCCTTCGAGGTCACCGTGCTGGACACCTTCGGCTACTGGATCGCACCGGACACCGAGCTGACCGACGACCTCAAGCACGCGGTCGAGGAGGCGGACGCCGGGATCATCGACACCCACAAGGTGCCCGGGGTCGAGGCCGCCTACTGGGTCCGGATGGGCGCGAAGGAGTTCCTGCGCTGGGCCCAGCCGCACGACGAGCAGCAGGTGATCGACGCCCTGGCCCGCCTGCACGCCCGGCGTGCCGCCGGGTTCGACGGGTCCAAGTTCATCGGCTACTTCCGGTCCACCGGGCTGGTCGTGCCGGTGTGGGAGCTGGCCCGCGGGTCGGAGGCGGACGACATCGCCGCGCCGCTGAACGCCTTCGCACCGACCTTCGCCGAGGCACTGGCGAACACCGAGCCGCTGGACGCGAACGAGCGTCGCGCCCGGGCCGGCATCGTGGCCCGTCAGGTCACCCTGCGCTGACCCCGGCGCGCCCGCGCCCGCACGCACCCGGACCGGCGTCCTCCCCCGCGGAGGGCGCCGGTCCGTGCGTACCTGTCCCCGCCCACCAGGCCGGCGTCCGTGCGTACCCGTGCCCGCCCGCGAAGTCGGCAGTTCCGCCCGCCGACGGGGTGGCGGAGTGCCGACCTCGGGCGCGATCTGCCGACCTCGCCGCCGGAGCTGGTCCTGGGTGGTCCACCCACCGTCCAGCGTGGCGCGGCGGGTGAGTGGTCCGGATGGCTAGGCTTGGGCTCGTGACGGGTGACTCGGACCAGCGGACCCAGGACGACACGCGCGCGGAGTCGGCACCGGTCGCCCGCGCCGCCACCGGACGGGCCCGTCAGCGGGTCGCCGTGGTGATCCCGGCGAAGGACGAGTCCCGGCGGATCGCCGCCACGGTCCGCTCCGCCCGGGCGATCCCGCACGTGGACCTGGTCCTGGTCGTCGACGACGGCTCCGAGGACAACACCCAGCACGTGGCCCGCGAGGCCGGTGCCGTGGTGGTCCGGCACTCGCACAACCGGGGCAAGGCGGCCGCGATGGAGACCGGCGCCGCCGTGGTCGCGATGCGCGACGCCCCGGACCGTCCGCCCCGCCTGCTGCTGTTCATCGACGGCGACCTGGGTGACACCGCCGTCAACACCGCACCGCTGGTCCCGCCGGTGCTGGAGGGCACCGCCGACGTGTCGATCGCGCTGCTGCCGCCCCAGCCGGGTGCCGGTGGCCGCGGCATCGTGGTCGGCGCCGCCCGGCGGGCGATCCAGTCGATGACCGGGTGGACGCCCACCCAGCCGCTGTCCGGCATGCGCTGCCTGACCCGGGAGGCCTTCGAGGCGGCGACCCCGCTGGCCCGGGGCTGGGGGGTCGAGACCGGGATGACCATCGACCTGCTGCGCAAGGGGTTCGTCGCGGTCGAGGTGCCGTGCGACCTGCGGCATCGCCCGTCCGGGACCGACCTGCGCGGTCAGCTGCACCGTGCGGCGCAGTACCGGGATGTGCAGCTCGCGGTTGCCGCGCGCCGGGTGCGGTCCGTGGGCGGCAAGCGCCGCTGACCCCGCGCTCGGCTGCGCCGCCGAGTCGGCGAGTCCGAAGGCCCGCTCCGGGGTGCCACGATCGGCCTCAGGGCCCGCGCCGCCCGGGTCAGGGGTGGGTCGTGGGTTCCAGACCCGCCACCGTCCCGCGCGGCTGCAGCGTCAGCATCCAGGTCGCGCACGCCGCCACCAGCAGCGGCACCGCCATCCCGATCCCGGTCGCGGGCACGACCACGCCTGAGTCGTTCAGCGCGAAGCCGAGGAAGAGCGTCACGCCCAGCCCGACCAGCCCCGGCATCAGCACCGGCGCGTCGGTGGCCAGGCGGCGCAGCGGGGCACCGGCCGACAGCCAGGCGTAGGGGCCACCGTCGGGGGCGTCGACAGCCATCCGGGCCGGGCGGCCGAGCAGCAGCACGACCAGCAGGACACCGCCGATCGCCAGCAGGGTCTGCTCGCTGCCGAACAGGATGCCGAGGTTGGCCTGGCCCTTGCGCAGCAGCACCGTCCAGAGGCCGCCGTCCAGCACCGTCTCGATGAACCGGCCCAGGTGGGTGCGGTCGTCGGCGGGTCGGGCGTAGTCGATCAACGCGAGGCCGATCACCACGACGGCGCCCGCCAGCAGGACGCCGAGCACCCGGCGCCAGTTCAGTCGGACCCCGGCGACCAGCAGGGCCATGATGGCGAAGCCCGGCACCAGGGCGGGCGGGCCACCGAAGTCGGCGCCGATGGACGGCATGCCGTCGACGACGGTGGCGACGATCCCGAGGACAGCGACCACCCCGGCGGCCGCCCAGCGGCGACCCCGGCGCACCAGCGGATTCGCCAGGGCCAGCGCCACGAGCACCATCGCGGCCGCGAACAGCGCGAACGCCGGGTTGCCGAAGCCGTAGAACCGTCCGGCGACCAGGGATCCCGGCCCCATCATCGAGTCCAGGGCCAGGCGCGCACCGGTGGCGACGTCCCAGGCCAGCACCAGGGCGGTGATCCCGGCGACCGTGCCCAGCGGGCCGAGGAAGCTGGTCCGCCACGGCGGCAGCAGCGCGATCAACGCGATCAGGACGGAGAACAGGGCGACCACCCCGGCCAGCGCCCAACCCTGCGATCCGGCGCGCCACCAGGGCACCAGGTTCGCCAGGAAGGTGGAGACCGGCACCGCGGCCACCACGACCGCCGCGGCGCGCAGGATGCGCAGCACCCGGTCGGGTGTCACCCGGAGCCGGCCGCGTACGCGGTTCGGGCGCCAGCGGTCCAGCAACCGGACGAACCACTGGCCGACCCGGTTGTTCAGCCCGACGGTGACCAGGGCGTAGAGCGCGAGGTTCAGCGCGACCCAGAGCACGTAGAACGAGCTGACCAGCGGCTTCGCTGCTTGGGCGTGCCGGTTCTGGTCGATCAGGTAGGCGACCCGTGCCGTGGCGGTGTCGTCGTCGATCCGTTGGCCGATCACGCTGCCGACCAGGGCTCCGCCGGGTGCCTGGTCCCGGATGCCGAGGGCGGTGAGCAGGGTCGGCGCGAGGTCGGTGACCTGGAGGTAGCCGTCCTGCCGGGTCGAGCCGGAACGCAGCATGCCGCCGGTGTACTCGCCCCCGCCGATCGCCGGGCCGCTGGCCGCCGCGAGTTGGAGGTTCGCCCGCCGGGAGGAGTCGGCCAGGGACATCACGTAGACGGTGGCCTCGGTGCCGGAGTCGTCGAGGCCGTCCAGCACGGCGGCGATCCGGGCGTCGATCTCCTGCACCTGCTCGGCGCGGGTCGGCTCGATCACCACATCGGTGCCGGAGACGTCCGGGGTCTCGCCCTCGCCCTCGGCCGTCTCCCCGTCGCTGCCGGAGCGTCCGCGGGTCTGGTAGCCCGGGTCGCGCACGGTCCCGGCGTCGACCACCAGCAGGTGGGAGTCCGCCATCGCCGATGCGACCTGATCCGCCAGCTCGTCGGTGTCGGCGGGGCCGCGCAGATGGGTACCGACCGGCATGCCGTCGGCGTCGGCCAGCGCGATCGCGGCGCCCGGGCCGATGCCGGTGGCGGTCAGCCCGGCCGTGGCCACCGTGTCGCCGAGCAGGCCGAGCCGGGAGTCGTAGCCGGAGGCCTTCGTGGCGGTGACGTAGTCGTCCCAGCCGGGCACGCCGCCGTCGGGGAGCGGATCGCGCAGCGTGCGACAGGTCCCGTCCGACACCGACAGGTCGTCCGAGCGGCCACCGGCCGACACCGCGAGCCAGCCCGCGGACGGGCAGGTGAAGGAGCGCTTGGAGCGGACGACGCTGGTGCCCACCGACCCCTCGCGGGACAGCGACCACAGCGCCGGGGTGGTCAGCGAGCCGATGTCGTCCCAGCGCAGGCCGGTCACGCCGACCAGCACCACGGGGGCGTCGGTCTCCTGCTCGGCTGCGGCGGCGGGGGATGTCGGGCCGAGCCCGGTCAGCAGCACCACCAGGGCCAGACCGGTGGCCAGCAGCCCACGCAGGGGTCGTCGGGACACGGCGGCAGGCAGGATGGACGTCGGCACCGACCCAGCGTACGGGCGCACTACTCTCGGCAGGGTCGCGCGCCGGGGCTGTGGACTGCATGTGCACGCCCGTCCCACGGGGCGCGCACGCCCTGGACACACCCGCTCGGAGGAACGCTGCGATGACTCGACCTCGGTACGCCTACCTCGGCCCGGCCGGGACCTTCACCGAGGCGGCCCTGCGCCAGGTGGTGTCGGAGCACGAGGCCGACTTCCTGCCGCAGACCGATGTCACCTCGGCGATCGAGGCGGTCAGGTCCGAGGACGCGGACTACGCCGTCGTGGCGATCGAGAGCACCGGCGAGGGCGGGGTGACCGCCACCCTGGACGCGTTGGCGGTGGGCAGCCCGCTGGTGCTGCTGCGCGAGATCCTGGTCCCGGTCGCCTTCACCTTGGTCGCCCGGCCCGGGATCGCGCTGAGCGATGTGCGCCGGGTCAGCGCCCACCCGCACGCCTGGGTGCAGTGCCGCCGCTGGCTGGCCGAGCACCTACCGGCGGCCGTGCACGTCCCGGCGACCTCGAACACCGCCCCGGCGGCCCTGATCGCGCAGGATCCCGAGGGTGCCGGAGCGCTGGGCTTCGACGCCGCGCTGGTGCCGCCACCGGCCGTCGCCCTGTACGGCCTCGACGTCCTCGCCGACGGCATCGCCGACAACCCGGACTCGGTCACCCGGTTCGTGCTGCTCGGTCGGCCGGGGGTGGTGCCGGAGCCGACCGGTGCGGACAAGACCACCCTGGTGGTGCACCTGCCGAGCAACGAGTCCGGCGCGCTGCTGGCGATGTTGGAGCAGTTCGCGGTGCGCGGGGTGAACATGTCCCGGATCGAGTCCCGGCCGATCGGCGACGCGCTGGGCCGGTACTCGTTCTCCATCGACATCGAGGGGCACATCGCCGAGCCACGGGTCGGTGAGGCGCTGATGGGGCTGCACCGGACCTGCCCGCAGGTGCGCTACCTCGGGTCGTACCCCAAGGCGGACGGTCGGGCGACCGACATCCGGCTGGGCACCGGCGACCAGGAGTACCAGGGTGCGCTCGCCTGGGTCGCGGCGGTGCGGAGCGGTCAGGCGTTCTGACCCGACGGCGGGGCGGCGTCGCCGGTCACCAGGGCCGGTCGACCCCGCCGCCGGAGCCGTCGCCCTCGTCGCCCTCGTCCTCGCTCTCGGAGCCGCCGCCGCCCTCGCCCTGGTTGCGCTCCTGCAACTCCTGCTGGCGGTCCTGCTCCTCCTGCTGTTCCTGCTGCTGTTGCTGTTCCTCCGACTGCTCGCCCTGCTCCCCTTGCTCGCCCTGCTGGCCCTGATCGGTGTTCGGGTTCAGCTGGTCGCCCAGGTCCTCCGCGCCGTCGGCCTTGTCCTGCAGGTCCTGTGCCTGGTCCTCGGCCTCCTGCTGCTCGGAGTCGGAGCGCTGGTCGTCGCAGCTCGGGTCCAGCAGCGCCTCCGCGGCGGCCGCGTAGTTGTCCTGCGCCTGCTCGGTCAGGTCCTGACCGGCGTCGACCAGCTCGCCCAGGGTCCGGTCGCCCCACTCCGGGTCCTCCGGCAGCGGCTCGCCGGAGCCGCGCAGCCGGGACAGCTCGGCGATCCAGACCGCGTACTGCCCGGCCTCGGCCATCGCCTCGTCGGCGACCCCGGACAGCGCGACGGCGCGGTTGGTCTGCACGTCGCACCGGGCGTCCTCCGGGGCGAGTCGCAGCGCGCGGTCGAAGGAGTACAGCGCCAGGCGGGCCGATTGGCCGTCGGCCATCCGCGCGGTGCCCTCGTCGTAGGGCGCCTTCCACTGTTCCATCGGTGCCCACTGGTCGAGCCAGGCGAAGGTGTCGGCGCCCCGGCCCGCGTCGCCGTCCCGGTATGCCGAGGCGGCCGACCGCGCCGACAGGGTCATGCCCAGCAGCAGGGCGGCAACCACCAGGGCGGGCAACCAGACGAACGCCGACCAGCCGATCAGCGCACCACGGGCCGGACGCCGGTCGCGCGGGGGCAGCAGGGGACGTCGGCTCATCTCTCCACCCGTCCCTTCCTGCGCATCGGCACCCAGCCTCGCACCAGCAGCCACGCCTCGACCAGCAGGATCAGGGCCAGGGCGATCGCCGCGGGCCAGACCACCGGGTTCCAGATCATGATCTGTCGGCCCTCGGCGCGCAGCTCGCTCTCCGCCTGCACGTCGCCCACCAGGTCGGTCAGCTGCGCCTGGTCCGGGCCGACCCGGTGCACGTAGGGGATGCCCAGCTCGGAGGCGACGGTCTGCAGGGCGGCCTCGTCGATCACCGACACGGCCTCGGCACCCGCGGAGTCGGTGATGTACCCGCTGCCGTCGTCCTTCTTCATCCGGCCGCCCTCGGTGGTGCCGTAGCCCAGCACCGCACCACCGTCGACCAGCGAGGCCATCGACGCGTAGGACGGGACCTCCTCGTCGTCGGTGGACTCGCCATCGGACAGGAAGAACACCAGGCGCACGTGATTCGGCTGCGCCTCGGCTGCGCTCTGCAAGGCGTCGGCCAGCAGCTCCACCGGGCGGCCGACATTCGACCCGCGGGACTGGGCCGTCGGCTCCTGGCGCAGGGTGTCGGCCCAGCTGCGCACCGCCTGGCCGTCACTGCTGAGCGGCAGCTGCCGGGTCGCCGACGAGTCCCAGGACAGGATCGAGTAGCGCGCGCCGGGCACCGCCTGGACCAGCGCCGGGAGGTCCTGCTGCACGCCGGACAGTCGGGTGCTGCCGTCCACGTAGTCCTCGGCGACCATCGACCCGGTGCGGTCCACCACCAGGAACACGTCCACCCCGACGCCGACCTCTTGGCTGCTCGGTCGGCTGACCGAGGGACCGGCGCCGATCACGGCCAGGGCGATCACCGCCACGATCCGCAGCACCCAGTGCCCGGTGCCGCCGATGGTCAGGCCGCGCCCGGAACCACCGGACGAGGACCTGCGTTGCACGAACGCCTGCCAGACGCAGAACGCCAGCAGCGGCAGCAGCAGGACGACCAGCGCTGCCACCGGGATCAGGGGACGCAGCGTCATGACCTCACCCGCCACTGCAGCACCCAGAAGCCCGCCAGCGCGAGGACCAGTCCGAGGAACCAGGTGCGCGGGGTGTCGGTGATCCGGATCTCCGGGTCGGTGTCCAGGACGGCGGTCTGCTGCTGCACCACCTCGTCCAGGATCCCGTTGATGGCATCGGCGTCGTCGGCGAACCAGGTGTGCCCGCCCGCGTCCTGGATCAGGCTGCTGAACTCGATCTCCAGCGCACTGCCGCGCAGCGCGGCCGGTCCGCCGTACAACCCGAACAGGGTGATGTCGCGCTCCGAGGTCAGGTCGATGGCCTGGGCCAACGAGTACACCGGGTCGCCCAGCAGCTCGTTGTCGGTGACCAGGATGATCGACCGGGACCGGGTGTCGTCCTCCTGGTCGAACAGCAGACCGCAGGACGCCAGACCGTCACCGATCAGGGACGCCTGGTCGTCGCCGAGGTTGATCGTGCCCGCCGTCCAGCGCTCGTAGGCGTCCAGGGCCTCGGTGGAGAAGAACCCGCCGGAGACCCCGTCCAGCACCCGCGCGCCCTCGTCGATCTCGTCCAGGGCGATCGGGTAGTCGTCGGTCAGTGGGAAGACCGTGCGGCTGGTCGAGTTGAAGATCGACAGCCCGACCCGCTCGCCGCGGAAGTTCTCGATCAGCTCGGTGAACCGGTTCAGCACCGCGGCGTCGTAGTCGACCATCGACCCGGACACGTCCAGGCAGATCACGATGTCCCGGGTGCCGAGTCGCTCGGAGATGGTCTGCTGGTGCATCGGCCGGGCGATCAGCACCGCGGCGCAGGCCAGGCAGACCGCCAGCATCCCGGCGCCGAGGGCGCGCAGCCAGACGTACCGGCGCAGGGCGGTCCTGACCTCGGGGATCGCATCCAGGTCGGCGGTCGACGCCACCCAGCGGGTACGGCCGGTCCGCCGACGGTCGCGGCGCAGCCAGGCCACCCCGGCCACGGCCAGGGCGACGACGGCCACCACGGCCAGCAGCCAGGGCCAGACGAGTCCGGAGGTCACCATCGGGTGATCACCTCCCGGGCGCGCTCGACCGCCGTCTGCGCCGAGCCGGGCGTCGCACCGGGGGCGGAGAACGCGGGGTCGAGCAGGGCGGCGACCAGCTCGCCGGCGCCGCCGGTCCAGCCCAGTCGACGCAGCTCGGTCGCGGTCAGCGGTTCGGCCTTCACCCCGCGCCGCACACTGGCGAACTCGCGCAGCACCGCCGCGACCTCCAGTGCTGCCACCCGCGGTTCGACCTCTTCGGCGCGCAGTCGGGCCGCGATGTCGTCCAGGTCGGCGAGCCGACGCGACCGGGCACCGGCATAGGGGTCGGTGGGCGTGGCGCCCTGGAGCGGGTCCACCTCCGCGGACCGCTCGGCGCGACCGTCGGCCGGACGGCGGCCCAGCAGCCAGGCGGCGACCAACCAGCCCACGACCAGCAGCACGACGGCGAGGGACCCCCACAGCCAGCCGGCGCCGTAGGTCTTCGGGTCGAGCAGATCGTCAACGCCCACGACGCCTCCGATCCAGCGCCGCCGCCAGTGCGGTGATCGCGTGCTCGGTGTCGAAGACCGTGGCCTGCGGGACACCGAGTCGACGCAGCATCTGGTCGCGGAGCGCCGCCTGGTCCGCCCGGTGCCGGGCCAGCGCCTCGCGGGCCTTCCGATTGCCGCGCAGCACACCGGGCACCGCCCAGCCGTCCAGCACGTCCTGCGAGGGTGCCGCCGCCGGGTCCAACGGATCGGCGTCGGCGACCACCAGGGCGACCACCCGGTGCCGACCGCCCAGCAGGCGGGTGATCGCGGGTGCCGCCGCCGGGGTCAGGCCCGCGGCGTCGGTGACCAGCACCACCAGCGCGGGGGTGCGGGACAGCGCACGCACCCGCTGCAGCACCCGCACCACGTCCGGCGCGGGACCGTCGGTGGTGAGCACCTCGTCCAGACGGCGCAGCAGCAGCTCCAGGTTGGCCCGGCCAGTGCGCGGCGACACCCGGACCAGCCGCTCGGCGTCCCCGGCGACCAACCCGACCGGGTCGCCGCGGTCCAGACCCAGCGTGCCGACGATCCCCGCCAGGTGCCGGGCGATGTCCGCCTTGGTCTCGCCGGAGGCGGCGGTGGCGGCCATCGTGCGGCCGGAGTCCACCACCACCAGCACCGGAGCGGCGGCGTCCCGCTGGAACCGCTTGATCACCGGCACCCCGGTCCGGGCCGACGACTTCCAGTCGATGTCCCCGACGTCATCGCCGGGGGTGTAGAGCGCCAGGTCGTCGAAGTCCTGGCCGTGACCCTGGAGCGTGGAGGCGTGCAGCCCGTCGCGCAGGCTGGTGGCGCGGCGCACCGTGGGCAGGCTCAGGACCGCCCTGGCCTGATCCACCCGTGCCGCCACCGCGTCCAGCGGCGAGCCCTCCTGCTCCTCGGTCATGTCGCGCTCAGGGCGTGGGCACCGCGGCGAACACGGCGTCGATCAAGCTCTCCGCGGTGACCCCGTCCACCAGGGCGTCGAGGGTGCGCACCAGCCGGTGCCGGAGCACCGAGTGCCGCAGCGCCTTGACGTCCTCCGGGATCACGTACGCCCGACCGGCCAGCACGGCCAGCGCCTGCGCGATCTGCATCAGAGCGATCGACCCACGGGGGCTCGCGCCCACCCGGACGTGCCGCTGGAGACCGGCGATCGGAGCCGGGCCGCCGCCACGGGTGGTCGCGACCAGCGCCACGATGTACCGCCGGATCGCATCGTCCACGTACACCCGACGGGTCAGGTCCTGCAGGAACCGGACGTCGTCCAGCGCCACCGGCTGCCCGGTCATCGGCGCCGACTGCGCACCCGAGGAGATCCGACCCAGCACCTCGATCTCCTCCGGCGGCGCCGGATAGTCGAGCACCTCCTTGAGCAGGAAGCGGTCCATCTGCGCCTCGGGGAGGACGTAGGTGCCCTCCTCCTCGATCGGGTTCTGGGTCGCCAGCACCACGAACGGCTTGGGCAGCGGGTGCACCTCGCCGCCGATGGAGGTCTGCCGCTCCTGCATCGCCTCCAGCATCGCCGACTGGGTCTTGGCGCTGGACCGGTTGATCTCGTCCAGGAGCACCACGTTGGCGTGCACCGGACCGAGCTGCGTGCTGAACGCGCCGGTGGAGTAGTTGAGGATCTGGGTGCCGACGATGTCGTTCGGCATCAGGTCCGGCGTGCACTGGATCCGGTGAAAGCTGCCTGAGATCGACGCGGCGAGCGCCTGGGCGGCGGTGGTCTTGGCCAGACCGGGGACCGACTCCAGCAGGATGTGCCCGCCCGCCATCACCGTGCACAGCAGGGCGGTGCGCAGATTGCGCTGGCCCACGACCCGCTGGTCGAAGAAGTTGCCGATCTGCCCCACGAGCGCCTGGGCGTGCTGCAACTCCCGCTCGCTGATCCGGGTGTCCCCGTCGGTCATGGGTGGCCTTCCTGTGTGCCGGTACGTCGCCGCGGGCAAGTATGTCCTGCCGAGAGGCCCGACGGGCGGCCGACAGGTAGTGCGGCCGGGTGTCGTGTGACCCGAATGAGTGGTGCTGGTGGGTGGAGCACGGCTCATGAGGTGGGTATGGGGGCGGGGGTGAAATAGCGCTCGGGGTGCTCGCGGTCGTAGGTGAGGATGTCGTCGGGCGGGGTGAAGCACGGGGTCGAGACGTCCAGGTCGATGTAGTTGGCCCACCCTTCGTCCAGTCCCGCTCGGGTGACGCCGCTGATGACGATTCCAGCGTCGTGATAGTCAAGGGTGACCGACGGCGGGTTCCCGTGGTCGCGATCGTCGCGAACGATGACGGCACCGTCGTTGAGGTAGTCGGCGATGAAGTCGTCGATCAGATCGAGGCCGGGCCGGTCGGTGTCGATCGCGAGACGGGGGCCGGTGGACCACCGGATGGATGCGGGCGGTTCGCCCTGGTCGCGCGGGGTCCAGGTGCAGTCGAACCAGTACTCGCCCTCGTAGTACGAGCGGTACACCTCGATGGGGATGTCGGGGAAGGTGTCGCGGAAGTGCTGGATCAGGTCGTCGGTGACGGTGACGGCGTTGCGGTAGGCAGCGTCGGAGGTGGCGCGCAGGGCGTTCTGGTCGGGTTGTCGGTTGCACCAGGCGGAGGTGGCGAGGACGGCGACGATGAGCAGTCCGATCAGGATCTGGCGGCGGGTCATGGCACATCCACCGTCGGCGGCACGAAGGTCGGGTCGGCCATGGGGTACTCGACGTGATTGCGCAGTTCTCCGCCCGGGCCGCGGTCCCAGACCTCCTGTGGTGGGGTCCAGGTGGTGACGTCACCGCCGATCAGCACGCTGTAGATGTTCTGCCAGGCATCCGGCTTGGTGTCCGAGCCCTCGGTGCCGAAGACGCCCGAGTGAGCGGGGCCGCCCTGGACCAGAGGGCTGTGCGGGTCGGTGCTGTCCACCCGACCGGTCTCCAGGCGGGTGATCCCGGGGAGGACGTTCGGATCGGTGCCGTGACCGAGCGGCCCGACGGACATGCCCTGGGCGTAGATGATCGGGTCGTTCGGTGCCGTCATGACGTAGCGCGGGGTGTCCGGTGCCGCATAGTCCTGAGGGGTGCTGACCCCGGGTCCGGACCCGGCCGACTCGACGTGCAAGACCCGGTCGACGACCATTCCGGCAGCCTCCGCGGCACCGACCACCGACCCGCCGTACGAGTGGCCGACAGCCGTGACCGTCGCCCCGGTGGTCGCCCGGACACCATTCGCGAAGGCCGCCAGGTGCGGGGCGATCGCGCGGGCATAGGCGGAGTCGGCTGCCTCGGCGTAGCCACCGTGCGGCGGATCGGGGGCGATGGTGGCGATGTTCTGCGGCATCGGACCACCGAGGTAGGCGATCACCGCCAGGCCGCCCCCGGCCTCCTTCACGAACTCGGACGCGCGGTCGCGCTGATCCGGCATGTTCTTCAGGTTGGTTCCGGTCCCGCCGACCAGGATTCCAATGCTGGTGGCCTGCACATCGCCGACCACCTCGCCGAACCGGCCGGCATCGGGCTCGAAGAGCACCACCTGATGCCCGGCCGTGTGCCGCGCATCACGCTCGCCCACCACCCAGTAATCGCTCGACTCCGCCAGCAGCTGCCCATACCACCCCTGCCGCGCCTGCAGGTCCGCGATGCTCCCCTCCAACTCCCGCCGCATCGCCACCTGCAGCGGGTCGTTCCCGGTGATGGCGGCGGTCTGCCGTCGCACCCCGGCGATCTGCTCCTCCACGTCCAGGATCGCCGCCCGCACAGCCGTCCGGCTCGCCGCGATCCGCACCGGCAGCGGCATCCCGTCCAGGTTGTGCACCACCCCGGGCCAGGCGCGCGCCAGGTCGGCGAGCTGGTCCGGGCTCATGGATGCGCAGGCGCTCATGACGGCCGCGATCCGAGCATCCGCGTCGACCACACCGAGCGCCGTCGCCAGCGTGGGGTACTCGGCGCCGAACACCTGCCGGTTGCTGTCGCTCATCAGCCGGGTCGCGAGCGCGGGGCAGGCTGCCAGGAGAGCGTCGAGGTCCTGGTCGGAGAGCTGGGTGGCCAACCACCGTAGTGCGGCGTCACCCTGCGGACCGTCGGGCAGACCCCGCGCCCAGGCGGCGATGTCGTGGGTGCCCCGGGCGAGAGCGGTGGGTGGCAGCGTCCCGGTGAGTGTGCCGCCACCTGCCACCCAACTGGGTGGCATCGACCGTTCGAGTCCGGCGCGCAGGCCGTAGTCGGCCTGCTCACGCTCGTCGTCCAGCCGGTCGAGACAGGAGCGGGCACCGCGTTGGTCGTCCTCGCAGCGCTGGACCCGGGCGAGCGCCTGCCAGCGGTCGTCGTCGGTGCTGGACGGGTCGGCGCGCACCCGGTCGAGCTCGTCCTCGGCGCGGGACAGGTCCAGGGTGGTCTGCTGCCACTCGGCGAGGGCCGGAGTGGAGCGGCCCTTGATGCTCGCCACGGTGTACAGGTACAGGTTCAAGGTCTCGGCGCCGACATGTGCTGCGTCGTGGAAGTCGCGGATCGCGGTCACCCTGGGTCGGGCGGTGTCCTCCCATGCGTCGGCACTCCGACCGGACCAGCCGTCGGCGGCCGTGCTGATCGCGCGGTCAGCACGCTCGGCACCCTCCGCCAGATCGGGCAGCACCCGCCCGACCAGGTGGTAGAGCACCTGATCGAAGCTCTCAAGGTCGCAGACTCCTGGGTGGTCCCGGTCCCAGACTCTCATCGCGCGACCTGCACACCGGTGGTCGCCAGACCGTGAGCCAACCGGCCGTCCGCCTCGCCGAGGATCTCGGCAGCTCGCGCAACCTCCTGCGCGCTGACCCGCATCCCTCCCGCCACCGCCCCTGAGGTGACCGACAGCCAGTCGAACCAGGAGTCCACCGCTTCCTGGGCGGAGGTCGACCCAGTGTCCGGCACCGCGGAGCGCAGATCGTGCACCAGATCGTTCGCGACACCGTGCAACTCGCGGTGTGCGGACAGTGCCGCGTCGTGGGAAAGCTCCAGATCAGCCATGCCGAGCAGGGTTCCGGTCGTCGGGCCGCCACGTCCCGGGTTTCGCCGGAATTAAGTAGTGGATCGACGAACTTTGAGTGCGATCACCCAGTCATCGTGCGCCGACCCGGACCACCAGGGCACCCGGGTCCACCCGGGCCGACAGCTCGGTGACCTCGCCGATGACATCGCCGTCCACCTGGACGTGCTCGCCGCCGGCGATGGACACGTGCACCTCGCGGGCGCGGGCGTGGTCGATCCGGCCGATCTTGGCCGGCAGCTGCGGTCGCACCCCGACCCCCTGCAGCACGACCTCGCCGAACAGTTGCGCCCAGCCCGCGACCCCGCCGCGGGTGTCGATGGCGGCGATGTCCAGCCAGCCGTCGTCCAGTTCGGCGTCGGGCAGCAGGGTGATCCCGCCGGGCAGTCGGCCACAGTTGCCGATCAGGAGGCTGCGCACCCGGGTGGGTTCGGTGTCGGCGTCGTCCAGGCGCACGGTGGTCCGCAGCCGGCTGCCGTGCAGGTGCTTGATCCCGGCCACGAAGTAGGCGATCCAGCCGACCTTGGCCTTGAGCTGGTCGTCGGCGTCGGCCACCATCGCGGCGTCGAAGCCGACCCCGGCGATCACCAGGAAGATGTGGTCGCGGGGGATGTCGGTGTCGTCCGGCAGGTCGTCGGAGGCCTCGGCGATGTCGTCGTCGACATTCGACTCGAACTTCAGGACCCGCAGCCAGCCGACGTCGATCGTCCGGTCCATCCCGTCCAGCGCGAGCTGGAACGCCGCCTGCGGGTCACCGATCGGGATGTCGAGGTTGCGGGCCAGCAGGTTGCCGGTGCCGACCGGGACCAGCCCCATCGGCACCCCGGTGTGGGCCAGCGCCTCGGCGACCGCGCGCACGGTGCCGTCACCGCCGAGGGCGACCACCAGGTCCGCGCCCTGCTCGATCGCCTGCTTCGCCTGGCCGATCCCCGGGTCCTCCGGCGTCGTCTCCAGCCACAGCGGCTCGGGCAGGTACTGCTCGGCGCACATCCGGCGCAGCTGCGGGCGCAGGTCGGGCACCCCGGTCTTGGAGGGGTTAGCGACGAAGGCGACCAGTGGCCGCTTCTGCTCCGGCGGGGTCTCCGGCGTCGGCGCCTGCACCGTGCCGCGGAACGGGGCCCGGGCCGGGAGCGCCGCCCGGCGGTTCATCAACCCCAGGATCAGGGCGGCGACCGCCACGATCGTGGCGGCAACGGCGAGCCATCCTTCCCAGGTCATGCACGGGAATCTACGCACATCCGACGACTTCCGCCCGCGACCTGGTCGGATCGCTGAGTAGGCTCGCCTGGTGATCGATCTCAAGCTGCTGCGTCAGGACCCCGACATCGTGCGTGCCAGCCAGGTGACGCGTGGTGACGACCCGGGGCTGGTCGACCAGGTGCTGGACGCCGACGCCCGTCGCCGGGCCGCGCTGACCGACTTCGAGAACCGGCGCGCCGAGCAGAAGTCCCTCGGCAAGCTGGTCGCCGCCGCGCAGGGCGAGGAGAAGCAGGAACTGCTGGCCCGCGCCAAGTCGCTGGCGGAGCAGGTCAAGGCGTTGCAGGCCGACGCGGACGCCGCCGAGACCGAGGCGACCGAGCTGGCCCGCCGGATCGGCAACATCGTGGCCGAGGGTGTCCCGGCCGGTGGCGAGGACGACTTCGTGGTGCTGCGCCACGAGGGCACCCCGCGGGAGTTCGACTTCCGGGTCCGGGACCACCTGGAGCTGGGCGAGGGCCTCGCGGCGATCGACACCGAGCGCGGCGCCAAGGTCTCCGGTGCCCGGTTCTACTACCTGACCGGTGTCGGTGCCCGGCTGGAGCTGGCGCTGCTGAACGCGGCGGTGGACAAGGCGCTGGCCGCCGGGTTCACGCCGGTGATCACCCCGACGCTGGTCAAGCCGGAGATCATGGCGGGCACCGGGTTCCTCGGCGCGCACGCGGACGAGATCTACCGGTTGGAGGCCGACGACCTGTACCTGGTCGGCACCAGCGAGGTGGCGCTCGCCGGCTACCACTCCGGCGAAATCATCGACCTGTCCGCCGGACCGAAGCGCTACGCCGGGTGGTCCGCCTGCTACCGCCGGGAGGCCGGGTCCTACGGCAAGGACACCCGCGGGATCATCCGGGTGCACCAGTTCCACAAGGTGGAGGCGTTCAGCTACACCACGGTCGAGGACGCCGCCGCCGAGCACCAGCGCATCCTGGGCTGGGAGGAGGAGATGCTGGCCCTGGCCGAGCTGCCCTACCGGGTGATCGACACCGCCGCTGGTGACCTCGGGTCCAGCGCCGCCCGGAAGTTCGACTGCGAGGCGTGGCTGCCCAGCCAGGAGCGCTACCTGGAGCTGACCAGCACCTCGAACTGCACCACCTTCCAGGCCCGCCGCCTGGGCGTGCGGGAGCGCACCGCCGACGGTGAGGTGCGCCCGGTCGCCACGCTGAACGGCACCCTGGCGACCACCCGCTGGATCGTCGCCATCCTGGAGAACCACCAGCAGGCCGACGGCTCGGTCCGGGTGCCGGAGGGCCTGCGTCCGTACCTGGGCGGCCTGGAGCTGCTCGAGCCCACCGGAGGAGCATCGCGATGACCCACCCGCGCACCGTGGCCGGGACCCTGATCGCCCTGGACGTCGACGGCACGTTGATGACCTACGACGGGGTGATCTCCGACGAGGTGCGCGCGAGCATCACCGCCTTGCAGGCGGCCGGTGCGCACATCGTGCTCGCCACCGGCCGCGGCGTGCGGGCGACCGTCCCGGTGGCGCACGACCTGGGCATCACCACCGGGTGGGCGGTATCGTCCAACGGCGCCGTCACCAGCCGGCTCGACCCGGAGCTGCCCGGCGGCTACGAGGTCACCCGGCAGATCACCTTCGACCCGGAGCCGGCGCTGCGGGTGCTGCAGCTGGAACTGCCCGAGGCGTACTTCGCGGTGGAGGACCTCGGCCGTGGCTTCCTGGTCACCCGGGGCTTCCCGGAGGGGGAGCTGACCGGCGACCAGCGGGTGTGCGACTTCGAGGAGCTGGTGTCCCGCCCGGCGACCCGTGTCGTGGTGCGCGACCCGGGCCGCACCCCGGAGGAGTTCCGCGAGCTGGTGCGCCGGGTCGGTCTGCACCAGGTCAGCTACGCGGTCGGCTGGTCGGCCTGGCTGGACCTGACCCCGGGTGGCGTGAACAAGGGGTCGGCGCTGGAGGACCTGCGCCGCGACCTCGGCGTCGAGCCCTTCGCCACGGTGGCGGTCGGTGACGGCTCCAACGACGTCGAGATGCTGGACTGGGCGGCCCGCGGGGTCGCGATGGGGCATGCGGGCGACGACGTGCGCGCCGCCGCGGACGAGGTCACCGGCACCATCGAGGACGACGGACTGCTGGACGTGCTGCGCTCGGTGCTCGCCGAGGGCTGACCGGCCCTCAGTGCGGGGCACAGGTGACGGTGGCGGCGCCGATGCCGGGGGAGACGATCGACCAGTCGAAGTACACCGGGTCGGAGGTCCAGCCACCCGGCCCGATCGCCTGGACCTTCACGGTGCCGGACCAGCTGTCGCCGCCGAGTGACCACCCCTCGATCCCCCAGCCGACCTGTGCGGTGTCGGCCGACCAGAACGACTCGCCGAGGGGCAGCATCGGGGTGTTGTCGACGGTGCCGGTCGCCCAGGAGTAGCTGCCGCTGGGCACGTGCGACACCGAGATCTCCACCCGGTACTCCAGCACCGGCAGCCCGTCACCGGCGTCGGTCAGGGTCAGCATGTGCGGCGCACCGCTGACCACGGTGCAGGTGGAGGTCGGCAGCGGCACCTCGTCGGCATCCGCGATGGTGGTGACCGTCTCGGTGCCGAGGGAGCCCGCCCGCGTCCAGCGGTGGCCGCCGCGCAGGGCCACCGCACCCAGGAGCACGATGGCCAGGGCGAGCGCGGTCGCCGCGAGCCGCCGGGATCGGGTGCTCATCACTGCTCCGCCTGCGTGACGGTGAAGGACCAGACGACGTCGGCGTGCGTGCCCTGGTAGGAGTTGGGCGCGTCGGCGGCGAGCCGCATCTCCACGCACAGTCCGGCCGGGTCGGTGCCGTGCGCACCCAGGGGGACCGACGGCTCCGGGCTGACCCAGCCGGTGAGATGGGCGTAACCGGTCGCGGATCCGGCCAGATAGGACGCGTCGGCGGTGAAGTCGGCCGCGCTGCACGGCGCCGTGGAGGCGGTGCGCGCGACCACCCGGTAGTCGACGGCCGCGGCCAGATCACCGACGGCGCTGACGTCGGTGAGTGACAGGTGCGCGGCGGTGTCCGTGTCCGGCGAGGTGCGCACGTTGAACCAGGAGTAGATCGACGGCCCGGCCGCGGGTTCCAGCCGGGTGCCACCCGGTGCGAGTTCCTCCTGGTCCAGGAACAGCTGGGCCGGGTCGCCCGTCGGGTGATGCGCCCACCCGGTCGATCCGGCGGCCTGGCTCTGGGTCTGGAAGGACACGGCGTGGAAGGTCGCGACCGCGTGTTCCCGATCGGTCCAGGTGGCGTCGGTCCACGGCGAACGGCCCACCGCCACCGTCACCGCCAGCGCGCACGCGAGCAGCAGGACGGCTCCCTTCGCGCGGCCGGACAGGTGGGGCGTCATGGCACCCAGCCTGATCCGGGGCGGGATCGGGCGGGGTCGGCCTGCGTGGAAACACGGGGAGCGGGGGGAGGTCTCCCGGCCGGACGCCCGGGTGCTCATCGTCGGGCCGCCGGTGGACCCTGCCCCGCCCGACGATGCACAATCGCCCGCATGGCGCACGGCATCGTCGACGTGGCCCGGGCGGCAGGTGTGTCCACAGCCACCGTCTCCCGAGCACTCCGCGGCCTGCCCAATGTCACCCACACCACCCGGGAACGGGTGCGTCGGGCCGCCGAGGAGCTCGGCTACGTGCCATCGCCCACCGCCGCCTCGCTGGCCACGGGTCGCACCCGCACCATCGGGCTGATCTCGCCCTGGGTGTCGCACTGGTTCTTCGCGCAGGTGATCGAGGGTGCCGAGCGGGCGCTGCGGGCCGAGGACTTCGACGCGCTGCTCTACACCTTCGAGGTCGACCGCGGCACGCGGCGGCTGGCGCTCGACCCGGGGGTGCTCCGGCGACGGGTGGACGGGGTGCTGGTGGTCGGTCTGCCGCTGGAACCTGCCGAGATCGCCGCGCTGGACGAGCTGGGCTACCCGCTGGTCTTCGTCGGACCGGGCGCCCCGGACCACGTCACGGTCGGACTGGACGACGTGGACACCGCGCGCCGGGCGGTGGCGCACCTGGCCGAGCTGGGGCACCGGGTCGTCGCGCACCTGACCGGGGAACCGGACGACGTGCTGGCCTGGTCCCCGGCGGTCCGGCGCGCCCAGGGGTGGCGGCTGGAGGTCGCGGATCGCGGGCTGGACCCCTCGCCGGACCTGGAGGTGCACGGCCACTTCGACGTCGCGGGCGGTCGGGCGTCGATGCACCGCCTGCTGGACGCGCGGCCCGACGTGACGGCGGTGTTCGCCGCCTCGGACGAGATGGCGATGGGCGCGATCCTGGCGGTGCGGGACCGAGGGCTGCGGGCGGGCGAGGACGTGTCGGTGATCGGCGTCGACGGTCACCAGATGTCCGAACACCTCGGCCTGACCACGCTGGCCCAGGACGCGTACGAGCAGGGCGTGACGGCGGCGACGATGCTGCTCGAACTGCTCACCGGCACGCCGGTGCCCCGGGACGTGGTCTTCCCGACCACGTTGATCCAGCGGAGTTCCACCCGGCCTGTGACCGAATTGTGACGCCGCACGGCTTGTCAGCTGGTGATGTAAACGCTTGCATGAGTCCTGATGCACCGGGCGATGAGGCCCGGTAGCCACCACGACGATGTGGAGGACCGCATGACCAGCATCCGTCGGCACCGCAGGAGTGCCGTCATCGCCGGAGGGCTCGGGGTCGCCCTGGCCCTGGCCGCCTGTTCCAGCGGTGGTGATTCCGGGGGCGACGAGACCGCCAGCGGCGGCTCGACCACCACCGACTGTGCCGACTACGACGCGTACGGCGACCTCAGCGGCAAGACGGTGACGGTGTACTCCGGCATCGTGGCGCCGGAGGACGAGCCCTACGTCGAGTCGTACAAGCCCTTCGAGGACTGCACCGGCGCGACCATCGAGTACACCTCGGACAAGAACTTCGAGCAGCAGATCCTGGTGCAGGCCCAGGCGGGCAGCGCGCCGGACATCGCGATCGTGCCGCAGCCGGGTCTGCTGCAGCAGCTGGTCGCCACCGGCAAGGCGGTCGCCGCCCCCGACGACGTCGCCGCCAACGTCGACGAGTTCTGGGGCGAGGACTGGAAGGCCTACGGCACCGTCGACGGGACGTTCTACGCCGCCCCGTCCGGCGCCAGCGTGAAGTCGCTGGTCTGGTACAACCCGCAGATCTTCGAGGCCAACGGCTGGGAGGTCCCGACCACCCTGGACGAGCTATCCGACCTGACCGCCACCATCGCGAAGACCGGCCAGAAGCCCTGGTGCGCGGGCATCGCCTCCGGTGAGGCCACCGGCTGGCCGATCACCGACTGGATGGAGGACATGATGCTCCGGGTGCCCGAGGGCGGCCCGGACGTCTACGACCAGTGGGTCGACCACTCCATCGCCTTCAACTCCGAGGCGCCGACCGCGGCCCTGGACGCCGTGGGCGACTACCTGAAGAACCCGGACTACGTGAACGCCGGCTTCGGTGACGTGAACTCCATCGCCACCACCACGTTCCAGGACGCCGGGCTGGGCATCCCGCAGGGCACCTGCTTCCTGCACCGGATGGCGTCGTTCTACGCCTCGAACTTCCCGACCGACGGTTCGGTGACCGTCGCCGAGGACGGCAACGCCTTCGCGTTCTACCTGCCGGGTGAGACCGCCGAGGACAAGCCGGTGCTCGGTGGTGGCGAGTTCAACCTCGCGTTCTCCGACCGCCCCGAGGTGCAGGCGTTCCAGACCTACCTGTCCACCGACACCTGGGCCAACAACAAGGCCAAGGCGTCCTCGGACATCACCTCCGGCGGCTGGATCTCGGCCAACAAGGGCCTGGACACCGCGAACCTGGTGAACCCGATCGACAAGCTGTCGGCGGACATCCTGCAGGACCCGAACACGGTCTTCCGCTTCGACGGCTCGGACATGATGCCGGCCGCCGTCGGGTCGAACGCGTTCTGGAAGCAGGCGACCAACTGGATCACCGGCCAGTCCACCGCGGACACGCTGGACAAGATCGAAGCGGCCTGGCCCGCCTCCTGATCTGACCTCCCACGACCGGCCCGGACCTCGCGGGGTCCGGGCCGGTCGTCAGCCATCGTCCCCGGTCTCTGGGAGGCACCGTGCACCTCGCCGTCGCCGCCACCACCACAGGCGGCAAGCTCCTCACCATGCTGATCGCGCTGATCGCCTTCGCGGCGGTGGTCGGCATCATCCTGTTCCTGGCCGCCCTCGCCGAGCGACGCGGTCGCCGGCAGACGGCCTGGCTCTTCCTGGCCCCGACCCTGGTTCTGCTGGTGGTCGGCCTGGTCTACCCGGCGGGCCGGACCGTGGTCCGCTCGCTGTACGACGCCGCCGGGTCGCAGTTCATCGGGTTGCACAACTACCTGACGATCTTCAGCTCCGACGAGCAACTGGTCGTGCTGCGCAACACCGTGCTCTGGGTGCTGGTCACCCCGTTCGTCGCCACCGTGATCGGGCTGATCTACGCGATCCTGGTCGACGGGGCACGCGGCGAGTCCTTCGCGAAGGCACTGATCTTCCTGCCGATGGCGATCTCCTTCGTGGGGGCGTCGATCATCTGGAAGTTCGTCTACGAATACCGCGACCACATCGAGAACCTGCTCCCGGGTCAGCAACAGATCCCGCAGATCGGGTTACTGAATCAGGTGATCGTCTGGTTGGGCGGGAAACCACAGCAGTTCCTGATCGACTCACCGTGGAACACGTTCTTCCTGATCGTGGTGATGATCTGGATCCAGGCCGGTTTCGCGATGACCATCCTGTCCGCGTCGATCAAGGCCATCCCGGCCGAGATGACCGAGGCGGCCCGGCTCGACGGCGTGGGCGCCTTCGAGATGTTCCGCTTCATCACCCTGCCGTCGATCCGGCCGACCGTGGTCGTGGTGCTCACCACCATCGCGATCGGCTGCCTCAAGGTCTTCGACATCATCCGGACCATGACCGGCGGGTCGTTCGGCACCAGCGTGGTGGCGAACGAGTTCTACACCCAGTCGTTCTCGGCCGGTAACCAGGGACTCGGCGCCGCGCTGGCGGTGCTGCTGTTCATCCTGGTGGTGCCGATCATCGTCTACAACGTCCGCCAGCTCCGCGCATCGGAGGGTCGCTGATGACCCAGCTCTCTGTTCCCGCGATCCCGGCGGACCCGGGCGTCGACACCGGATCGGGTCGTCGTCGCCGAGGCCGGTCCTCCGCCGCCGACGCCGCCCGGAAGAAGCTCACCTCGCCCTGGGCGTCGCTGGTCGCCGTGATCCTCGCGGTGCTCTGGACCCTGCCCACCTTCGGGCTGCTGGTGACCTCGTTCCGACCCGAGGCCGACATCAAGAACTCGGGATGGTGGACGGTCTTCACCAACCCGACGTTCACCCTGGACAACTACCAGACGGTGCTCGGCTCGACCGGGCAGGACAACCTCGCCCCGTACTTCATCAACTCGATCGCGATCACCCTGCCCGCGGTGATCGCCCCGATCCTGATCGCCGCGCTGGCCGCCTACGCCTTCGCCTGGATGCGGTTCCCCGGCAAGAACACCCTGTTCGTCGCCGTGTTCGCCCTTCAGGTGGTGCCGTTGCAGGTCACGCTGCTCCCGCTGCTGGAGCTGTGGGTCGACATGGGCATCAACCGGACGTTCTGGCCGATCTGGCTGGCGCACACCATGTTCGCCCTGCCGCTGGCGGTGTTCCTGCTGCACAACTTCATGCGGGAGATCCCCGGTGAGCTGATCGAGGCGGCACGGGTCGACGGTGCCGGACACGTCACCGTGTTCTTCCGGCTCATGCTGCCGATGCTCAAGCCCGCGTTGGCGGCCTTCGGCATCTACCAGTTCCTCTGGGTGTGGAACGACCTGCTGGTCGGTCTCACCTTCGGCGGGCAGGCGAACGTCAATCCGCTCACCGTCGCGCTGTTCAACCTGACCGGCACCCGCGGCACCGCCTGGCACCTGCTGTCGGCCGGGGCCTTCGTGTCGATCATCGTGCCGGTGGTGGTGTTCGTCGCCCTGCAGCGGTACTTCGTCCGCGGACTCCTGGCCGGCTCGGTCAAGGGCTGACCCACCCCACCCACCCCACCCACCCACCCCACCCACCCAACCCACCCACTCCGCCCAACCGCCCCGCCCCACCCACCCCGCCTGGCCTCGCCCCGCGTGAGGTCGGCACTTCGCGCCCGAGGTCGGTACTTCGCGCCCGAGGTCGGCACTTCGCCGGGCTCGACCCGGCGCGGAGTGCCGACCTCGGCGCTGTGGTGCGGGTGCGGGTGCGTGTGGGACGTGGGGGTGGTGGGTTGGGGGGTGGGGTGGGTCCGTAGGCTGGGTGGGTGACGAAAGGTGGCCGGATCCCAGCGCCGGTGCTGTTCGTCTTCTCCGGGCTGACCCAGTACGCCGGTGCCGCGCTGGCGGTGGGATTGTTCGCCACGGTCGTGTCGCCGACCGTCGCGTGGCTGCGGATCGCGGTGGCGGCGCTGGTGCTGATCGCCTGGCGTCGACCGTGGCGGGCGCGCTGGACCCGCCGATCCCTGCTGACCGCCGCGCTGTTCGGTGTGGTGCTCGCGGCGATGAACGTGACGTTCTACCTGGCCATCGACGTGCTGCCCCTGGGCACCGCCGTCGCCATCGAGTTCCTCGGGCCGGTGGCGGTCGCCGCCGTGACCGGACGCGGGTGGCGGGAACGGGCCGGGATCGTGGTCGCCGCCGCCGGGGTGGTGGCCCTGGCCGGGGTGCAGCTGCGGGCAGGTGACGATCCCCGGGTGGTGCACGGACTGATCGCCATCGGCGCGGCCGCGGCCTGCTGGGCCGGGTACATCCTGCTGGGCCGGCGGGTGGCCGTCGGCGGTGACCGCACGCCCGAGGACCTCCGCCCGGCCTCGGACGACACGGGCCCGGCGGCCGATGGTGGCCACCCGCCCGTGGACGACGGCCGCCCGGCACCGGATGGTTTCGCCTCGCTCGCGGTCGGCATGCTCGCGGGGGCGATCGTCTTCGCCCCGTTCCTCGCCTCCGGTGCGACCCCGGTGCTGCACGACCCGGGACTGGCGCTCGCGGTGGTGGGCATCGCGGTGCTGTCGTCGGTGGTGCCCTACGCCGTGGAACAGGTCGTCCTGCGCCGGGTCACGGCGGCGACCTTCGCCGTGCTGCTCGCCCTGCTGCCCGCCACCGCCGCGGTGGTGGGGGCGGTCGCCCTGCGGCAGTGGCCGCACGGGTGGGAGGTGGTGGGGCTGCTGTGCGTGTCGGCGGCGATCGTGCTGACGGCGGTGCCCGCCCGGCGCAGGAGGGACGGCTAGAGGTACTGTCCGGGCCCGTTGCCCGGGGATCCGCCCGGCTGCTCGGCGTTCCCCGGCAGCGCTCGACGCATCTGGCCGAGCTGCGCCTGAGCCGCCATCTGCTGCGCGACCAGTGCCGTCTGGATCCCGTGGAACAAGCCCTCCAGCCACCCGACCAGCTGCGCCTGGGCGATCCGCAGTTCGGCGTCCGAGGGCGTGGCGTCCTCGGTGAACGGCAGCGTGATCCGGTGCAGTTCTGCCACCAGTTCCGGCGACAGGCCGTCCTCCAGCTCGGCCAGCGACCGCTCGTGCACCTCGGCCAAGCGGCTGCGGGCGGCGTCGTCCAGCGGCGACGACCGCACCTCGTCCAACAGCTGCTTGACCATGGTGCCGATCCGCATCACCTTGGCCGGTTGATCGACCTGGGGTGCGGAGGATTCTGCGCTGGCGTCGTCGCCGACCACGACGATCCGTGGCCGGTCGGTCGAGTCGTCGGTGGTCATGGTGCGATGCTCCCGCCGACCGACCGGGTGCGCGACCTCAGGGCGTCAACAGCACCTTGCCGAACACCGCGCCCGAGTCCATCAGCCGGTGCGCCTCGGCCGCCTGGTCCAGCGGCAGCGTCGTGTGCACCACCGGGGCGACCCGGCCGTCGGCGATCAGCGGCCACGCGTGCGCGGCGACGTCGGCGATCACCCGGGACTTCTGCTCGACGGTGCGCCAGCGCAGCGTGCTGCCGGTGACGTAGGCGCGCTTGGCCATCAGCTGCATCAGGTCGAGGGTGCCGGTGGCCCCGCGCTGGGTGCCGATCACGACCAGCCGGCCACCGGTGGCCAGCACCTCGACGTTGCTCGCCAGTCCGCCACCGCCCAGCACGTCCAGCACCACGTCGACGCCGCGCCCCTCGGTGGCCTCGTGCACAGCGGCCACGACGTCCTGGGTGCGGTGGTCGATCACCACGTCCGCGCCCAGCTCCCGGCACCGGTCCGCCCGCTCGGGACCACCGGCCGTGGTCAGGACCCGGACCCCCAGCGCCGTGGCGAGCTGCACGGCGATCGACCCGACCCCGCCCGAGCCGCCCTGCACCAGCATGGTCTCTCCGGCGACCAGGCGGCCGGAGTCGATCAGGTTGGTCCACGCGGTGGCGACCGCCTCCGGCAGACCACCGGCCGCGACCAGGTCCACACCGGCAGGCACCGGCAGCACCTGACCGACCGGGACGGTGACCTGCTCGGCGTAGCCACCGCCGCCGAGGAGCGCGGCGACCGGCAGCCCGTCCGGCCAGCCGGCGGCGTCCACACCGGTCCCGCGACCGATCACGGTGCCGGAGACCTCCAGGCCGGGCCAGGACGGCACCCCGGGCGGCGGCGGGTAATGGCCCTCGCGCTGCAACAGGTCGGCCCGGTTCACCCCGGCGGCCGCGACCCGGATCAGCAGCTCACCGGCGCCGGGCACCGGATCGGGGCGTTCGATCACGGTCAGCATCTCGGGTCCGCCGGGCTGTTCCACTTCGATGACGCGCATCCGTCGACGGTACGCCTCGGATGAATCCGTGTTCACCGCTCATGTCCGCGGCTGTTTCGGCCGATGGGGACTGAACGGGTGCCCTCCCACGGGTGGCATCCGCCGACGGCCGTCCGGTCGCGGGGGAACAGGAGGCAGGTCGACATGCTGCGCAGGCTCGGCATCCGCGCCAAGGTGCTGGCGGTGCTCGCGCTGCCCGTGCTCGTGCTGCTGGTCGCCAGTGCCTACATCTCGGTGCAGTCGGTCGGCCAGGCACGGACCGCCGCCGCGGTCAGCCGGGTGGTCCAGGTGCTGCCCCAGTACGCGGCCGCCGTCGAGGCGTTGCAGCAGGAGCGGACGCTCTCGGTGCAGGAAGCCGGTGGCAACGCGCTGTCCGGCAGCCTGTCCGCCGCCCGCACCGCCACCGACAACGCCCTCGCCACGCTCTCCGGCACCGCCGCCGGGCTGGACACCTCCGGCCTGGACGCCCGGGTGGGGGAGGCGATCGACGCCGCGCAGATCCGGCAGTCCGACGTCACCGACATCCGGGAGCGCGTCGACAACGGGACCGTGCCGGTGTCCGTGGTGGACTCCAACTTCACCAGTGTCATCACCGCGCACAACGACGTCCCCGCGCTGATCGCCGAGACGCTCTCCAACCGGTCACTGGCCTCCCGACTGACCGCCTACGCCCAGGTCGCCGAGACCGTCGAGCGGGTGCTGCGCGCCCAGCCGACCGCGCTGGAGGTGTTCGGCGACGACGGTGCCGACGCCAGCAAGGTGCAGGAGCTGGCGGCGCGGTTCGCCGTCGAGGACGAGGTCCGGGCCGAGGCCCGAGCGACCACCAACAACCTGCGGCTGGACGGCATCCAGCTCCCGTCCCGTGACGCCGACCTGGTCGCGATGCAGCTGTCGCTGGAGTCCGGCAACACGCTGACCATCTCCGCGCTGGACCAGACCCGGTGGAACGCGCTGGTCAACGGCGAGCTGGCCACCCTGCGCCCGGTCGCCTCCGACCTGCTGGAGTCCGCCGGTGACCAGGCGTCCGCACTGGCGGCCGCCGCCCAGCGCCAGTCGGCGATCACCATCGGTATCACCATCGCGGCGACCGCGCTGTCCATCGTGATCGCGTTCCTGGTCTCCCGGGGGATCGTCATCCCGCTGCGCCGCCTGACCTCCGCCGCCGGTGAGGTGCGCGAGGAGCTGCCGCGCCTGGTCGAGCAGGTCGCGGAGCCGGGCAAGGCGCCGGACCTGTCGCTGGCCGAGATCCCGGTGACCTCCCAGGACGAGGTCGGCCGTCTGGCCGCCGCGTTCAACTCGGTGAACGCCACCACCATCCAGGTGGCCCGGGACCAGGCCGCGCTGCGTGGCTCGATCGCGGAGATGTTCGTCAACGTGGCCCGCCGTGACCAGGTGCTGCTCGGCCGTCAGCTCGCGTTCATCGACTCGCTGGAGCGCGCCGAGGAGGACCCGGCCACGCTCGCCAACCTGTTCCGCCTGGACCACCTGGCCACCCGTATGCGCCGGAACGCCGAGTCGCTGCTGGTGCTCGCCGGGATCGACTCCGGTCGACGGCTGCGTGAGGCCATGCCGCTGTCCGACGTGGTCCGCACCGCGTCCTCGGAGATCGAGCAGTACGACCGGGTGCAGCTGGAGCTCGGCGTCGACCCGCTGATGCACGGCTTCAACGCCCTGGCCGCTGCGCACCTGATGGCCGAGCTGCTGGAGAACGCCACGCTGTTCTCCGAGCCGGGCACCCCGGTGTTCGTCCGCACCGCCGAGGTCTCCGGTGAGCGCACCGGCGACCGGCAGGTGCTGGTCACGATCGTCGACCAGGGCCTCGGCATGTCCGACGAGGAGCTGGCCGAGGCCAACAACACCATCGGCTCCGCCGCCGCCACCGACGCGATCGGCGCCCAGCGTCTGGGTCTGTTCGTGGTGGCCCGGCTGGCCGCGCGTCTGGGTGCCGCGGTGACGCTGTCCCGGGTCACCGACGGTGGTTCGGGCACTGTCGCCACCGTCGCCTTCCCGGGTCAGCTGTTCACCGCCGAGCCGACGGCGGTCCCGGGTGGTGGCCTGGCGGCCGCCGCGACCGGTGCCGTCCCGGTGGTCGAGCCGGAGGCACCCGCCGCCGTGCCGGTCGACCTGGCGGCGCTCACCGACGGTGCCACCGGCACGGGCCTGCCCCGTCGACGCACCGGACCGGGCGCCGAGCCGGCGGAGGAGCAGCGCGAGGTCGTGCTGCCCGCCCCCGCCGAGGCGACCCTGTCCCCGGAGATCACCGCCGCCTCCACCGGGTGGACCCCGGCCGTCCCGGCGCAGGGTGGTGCCGGGTTGCCCAGCCGCGGCGCCGGGCTGCCGACCCGGGACGCCCTGCCGAGTCGCCGGCCCGCCGATGCCTCGGCCACCGCCAGCGGCACCGGGGCGCCCGACGGCAGCACCACCCCGGCTGTCGACGCCGGTCCGCGATCCGGTCTGTTCGCCGGATTCCGTGGCCGGTCCGCGGTGGCCGGTGAGCCGACCCCCGCGCAGGCCGAGTCGGGCAGCCCGGATTCGCCGGGTGCCGAGCGCACGGCACCGGGGATCGAGTCGCCCGCCGAGGCATCGCCGTTCGCCGCGCCGCTGGACACGCCGCAGGACAGCGCAGAGCAGGACAGCTCGCAGCAGCACGACAGTGCAGAGCCGGATAGCGCCCCCCAGTACCAGGGCCCGCAGGTGGACGGCCACCAGCAGGACACGGACCAGCACGACGCCGATCAGCACGACGCGGACCACAGTGGCACGCCGTCGCAGCAGGACGAGCCCGCCGAGCAGCCCGCGGCCTTCGTGGTCCCGATGCTGATGCCGGACGAGGACCAGCCGGTCGACCCCGCCTGGGGTGAACGGTCCGCCTGGGGCGAGCCGCTGGCCGTCGACTCCTTCGGCGAGCCGGTGGACCCGTTCGCCGCCGCACCCGCCGACCAGCAGGACCTCGCCCTGCCGGCCTGGGACGTGCCGGTCGAGCAGGACCCCGCGCCGTCGACCTGGACGGCCGCCACCGAGCCGCAGCCCGCGCCGCTGGGCTGGGACGAGGCCCGCGCGCCGGAGACCGAGCAGACCGGCTCGCGTGAGCTGCCCTTCGCCGTTCCCGAGCCCTTCGCGCCCATCGGCTCCTTCGACCAGCCGTGGGTGGACGACCACCAGGCAGTCGCCGCGCCGACCTCGGTCGACACCGACCCGGCAGCCGGGTCCGAGCAGCCGGAGGCCGCCCCGTCGGCACCCGAGGCCGCTCCGGTCGCCGCGACCGGTGCGGACGCCGGGATGCCCGACTTCGCCACCCTGGTCCGCGGCGACGGCACGGACGACGTCCCGGCCCGCCGGCGTGAGCGCGGCAGGACCGCCCGCCGTCCGTTGTTCTCCCTGGGCCGCCGCCGCAAGTCCGCCGAGCCGCGACCGGTCACCGGCGCGCACAAGCTGATCGGTGCCACGGAACTCGGCAGCACGCCGCCTGCCGTGTCCGCTGCACCCGCTGGGACGCCGGACGTCGCCCCGGGCTGGGCCCCGGCCCCGACCTGGGCTCCGCAGGAGACTCCGGCCACCGACACCGCGTGGTCCGCCGGGCCCGCGACGGACGCCGTGGCCTCGGGCTGGACGGTCACCCCCGAGCCCGCTGCCGCTCCGGCGTCGCCGTCCGGCGACCTGGCCTGGTCGCCGTCCACGCCGTCCCTCCCGCACTCGTCGGGCGAGGGCAGCCCGGCTCCGGTCGTCCCGGCCCAGGCCGCACCGGCCGCTGCCACCCCGCCGCAGGGCTGGTCGCCGCAGCAGCCGACGGCCGACACCCCCTGGACCCCGGACGCCACCCCGGTGACGCCCGCTCCGCTCGCCTCCGGCGGTCTGCCGACCCGGGTGCGCGGTGAGGTCCCGGCCCCGGTGGACGACACGCCCGCCCCGACCACCGGCCCGCGTCGTGACATGAGCGGCTGGGCCTCCGCCTGGTCCTCACGCGGTGCGGCCCCGGCCGAGCAACCCGCGACGGCGGCCCCGGCAGCACCGACCGGCTGGGCACCGGAACAGGCCGAATCCGACCTCGGCGCCGGTGCGTTCGGCGCCCAGGGCGCTTCCACCCTCGCGATGCGAGCCGACATCCAGGAGCAGGCGTTGAGCGAGCTGAGCCAGCTGTCCGCGTACCGACCGAAGTCGGTCGACCGGCCCGCCGCCTCCCTCGTGCGCCGGACACCCAACGCGGTGCCGGAGGCCCCCGCGATCGCGCCGTCGACCGCCTCGGCCCCGCGTGACGCGGACGCGGTGCGCGACCGGCTCTCCAGTTTCCAGTCCGGCACCCGTCGTGGGCGTCGTGCACTGGCGGACGGCGACGGCAGCGACCAGGCCGCCCAGCCCACCCCGATCTCATGACGACCGCCCCGGCGCAGTCGCCCGACACCCCGATCCCGCAGCCGTCGGCTGCCATCCGCAAGGAGGATGCGTGACCACCCTCAGCACCGAGGCAGCCAACTTCGGCTGGTTGCTGGACAACTTCGTCCGGACCGTGCCCGGCACCCGGCACACGCTGGTGGTGTCCGCGGACGGTCTGTTGATGGCCATGTCGGAGCAGCTGGACCGGACCAACGGTGACCAGCTCGCGGCGATCGTCGCCGGCATGTCCAGCCTGACCCGCGGCGCCGCCCGTCAGCTCCGAGCCGGTGACGTCCGGCAGGCCATCGTCGAGATGGACAACCTGTTCCTGTTCCTGATGAGCGTGTCGAACGGCTCGGTGCTCGCCGTGGTCGCCGACGCGACCTGCGACGTCGGCTTGATCGGCTACGAGATGGCGATGCTGGTCTCGCGCACCGAGGCCACGCTCACCCCGCAGCTCATCACCGAGATGCGGTCGTCGCTCCCCGTCGACGGCGCCACCCGCGCGATCTGAGGTTCGTGATGAGCGAGAGCGAATTCGAGACCCGCACGGTCCGGCCGTATGCCGTGACCGGCGGCCGGGTGCGCTCCGACCGGTCGGACTACCCGTTGGAGGCGCTCGTCGAGCTGCTTCCCGGCGGGGTGGCCGGTCAGGGCCTGACGCCGGAGAAGCGCGCGATCCTGCAGCACGCGTCGCACGGCTACATCTCGGTCGCCGAACTGTCGGCGTTGCTGCACCTGCCCCTGGGCGTCGTCCGGGTCGTGCTGTCGGATCTGGTCGAGGCGGGGTTCGTGCGGGTGCACGGCTCCGACCCGGTCGAGGTCCGCACCGGCCAGTCGCCCGCCCTGTCCCTCAGCGTGCTGGAGAGTGTTCTCAATGGCATTTCCGCCCTCTGACGCCGTCGCGGCCGCGCCGGTGGCCCCCGTGCCCTCGGCCCGCACCGCCGGACCCGGCGAGCAGCCGGGTGCCGCACCGACGGTGGTCAAGATCGTCGTGGCCGGTGGCTTCGCGGTCGGCAAGACCACCTTCATCGGGTCGATCTCCGACATCGAGCCGCTGAACACCGAGGCCGCGATGACCGAGCACTCGGTCGGCATCGACGACGCCGGCGGCCAGTCCGACCGCAAGACCTCCACCACGGTGGCGATGGACTTCGGCCGGATCGCCCTGCCCGGTTCGCTGTGGCTGTACCTGTTCGGCACCCCGGGCCAGGACCGGTTCCTGTTCATGTGGGACGACCTGGTGCGCGGGGCGATCGGCGCCGTGGTGCTGGTCGACACCGACCGACTGGACCAATGCTTCCCGGCCGTCGACTACTTCGAGTCGCGGGGCATCCCGTTCGTGGTCGGGGTGAACTGCTTCGACGGCGTCGCCAAGCACCGTCTGGAGGACGTCCGCGAGGCGCTGGCGATCCCGGACCACGTGCCGGTGCTGTACACCGACGCCCGGTCCCGCGACGCCACCAAGCAGAGCCTGATCCAGCTGGTCCAGCTGGCGATGCAGCGGCTGCGCGCAGCCTGAAGGCCCACTCATCGGCCCGCCGTCACCACCTGGTGCGGCGGGCCGAGCGCTACCCAGGACCACCTACCCGGATAGGCTGGCGACGTGCGGATCTACGCCGATGGCTCGGCGCTCGTCCGCTACCTGACAGGCGATCCGCAGTCCGACGAGTGGCGCCGGTGGGCAGCGGAGCACGAGCCGGACCTCCTCGTCACGTCGTTGTCCCTGAGCGAGCTGCGCGCCGCGGCCGCCGGGCAACCGACGCCCGTCCGGCTGCGCGCGCTCGACGTCGCCGACCGGTTGGCGGAGGTGCGCTACTTCGACCAGGCGCTGAAGCTCGCCTCGATGCTGACCGGTGTGCTCTCCCCCTTCGGTGCCCTGCACGTGGGGGTCGCCGCGGCGCACCCGGAGGTGGGTGTCCTCGCCACCTACGACGCCCGGCTGGCCCAGGTCGCCCGGATGCATCAGCTCGCGGTGGTCAGCCCCGGCCTGCCGGACGGGTGGTTCGCCTGATCCGTCGGGCCTCCCTCAGTGCACCAGCCGCAGCCGTCGGTCGGAGACGCCCAGCGTGACGGTCTGACCCCAGGTCGCGGTGAGTCGGTCCGCCTCCAGCCCGTCGCCGAACACCACCAGCGCATCCGACTCCACCGCCACCTCGAGCCGGGCACCCGACGCCAGCAGCCCGGCGGTGTGGTCGGCCCCGGTGATCGGCGACGGCCACGCCTCGCGGACGAACCAGGCGAGGGTGTCCTCGGCCGTGCCGGGCAGCGCGGGGGCATCGGCCCGTCCGCGGGCCAGGGAGGTCGCCCAGCCCGTGGCGCCGGTCCCGGTGGCGACCACCAGGCCCGACGACGACTGGCGTTCGACCGTGCCGTCCGGCAGCACCAGCCGGTAGCGCGCCGACTGGTGCGAGCGGTGTCCGACGTAGACGTCGTTCAGCGCGTCCAGCCCGGTCCCGTCGTCCAGGGTGGCCCGGACCAGTGCGCGGGGTTCCAGGGTGGCCGACCCCGACTGGACCGCCGCCAGGAGTCGCCCGATCCGCTCGGCCCGGTGCCGCACCAGGACGCCGGGATTGCGGCCCGGCTCGGGGTCGACGCCGATCACCGGCTGTCCGTCCAGGTACTTCGCGGTGTTCGCCACCAATCCGTCCGGCCCGACCACAAGGCACAGGTCGCCGGGGTCGAAGGTGAACCGGTGCAGGTCGCCGCGTTCGACGTCGCCCCGTCGCCAGTCCACCGGGATCGCCGCCCGGGTCCGGGTCAGTGCCTCGGTCACCGCGTCGTGCCGGTCCTGCACCTCCGCGAGGGTGCGGCCCCGGGTGCGCAGGAAGAACTCGACCTGACCGCGGGTGCCGTGCCGGTGCACCAGCTCGTCCAGCTCGCTGCGGCGGTGCACCAGCACGGCCCGGGGTGCCAGGCTCATCTCACTCACCCTCCTTGCGGGTGGTCAGCGCCGCGAGGGCACCGGTCAGCAGGTCCGGGGTGACGGTGAGCTGACCGACCTGCGGCAGGTTCGCCGCCAACTCCTTCAGTGCCAGCGCCATCAGCACCTCCTGCGGCACCTCCGCCTGGGCGGTCAGCAGTGCGCGCTGGGCGTCGGCCTCGGCGAGTCCGCGCTGCCGGGTCGCGTCGGCGTCGGCGGTCGCGGTGAGTCCGCGGCGTTCCGCGGCGGCCCGGGTCTCGATCAGCCCGGCGGCGGCTGCCTCCTCGGCGCGGGCGCGGGCGTTGGTGCCTTCCTGCAGCACCAGCTGCTGCTCCCGGCCGGCGAGTTCGATCCGGTTGCTCAGCTCGTTCTCCGCGATGGCCCGCTCGCGCTCGACGGCCAGTGCCCGCCGCTCGTAGGTCGACCGGTCGGCCTCCGACTGCGCCGCCTCCCGGGCCGGGGTCTGCAGGGCGCGCTCCAGGTCGGCATCGGCCCGGACCGACCGGATGCGGGCACCGAGCACGGTGATCCCGGTGGCGTGCACCCGGTCGTCGGCCAGCAGTGCCGCGGTGACCCGTTCGCGCAGCGGCCCGGTGCCGGAGGAGATCGCCTCGCGCAGGGTGACCCCGGCCAGGGCGTCCATCACGTGCCCGGCGGTCAGCTCGCCGAGGAGGTGGGCGACCTGCTCCAGCGGCGTCCCGGTCCAGGCGCCGTTGCGCGGCGAGATCGACAGGTCGAGGCGGGTCGCCGCCAGCTCCGGGTCGGTGAACCGGTAGGAGACGGTGACCTCGGCGGTGACCTCCTGCAGGTCGGCGGTGCGGGCGTGGGCCACCAGGGGCAGCTCGCGGTCGTCTAGCGGCACCTCGGAGAGCACCGCCGTCAGGGGCCGGAAGTAGAACGCCAGACCGGCCCCGCTGCGCCGGACCCTCCCGTCGTGCAGCTGCACGATGTGCGAGGTGGGCGCTGCCCGCAGGTGCCGGACGAAGGGGTAGTGCGTGATGGTGGCCATCGGGTCCTCCTCGGTTTGTCGTCACAACGACGATAAGTCGTCCAGCGGATTCTCGTCAACCTGACGAGATAAGCTGTCGGCCATGGACTTCCCGCCGTTCGCCGTGACCGTGGACCTGGTGGTGCTCACCATCCGGTCCGGACGCCTGCATGTCCTGCTGGTGCGACGCGGTGCCGACCCGTGGCGCGGAGTCTGGGCTCTGCCCGGCGGATTCGTCCGCCCGGACGAGGACCTGCACGACGCCGCCGAGCGCGAGCTCGCCGAGGAGACCGGCGTCCATCAGCCCGCCGCCCACCTGGAACAGCTCGCCAGCTACGGCGCCCCCGACCGCGACCCCCGGCAGCGCGTCGTCTCGGTCGCGCACCTGGTCCTGGCCCCCGACCTGCCCGAACCCGACGCCGGGACCGATGCCGCCGAGGCCGCCTGGCACCCGGTGGACGAGGTCGGCGAGCTGGCCTTCGACCACACCCGCATCCTGGCCGACGGACTCGAACGCGCCCGCGCGAAACTCGAGTACTCCCCGCTCGCCACGGCGTTCTGCCCGCCGGAGTTCACCGTCGCCGAACTCCGCGCCGTCTACGAGGCGGTCTGGGGCCGGACCCTCGACCCGCGCAACTTCCACCGCAAGGTCACCTCGGTGCCCGGGCTGCTGACCGACACCGGCCGCCGCCGCACCGAGGGCCGGGGCCGCCCGGCCACCGTCTACCGCCCCGGACCTGCGACGGCGATCGTGCCGCCGCTGGTCCGGGACTGACGCGCTGGTAGTCTCGCGGCGCACCAGGAGGGCTGGCTGAGCGGCCGAAAGCGACGGTCTTGAAAACCGTTAGTGCGGTGACCCCGTACTCAAGGGTTCGAATCCCTTGCCCTCCGCCACCCGCTCCACTGGTCGCCCGCAGCCGCACGGGCCTACGCTGGATCGTCGACCCCGGTCGGCAGCAGGAAGGCGAGGCGACCCGGACGTCGCCGATCACGGCGCGATGCCGTCACAACGCGGACTCCTGCCCGCGCGGACAACCACGGAGCCACCGGTCATGGCGTGCCAGCCGCTGCTCCACCATCGAAGAGCGGCGATGCCCGTCGGCGGAACCCCCTCCTGGCGACGGGCATCGTCACGTCACGGGAGGGCCGGATGCAGATCGACGCGGTGCTGGGCGACATCACGACGGCGCGGGTGGACGCGATCGTCAACGCGGCGAACTCCTCGCTGCTGGGCGGTGGTGGGGTGGACGGTGCGATCCATGCCGCCGCCGGGCCGCAGCTGCTCGCCGAGTGTCGGGAGCTGCGCCGCACCGTGCTGCCGGACGGGCTGCCGGTGGGGGAGGCGGTGGCGACCGGTGCCGGGGCGCTGCCCTGCCGGTGGGTGATCCACACCGTCGGGCCGAACGCGCACCGGGGGCAGACCGCCCCGGCGCTGCTGCGTGCCTGCTTCACGCACAGTCTGGACGAGGCCGCTCGGGTGGGTGCGCGCACGGTGGCGATGCCGGCGGTGTCGGCGGGTGTCTACGGCTGGGCGGCGACGGAGGTGGCCCGGGAGGCGGTGTCGGCGGTCCGCGACTGGCCCGGGACCGGGGTGGACCAGGTGCGGTTCGTGCTGTTCTCCGAGGCGGTGCTGGCAGCCTTCGCCGCCGAGCTGTGACCCCACCGCCGCCCGCCGCTCCGCACGGCTCCGCCGGTTGTTGCACTGTCGCCCACCCCTGAGAGCACGTACCGTTCGCGCAGGAGTGCGTCGATGCAGGTCGGAGGTGGGGTGCGGTGAGTGCTGGACCGCAGCAACAGGTGACGAGGGTCAGCATCGTCGAGGACGAGACCCTGATGCGGGCGATGCTGGAGCAGACGTTCCAGCGGACACCCGGCGTGCGGGTCGTGCACTCGCTGCCGGGTGCCACCGAGGCACTGCTCGCCATCACCCCGGGCAGCTCCGACGTCGCCCTGCTGGACATCAACCTGGCCGACGGCAACGGGATCGCCCTCGGGCTCCAGCTGGAGCGCGCCAACCCCGACCTGCGGATCGTGCTGCTGTCCAGCCACGACATGATGGGCGTCTTCACCACCGTGCAGGACGAGGTGCGGCACGCCTGGAGCTACCTGTCCAAGCGATCGGCCTTCGCTCGGGACGTGCTGGTGCAGGCGGTCGTCGCCGCGGCGCAGGGCCGGGTGGTGCTGGATCCCCAGTTGGTGCGGGAATCGGTGCCGCGCGCCGGGACGGATGTCGCCGACCTGACGCCCGCGCAGTTGCAGGTGCTGCGGCTGGTCGCGGAGGGACTGTCCAACCAGGCGGTCGCCGAGCGGCTGAAGATCTCGCCGCGTTCGGTGGAGAGTCATCTGCTGGCGATCTACCGCCGGCTGGAGATCGAGGGCGGCGACGCGAATCGGCGCGTGGCGGCCGTGCTGCGCTTCTTGCGGGAGACCGGCCGCGCATGGGCGCCGGACGCGTAACACCGCCGGCCCCGCGGGACGCCCTCGTCGCGGCCGGGTGGGTCGGCGTGATCAACGCCGCCCTGTGGGCCATCCTGTCGGTGGTGGTCCGGATCTCCTGGGACGTCGAAGGCGTCAACACCGTCGGTCGGGAGCTGCTGGTCGGCCTGATCATCTTCACCATGGGAGTTCTGCTCGTGGTGGTGTGCCTGCAGACCCGGCTGCCGCTGCGCCGGCGGCACGAGCAGTTGGTGGGCGCGATCATCCTCTCGGCGGTGTTGGGGCTGGGGCGGACGGCGATCGACCAGAAGGTGATCCCGTTCGCTGAGGACACCGGCTCCTTCCTCATCTGGTGGGCGGTGGCCGTGGTCGGCAACCTGGTCGTCGCCAGCCCGGCGATCCTGGTCAGCAACCTGGTGGCCCGGCGGCTCCGGGCGGAACAGGCGCGGATCACCGATCGGGAGCGCAACCGGGCTGCCACGGCCGCCCTGGAGGCCGAGGAAGCGGCGATGCGTCGCCAGGTGGCCGAACATCTGCACGGGACGGTGCAGAACCGACTGGTGCTGGTCGGCGCGGGACTGGACCAACTCGCGGTGGAATCCGACGACGAGGGGCGACCCGACCGCGCCGACGCGCTGCGCGGCTGGGCGCGGATGATCGACACCGTCCGCGAGCGTGACGTCCGGGCGATCAGCCACCAGGTCTTCCCCACCGGCCTCGACATCGGACTGGTCCAGGCACTGGGCCTGGTCATGGACCGTCTGCCGCCGTCCGTGGCCACCTCCATGCACTCCGGCGAGGGCCTCCGGGAGGCGGATCAGCGCATCCCGATCGCCGACCGGCTCCTGGTCGCCGCCACCGTGGAGGAGGGGCTGACCAACGCGCTCAAGCACGGCCACGCCACCCGGGTGGCCCTCGACCTGGAGGTCGACGACCACACGCTGAGCGTCACGCTGGACGACAACGGCACCGGGCTGCCCGCCGGTGAGGTGCGGGAGTCGGGTCTGCTGCGACACCGGGCGCGGCTGGAACCGCGGGGCGGCGGCATCGAGCTGCTGCCGGGGGCGGCCGGCGGCACCCGGTTGCGGATGTGGTTGCCGATCAACTGACCGTCATCGCGTGCCCGGGTGGTCGGTTCTCGGAGTTTTCTCGCAGACGTGCGGTCGCGCCGCGAGTGCGTGCGGTGCCCTGGGGTCATCAGGAAGCGCGCACGGCGCTTCACGACCTCCAACGACGGAACCACCTTCACCGACAACCCGACCTCCCCGGGGCTGGCGCTGGACTTCGACGCGACGAACGCCCACCTGTCGCCCGGTGCCACCGCCTACGCCGCCTACGCGGTGCAGCTCTCCGAGGACTCGGACTACGCGGCCGATGTGGCGCTGTCCGGCTCCACCGGGACCGGCGAAGCGGCCGAGGACCTGACCTACACCATCCTGAAGACCGAGAGCTTCGGTTGCACGGCCGCGACCACCGGGACCGCTCTGGTCACCGACCAGCCGGCCACCGCCACCTCGGGCGCCACGATGTTCAGCCTGGACGCCGTCAGCACTCCGGCGTTCCTGTGCGTGCAAGTCACCGCGGGCGAGGGGCTGACCCAGGGTTCCACCGGCACCATCGAGTGGGACCTCACCGGGACGTCCACCGACCAGTTGAGCTGACACCGTGCGGCGCGGCCCCGTCCTGATCGTCGCCCTCGCCCTCCTGCTGGGGGCGGCGGCGACGGTCGGGATCGATCACACGCTCGCCGCGTGGCGGGCCGACGAGCGGTCGGGTGCCGAGTTCGCCGCCGGGGTCTTCCAGAGCCAGTCCCAGACCACCGCCGCCACCGAGTGGCAGACGCACCCGGACGGCGCCGCCGCCGAGCTGGCGGTGACCGACCTGACCGGCCTGGCACCGGGCGGTACCCACGACGCCCCCACCGCGGGGGAGTCGCACTACGTCTGGCTCAACATCCGCACCGCACCCGGTTCGCACTGGGGTGGCCGACTGCATCTGATCGGGAACAGCGGCACCGGTGATCTGGCCCCGGCGCTGGAGTACCGCTTCGCACCACGGGCGGCCAGCACCGCCGACTGCACCGCCGCCGACCTGGCAGCGGCCCCCGCCGACTGGCAGCCGATCACCGACTCGCTCGCCGCCGACACCGGTCTGACCGTGTCGCCGGACGCCGCCGACGCGGTGGGCCTGTGCTTCGAGGTCCGCGTCGCCGCGTCCGCCTCCGGCCCGGCCGGGTCCGCCTACCAAGGAGCCTCGGCCGACCTGCGCTGGGACTTCACGCTCGTCCAGGACTGACCCGAGGAGTGCGCGATGTCCGCGCTGCGTCGCACCGTCACCGACCTGCTGCTCACGGTCGCCGCCGTGCTCGGCGTCTGCTGTGCCCTGCTGGCAGTGGCCGGAACCGTCGCGGGCTTCGGTGTCGTGCTGTTCCGCACCGGGTCCATGTCGCCGACCATCCCCGCCGGTTCGGCCGCGCTGGTCCGCACCGCCCCCGCCGCCGAGCTGCGGATCGGTGACGTGGTGACGGTGGATCGCCCCGGCCGGATGCCGATCACGCACCGGATCGTCAGCATCGCGCCGCTGTCCGGTGACGACGACGCCCGCGAGATCGTGATGCGGGGCGACGCCAACGATGCGAACGACCCGCTGCCGTACCAGATCGAGTCGGCCCGTCGGGTGATCGGGTCGGTGCCGGACGTCGCGCCGCTCATCACCGGCTGGGGGCGCCCCCAGGTGCTCGGCACGGTCGCCCTGTTGACGGCAGCCGGTGTCACGCTGGCGTTCTGGCCGCGCCGACCCGGCCCCGCGACGCCCGGTGGCGCGCCGGACGGGGACTCCGGGGACGACGACGTGGCCCCCGAGGCGCGCGACATCGACCCGGACCTGACCACGACCGGCCCGAAGGCGACCACCGCGCACCGCCGTCGCCGTCGCTCTCCGGCCGTGCGCGCCACCGCCGGGACCGCCCTCCTGCTCTGCGCACTGGGCGTGGTCGGCGCGACCGCCCCGACCAGCGCGCACGCGGCCGTCGACGACGACCGTCATCTCAGCGTCGATTCCTGGGCCAGCGCCACCGGCCCGATGGTCCCCGGTGAGGTGCGGGACTGGGTGCTCACCGTGCGGACGGACGGTGTCCGGGGCCGGGTGACCCGTGACCTGGAAGTGACCGGCACCGGCAATCCGGCGCTGACCGTGCAGGTGGATCGCTGTGCGGACCCCGACTGCACCCGGACCACGCCGCTGGTGTCGGCCCACACCCCGGCGCCGGGTGGCGTGCTCGACCTGCCGGATCAGACGGCGCCGGGCACCGAGGTCCTGCGGGTCCGCGCGACGCTGGACCCGCAGGCTGGGCGCGAAGTACAAGGGCTGCGGACCGGCATGACATTCGTCGCGACCGGTGACGGGGAGATCGTCGAGGCACCCGCCGACGACGCCGACACCCCGCCGGACGACCCGAGCGCCACCCCCGACGGCCCCAGCGGAACCCCGGACGCGCCCGGTGTGACGCCCGAGGGGCCTGCCGACAGGCCGACCGGTGGGCCGGGCACCGATGACGGCGCCACTCCGGGGTCCGGGCACCGGCATCCGGCACTTGCCGTGACTGCACCGCTGGGCGGCCCGCTGACCGCCCTGGTCGCGGTGCTGCTCGGCGCGCTCGGCTGGGCGGTGCTCGGCCTGCGCCGCAGGGAGCGGGAGGCAGGGCCGGACCGGTGAGCCGGGCCGGGAAGGTCGCGATCGGCATGGTGTCGGTCGCTGCACTGCTGGCGGCGCTGATCGGGATCACCTGGTCCGATGCCGGGTTCCTCGCCCACGAGTCGGCGCGGCTGGGGGCCACCGCCGGAGTCGTGCCCCCGGCGGTGACCACCTGCACCCCCGGGGTCGGCAGCCCGCACCTCGTCACGCTGGCACCGACTGCCGGGGGCCTTCCGGCCACCGGATACCGGGTGACCCAGGAGCTTGACGCCGACTTGCCCACGGACTGGATCTGGGTGGACGGGGAGATCAAAGGGGCGCAGCTGACCCCGTTGGGTGATTCTCGCTGGCCGGCGGATCAGTCGACGGTGGGCTTCGGGATCGACTTGCCCTTCCTGGCAGGGGGATCGGCGTCCGGGACCACCACGATCCGGGCGGTCGGCCCGGGTGGATGGGAGTCCGCGGCGATCACCTACGCCTGGTCGATCTCGGCGAGCTGGGGGATCGTCTCCTCCACCTGCGAGCCGTTGGGCGGCTGACGAGGGCGGGGCGACCGATCGGTCACCCCGCCCTCGCGCGTGCTGTCCCGGTCAGGAGTCGCTGAACGACCAGTTCCGCAGCCCGTCACGGTTGCGCACACCGAGCTTGCGCAGCACCGAGGCCATGTGGTTCTCCACGGTGCGGATCGACAGCATCAGGCGACGCGCGATCTCGCGGTTGGTCAGGCCGCGGCGGGCCAGCACGGCGACCTCCCGCTCGCGGGCACTGAGCCGTTGCAGCTGGTCGTCGTGGTGGATGCTCGCCATCGACTCGATCTCCTGCAGGGCCAACGACGGCCGGTCGACGCCGTCCCGACGCAGCAGCTGCACGGCCGCGGTGACCAGCCCGGGCGAGATGACCGGGCTCACCCGGGGCAGGATCTCGGCCATCCCCACGGTTTGCCGGGCGGTGATCGCCCGCGCCAGGGTCAGGTAGTCGTCCAGCATCGGGACCGTGCTCCGCCGGGCGGCGTCCTCGATCCTGCGGACGGTCTCGGGCGAGGGGTGGTTGTCCTGGGCGAGCCAGAACAGCAGCGCGGAGCCGTACTCACCCGCCGCCGCGGCGATGGTGCCCGCCTGTTCCAGACGACGCGAGGCGGCCAGTTCCTCCCCGGTCGCGCGATCCAGTGACGCCTGGGCGATCGCCTGCAGCGGGGAGACCGCCGCCATCGCCGTCACCCGGCTGGTCAGCTCGCGGGCGAGGGGCGTCACCAGGTCCTGGGCGCAGTCAGCGGCCTGAATCGCGGCGCCGATGCTCAGGCCGCGCCGGTAGAAGGAGTTGCCCGCCGGCCCCGGAGTGCCGAGGGCGAGCGAGGTGTTCAGCACCCGCCACGCCTCCTGCGGGCGTCCGGCGAAGGTGAGCACCTCGGTCAGCACGGCCGCGTGCACCCGGATGCCGCCGATCTCCCGCGCCTGGTAGGCGTTCTCCAGCAGGTGTCGTGACCAGTGTTCGGCCTCCACCACCTGCCCCATCATCAGCAGAGCCAGTGCCCGGATCCCCTCGGCGTAGTGCTCGATGGTGCGCGGGTGGTCGGTGCCGGGCAGGTCGACATGTGCCAGCGCCAGGTCGGGTCGACCGGCATCCAGCAGAGCGCCCGCGACCACCACCGCGGACCAGCCGTCCAACCAGGGCGAGCCGGTCGGCTCCGGGGACGGCCAGGTGCTGGTCTCGGGGGTGACTCCGGTGAGCACCGCCGACCGCAGACCGGTCACGCCCTGGCCCACCTCGCGCACCCGGGGGTGGTCGGCGAGCGGCAGCGCCGCCCGCTCCTCCGGGGAGATCTCCGCCCACGCCACCCACTGGGCGCGCTGGAGGCAGAACCGGAGCAGGTCCGGCTCGGGTTCGTCGCCGGTGAGCGGCGTGCGGGTGAACACCTCCTCCAGCAGCGCCCGCGCCGGGCGGAGCATCAGGACCTGGAGGTAGGCGTTGGCGTTCTGCACCGTGGGCTGGAGCTGCCAGGTGCGCTGCAGGGTGGCCTCCACCGCCGCCGCATCGGCGAGGGCGAGGTCGGCGAGCTCCGCCGCCCACCGGTGGTAGTCCTGTTCCGCCCGGTGCCCGGCCCCGCTGAGCAGCGTGCTGACCTGGCGACCGAACAGGTAGGGCAGCGGCACGTCATCGCCGCAGCGGGCGACCACGAAGCGGGCGAAGCTGTGGGCAGTGGCGTCGTCGATCCGGTCCCGGAGGGCGGTGGCCAACGCCGGCGGCGCCACGGTGATCAGGGCGTCCTCGCCTCGGGCGCCCGGGAGCTCCACCAGCCGGCCGGCGGTCCGCAGCCGGATCAGGTCGATGCGATCCACCAGGGCCGTCGCCGTCTCCTCGGTGACCGGACCGAGCCACGACAGCAGTTCCAGCGCACGGACGTCGGCCTCCGGCAGCCCGCCGACCAGGGCGTTCGCCACCGTGTCGCCGGGCACGTCGTCGAACTGGCCGACCTTGCGCCAGACGCCGTGGTCGCGGTCGATCACCCGGGCGTGCCGGGCGGCGCTGGCCAGGGCGAGCGCGACCCGGGGGTTACCGCCGGAACGGGACAGGATGGCGGAGGCCAACGGCACGTCCACCGGCCCGCCCAGTGCTTCCACGATCAGGCGGTACATCCCCTGGAAACCGAAGTTGACCAGCCGCTCCACGGCGGGTGCCCGTTCGGTCACCAGGCGGATCATCGCCTGCGGCAGGTCCTGGATCCGCGCGGTCCGCGCCGTGGCGACCAGGGAGATCGTCGATCCGCGCAGCACCCGGGCGATCACGGCGGCGGAGACCGGGTCCAGGTCGTCGATGTCGTCGACCAGGAGCACGGCATGGCGGCCGGTCAGCTCGGAGATCAGCCACGAGGTGGCCTCGCCCACGGTGTGGCTGGTGGTGGTCTGCACGAACGACTGCTGGGTCAGGAAGGCCGACAGGGGGCTGTCACCTCCCGCCCGGATCAGGACGGTGGGTGAGCGCTGCTGCGTGCTGCGGGTGAGCAACTCGGAGAGCACCAGGCTGCGGCCGGAGCCGACATCGCCGGTGATGAGGACATCGCGACCGAGGGAGAGCCAGCGGCGCACCGCGATGAGCGCGTCCTCATTACCCTCCAGCAGGGGTGAGATCTCGGAACGAGGGGTGGACATCGAGGCTTCCTTCGGCTGTGCCGCGGTGGCGGCTGTCACAGGGGCGTGGACGGGGGACCGCCCGGGCCGAGCGTCAGGACTGTGCAGCACTCACGTAGGTACCTGCCCGGCAGGCGGTGCACCCACTGGCGCGCCCCGCACCCACATGCCGCTCCATGGCGATCTGGCTAGGTGGATCCGAGTCGGAATTAGGTGGAGAACGCCGGTGCGGCTGAGGGTGAAGGCGGGTAGGGGTGTACCGCAGCCACCAGTGCACTCGGTGCCCGCGCTGAGGGGAGGACCACCTACGAGGAACCACGGGCCGCCCCGCGTGGTGGCGCCCGGTCGGGCTCAGCCCCGGGCGGGCAACCTGCCGAGGCCGGTGCGCAGGTCGTCGGCGGAGGCGGTCAGCGACACCCGCACCCAGCCCTCGCCCCGGCTGCCGAAGGCCGACCCCGGGGCGACCGCCACCCCCTGCCGGAGCACCAGCTCCTCGGCGAAGGCCGCCACGTCACCGTCGGTGGCGTGCGACAGATCGGCCCAGAGGTACAGGCCGCCCCGGGCCGCCAGCGACGGGATGCCGAGGCCGTCGAGCACCTCGGTGGCCAGCGCGCGGTGCGCGGCGTAGGTGGCCCGGGCGGTTTCCACGTCGTCCTGCGGTCCGGTGAGCGCTGCCAGGGCGGCGTACTGGGCCGGGGTGTTCACGCAGGACACGATCGCCTCCTGGACGGTCGGCATCAGCGGCGCGAGCTGGTCCGGCACCACCAGGGCACCGACCCGCATCCCGGTCATCGCGTGGTCCTTGCTGAAGGTGTGCAGGGTGAGGACCCGGCCGTCGGTGTCGTGGGCGGCGGGCGGCACGTGCTCACCGTCGGCGAACTCGGCGTAGCACTCGTCGGAGAGCACCCACAGGTCGTGCCGCCGGGCGATGGCCATCAGGTCGGCGACCAGGGCGTCCGGCAGCGTCGTGCCCAGCGGGTTGGACGGGGAGTTCAGCACCAGCAGCCGGGTGCGGTCGGTGATCGCCGCCTCGACGTCGGCGGGGTCGGGCAGGAACCCGCGCTCGGCGTGCAGCGGGTAGGGGTGCGGGGTGGCCTGCAGCAGGTGCGCGGCCATGCTGAACGGCGGGTAGCCCGGGTCGGGGACCAGGACCTCGTCCCCGGCGCCGACGGTGAGGCTGAGCGCCAGGTGCAGCGCCTGCGCGCCACCAGCGGTGACCCAGACGTTGTCCCGGCGGACCGGCAGCGCGTGCGTCGGGTCGAGTCGGGCCGCCAGGGCGTCGCGCAGGTGCGGGATGCCGCCGTTCGGGGTGTAGCGGGTGTCGTCCCGGTCCAGGGCGTCGTGTGCCGCGGCCAGGATGTGCGGCGCGGTGGGCAGATCGGGTTCGCCGACGCTGAGCACGATCGTCCCGGGGGTGGCCCAGGCCAGCTCGGTGACCCGGCGGATGCCGGAGGCGGGGACGGTGGCGGCGTGGCTGGCGATCCGGGGCACGACGAGCACGCTAGTACCCGGATCGCATGAGCCAGGTCACACCGGGAACCGGTCGAAGCGGATGGCCGTTATCAACATCGGCACATAAGCTGCCACAGCCTGGATCCCCCTGGATGAAGAAGAAGGACTTTCATGGCAGAGCTGCTCTACCGGCTGGGCCGGTTCTCCGCCCGACGCGCCTGGGTCGTGATCGTCGGGTGGGTGCTCGCCCTGGCGCTCGCGGGCGGGGCCTACACGCTCTGGGGCGGCACGCTCAGCTCCACGGTCGACATCCCGAACACCCCCACCTCCGAGGTCACCGACCGGTTGCAGGAGGACTTCGCGGCGGCCAGCGGTGGCACCGGGACCATGATCTTCAGCACCGAGGACGGCTCGGCCTTCACCGCCGAGCAGCAGCAGGAGATCAGCGACACCCTCACCGAGATCGGGAAGATCGACGGAGTGTCCGCCACGGTCGACCCGTTCGCCACCGAGGCGCAGCGCGCCCAGCAGGCCGACCAGCTCGCGCAGGGTCAGGCGAAGATCGACGGCGGCCGCGAGCAGATCGAGCAGGGTCAGGCGCAGATCGACGCCGGTCAGGCGCAGATCACCGCCGGTCAGCAGCAGCTCGACCAGGGCAAGGCGGCGGCCGAGGCAGCCGGTGCCGATGCCGCCACACTGGCGCAGTTCGCGGCGCAGCAGTCGGCCATCGACGCCCAGCAGGCCGAGCTGGACACCCAGCAGCAGGCGTTGGACGCCTCGCGCGCTGAGCTGGAGGCCGGTGAGCCGCAGCTCCAGGACGGGCAGACGCTGCTCGACCTGGCCGCCGACCTGCGCACCGTCTCCGCGGACGGGTCGGCCGCCGTCGCCACCGTCTCCTTCGACGAGCCGCTGATGAACGTCACCCCCGAGACCAAGGAGCAGGTCGAGGACACCGCCTCCGGCGCGGACATCGCCGGAGTGACGGTGGACTTCTCCTCCGACCTGGCCGCCGGGGTGCCGAGCATCGGTGGCGCCGCGGAGATCATCGGTGTCGCGGTCGCGGCGATCGTGCTCTTCATCATGCTGGGCACGCTGATCGCGGCCGGGTTGCCGCTGCTCACCGCGCTGATCGGCGTGGGGGTCGGCGCCGCCGGATCGCTGGCGTTCTCCGGTGTGGTCGACATGATTTCGGTGACGCCGATCCTCGGCGTGATGCTCGGCCTGGCGGTCGGCATCGACTACTCGCTGTTCATCCTGAACCGGCACCGGCGTCAGCTGCGTGAGGGTGCCGCCGTGCACGAGTCGATCGGGCTGGCCAACGGCACCTCCGGCAATGCGGTGGTGTTCGCCGGGACGACGGTGCTGATCGCCCTGCTGGCGCTGAACGTCACCGGGATCCCGTTCCTGGGCATGATGGGCTCGGTGGCCGCGGCGTCGGTCGCCATCGCGGTGCTGGTCGCGATCACCCTGACCCCGGCGCTGTTGGGCCTGGCGGGCAAGCGGGTGCTGCGCAAGAAGTTCCGGGACGCCGCGCCGGTGCCGGTGAAGGCCGACCTGAAGCCGATGTCCACCGGCTCCGCCGTGCTGCGGGTGGTGGCGGGTGTCGCCGCGCTGGCCGTGATCGCCCTGCCGGCACTCGGGATGCGTCTGGGTCTGCCGGACGGGTCGCAGGAGGAGCCGGACACCACGCAGTACCGGGCGTACACGATCACCGCGGAGAAGTTCGGCGCCGGGGTGAACGGGCCGCTGCTGGTGGTCGCCGATGTGGAGAAGCCGGCTGCCGACACTGCCGACACCGCCGAGGCGGAGCTCACCCACCTGCAGGCCACCATCGGCCAGCAGATCATGGACCAGAAGGACGTGGTCGCCGTCGCTCCGATCGGGGCATCGGAGTCCGGCACCATGATCGCCTTCCAGGTGATCCCGGTGGACGGCGGCACCTCCGAGTCCACCGAGGACCTGGTGCACCGGCTGCGCGACCTGACCCCGGAGGGTGCGACCCACGCCCTGGGCGTCGCGGGGATGGCATCGGGCAGCATCGACATCTCGGAGAAGCTGGCGAGTGTGCTGCCGCTGTACCTGGCGGTGGTGATCGGGCTGTCGCTGATCATCCTGATCATCGTGTTCCGGTCGCTGATCGTGCCGCTGATCGCCACCCTCGGCTTCGTGCTGTCGGTGTTCGCCGCCTTCGGTGGTGTGACGGCGATCTACCAGTGGGGCTGGCTGGGATCGGTGTTCGGGGTGCACGAGCCCGGTCCGGTGCTGAGCTTCCTGCCGACGATCCTGATCGGCGTGCTGTTCGGCCTGGCGATGGACTACCAGCTGTTCCTGACCTCGGGGATGCGCGAGGCCTACGCCCACGGGTCGTCGGCCCGGTTGGCCGTCACCGAGGGGGTGCGGGCCGGTCGCGCGGTGGTGACCGCCGCGGCGATCATCATGATCAGCGTCTTCGGCGGGTTCATCTTCTCGCACACCGCGATGATCCGGCCGATGGGCTTCGGCCTGGCGTTCGGTGTGCTGGTGGACGCGTTCGTGATCCGGATGCTGGTGATGCCGGCGCTGATGCACCTGTTCGGCGAGAAGGCCTGGTGGCTGCCGAAGTGGCTGGACCGGATCCTGCCGAACGTCGACGTCGAGGGTGCGAACCTGGAGCGGGCGCACCACGCGACGCCGGTCACCGCCGGAGCGGAGCACGCGACCTCCGGGGCGCACGCCGCCGCCGAGGTGCCGGTGGACGCGCCGTCGCACGCCGAGCACCCGGGTGACGGTCCGGCGCACAAGGCCTGATCGACCACGAAGGCCGGTGATCCCGCGGGATCACCGGCCTTCGTCGTGCGTCAGACGGTGAGGAAGGCCAGTTCGTCCCCGGCGGTGGTGGGCACGAACTCCGTCACGGTGTAGGCCGCGACCCCGGCCACGGTGAACGGGTCCTGCGCCACGATCGCCTCGATCCGGTCGCGTGCGCCACGCGCCAGGATCAGGCCGCCGGTGCGCGGCTCCTTCCGGCCGGACAGCAGGAAGGTGCCGTCCGCGTAGTGCGGGGCCAGGAAGGCGCGGTGCGCGGGCATCAGGGCGTCGATCTCGCGCACGTCGGCCAGGTAGGACAGGTCCAGGACGAAGCAGTTCATCCGGTCAGTGTGCCGCCCAGTGCTGGGCGATGGCCCGCACCTCGGTCGGGGACAGCGCGGGCTCCAGCGGCCCGCGGTCCGGTGCGTTGCGCAGCCCGTCGGTGAGGATGCGCAGGTAGCGACGGTAGGCGTCCGGTCGGGTGTCCATCGCGTGGGCGGCCAGCTCGGTGACCATCCACAGGATCATCCCGAGGTCGTCCTCGGTGGCTCCGGGCCGCAGGTCGCCCTCCTCCCGGGCGCGCTCCATCAGGGTGCAGCTGATGTCGGAGAACGGGTGCAGGTGCTCGTCCAGGTCGTGCCGGGTCTCGTCCGATGACAGCGCGGCGTCCCGGAGACCGAGGTTGCGGGTGAGGAGCTCGGCGCCGCGTTCGATCAGCATCATCAGGCCGTCCCAGGCGCGGGGGGCGCGCCTCGCCTGTTCCGCCACCTCGGTCATCTCGCGCAGGGGTCCGGCCAGGGCAGCGCCGATCAGCGAGCGCTTGTCCGGGAACCGCCGGTACACGGTGCCGACGCCGAGGCCCGCGTGGTGGGCGACCTCGTTCAGGCCGACCCCCAGGCCCCGGGTGGCGAAGAGCTCGCTGGCGGCGGCGACGATCCGTTCCCGGTTCCGCGCGGCGTCGGCGCGCAGGGGGCGGGCCGGGTCGACGTCCTCGTCGATGGGGGTGGGGTCGCTGGGCACCGGTCGAGTTTATCGAGTTGATAGCAGTGATCCACTTGTGCGCGGTGCGCGCCGCTCGCGGCACAATGGCGGCATGTCCGATTCGCCGACCGCCGGTCCGTCCCCGGCCGGTGCCCTCCTCGGTGTCGCCGCCGCCGCCCTCGGTGGCTGGCTGCTGCACCTCGGTGCCCGCGACGCGTCGCTGGTCAGGTGGGAGTGCGCCGTCAGCACCTGTGGCACCGACGACCTGGCCGGTGCCGCCCCCGTCCTCGGCATCCTCGCGCTGGTCGTGGCGGCCGGGCTGCTCACCCGCACCCTGCGCACCGTCGCCCCGCCGCTGCTGATGCTCGTCGGTGCCGGTGCCGCGCTGCTCGGGTGGCGCGACGCCGTCGACCAGGGCCTGGTGACCGCTGCCTCGGTGCAGTCCTGGCAGATGGTGGTGGGGCTGGTCGCGGCGGTCGCCCTGGTGGTCACGGTGCTGACCGCGATCCGCGAGCTGCGCCGCTCGTCGGGCTACTGGGTGCTGCTCGGGCGGCGTGGCACCTGGGGCCGGGTGACGGACTACGCCAGCGACGGCACCGCCACCGTGCACTTCGACGACGCGGACGGGAACCGGTACAGCGTGCGGACCTCGGTGCCCCGCGACGCCTTCAAGCGCGCGCCCCGGGTGTACTACGACCCGGTCGCGCCCACCGATGTCGGCCGGCTCCGGGTCGGGCTGCCCGGGCAGCCGCTGACCGCCACCGCCCGGCGGGACCAGTTCGACGCGGTCCGCCGCCTGCTGCCGCTGCCCGACGACGACCTCAGGTCCGACGCCACCGCCGCGATGGACATCGCCCCCGATGGCACCCGCACCACCACGACCACCGGTGCCTACGGCACCCGGAGGACCACGGTCGCGCCGGACGGCACCCGCACCACGACCACGATCGCGCCGGACGGGAACACGACCACCCGCAGCAGCACCGTGCGATCCAGCACCACGCGATCCAGCTCCACGCGGTCCAGCACCGAGACGGTCACCGACGTGTCGGTCGCCCTGGAGCGGCTGTCCGCCCTGCACCGGGAGGGCGCGTTGTCCGACCAGGAGTTCGCCGCCGCGAAGGCCGCCGTGCTGCGCCGATGATCCCCGCCGCGGAGGTGCGCGTCCTGCTGGCCGAGCGCCGACGGGAGGCCGAGCAGCGCCTGGCCGGCACCGCCGCCGAGCGGGCGGCCGTGGTCGCCGCCTCCCGGGACTCCAATGCCGACGACGAGCACGACCCCGAGGGCGCGACCATCGCCTACGAGCGCGGGATGCTCGACGTCCTGGCCCAGCGGGTGCGGCAGACCCTGACCGATGTGGCGGTGGCCGAACGGCGGCTGGCGGCGGGGGAGTACCAGGTGTGCGAGCGGTGCGGCGGGCCGATCGCCGACGACCGGTTGCGGGCGCTGCCGACGGTGCGGACCTGTCGGGAGTGCGCCGGGCGGTCGACCTAGACTGCCCGGGTGTCCGAGCCCTCCCCGCCGCTGCGGGTGCGCGTCCTGGGGCAGGTCGCTGCCGCCGGGCCGGACGGTGCCGCACTGGCGCCGGTGGCCGGACGCGGCGCCGATCTGCTGGCGGCGTTGGTGCTGCTGGACGGGGCACCCGGATCGGCGGAGCGGCTGATCGACGAGGTGTGGCCGCAGGACCCGCCCGGCTCCGGCCGGGCCGCGTTGCAGACCGTGGTCTCCCGGCTGCGGGCTGCGTATGGCGCTGATCTGGTGCGGTCGGTGGCGGCGGGCTACGCGCTCGGGGTCGGTGCCGAGCAGGTCGACCTGTGGCGGGCCGAACGGGCGGTCACCGCGGCCAGGGCGGCAGGTGCCCGGGCCGACACCGACACCGCGACCGCGTTGGCCGAGCTGAGCAGCACGGAGTCCGGCGTTCCGGATCCCGTGCTGCGCGACGCGGTCGAGGCGCGGGCCCGACGGGCGTGGACGGCGCTGGCGCGTGACCGGGTGACCGCCCTGCTCGAAGGACCGGCACCCGCCGACGCCCTGCCGCTGGCCGAACGACTGGCGGACCTCGCCCCGTGGGACGACAGCGCACAGCTGGCCTTGATGCGGGCCCTGCACGCCGCCGGTCGCAGCTCGGTGGCGATCGCCGCCTTCGCCGGGTACCGGGAACGACTGGCCGACGAGCTCGGCACCGACCCGTCCAGCGCGGTCGCCGCCTTCCACCTCGAGCTGCTCACCGCCGAGGCGGCGCCGACCCGGCAGCGGGTGCTCGGGGTCAAGGCCACGCCCGGCGACCTGCTGGGCAGGGCCGAGGACCTGGCGACGGTCGAATCCGCGCTGCGGAAGTCGGCGGTGGTGACCGTGCTCGGCATCGGCGGACTGGGCAAGACCCGGCTGGTGCAGGAGGTAGCACGCCGGGCCGCCGACCGGGGTGAGGCGGTGGCGGTGGTGGAGCTGGCGGCGGTGCGTGACCCGGAGGACCTGCTGCCGGTGCTCGGCAGCGCCCTGCGGGTGCCGGAGCCGGTGCGCACCGCGGCCTCGTCGGCCACCGACCTGCGCGGGATCCAGGACCGGGTGCGTGACCGGCTGGCCGAGCAGCCGCCGCTGCTGGTGCTGGACAACTGCGAGCAGGTGTTGGCGGCGGTGGCGGTGCTGGTCGCGGACCTGACCAGCACGGTGCCGGGGCTGCGGGTGCTGGCCACCAGCCGGGCACCCCTGGGCGCGCCTGGGGAGCGGGTGCACCCGCTGCTGCCGCTGCCCAGCACCGGACCGGACGGTGCACCGGGACCCGCGGTGGCGCTGTTCGTGGAACGGGCCCGGGCGGTCCGCCCGGACGTGGCGCTACCGCCCGAGGTGCTGACCCGGCTGTGCCGGCGCCTGGACGGCCTGCCGCTGGCGATCGAGCTGGCGGCGGCCCGCACCCGGTCGTTGACGGTGGAGGAGATCGAGCGGCGGCTCTCCGACCGGTTCCAGCTGCTGACCGGTGGTGGCGCCGGACTGCCGGAACGGCACCGCACCCTGCACGCGGTGATCGACTGGAGCTGGGACCTGCTCACCGGGTCGCAGCGCGAGCTCGCCCGGCGGGTGGCGTCCCTGCCGGACGGCTTCGGGATCGACGTCGCGGTGGCGCTGGCCGGGCGGGACGAGTTCGCGGTGCTGGACGACCTGGACGCCCTGGTCGGCCAGTCGCTGCTGCGTGCCGAGGAGCATCGGCCGACCCGGAGCATGCGGTACCGGATGCTGGAACTGGTCCGCGAGTTCGGTCAGCGCGAGGCCGAGCGCGCCGGGGAACAGGACCTGATCGTGACCGCCCTCGGGCGGTGGGGGCGTGACCTGGCGACGCAGCGGATCGGACGCGACGGCCCGGACCGGGTCCAACTGGACCCGGTGGTGGAACGCGAGCAGGACAACCTGATCGACCTCCTGCGCACCGAGCTGGCCCGCGGGGCCGAGGCGCGGCCGGACGTGCTGGTCGCCGTGTTCGGGATCAGTGCGATGCGCTGGTTGTTGCAGGGAGCGCACGAGGAACTGGCCCAGCTGCAGCGGCAGGTGCTGGACCGCGCCCGGTTCTGGACGCCGGAGCCGGAGGTGGCCGATGCCGCGGTGCTCGGCTTCAGCATCGCGGCGGTGATCGAGGTGACCTGGGGCGACCTGCGACACGGGGCGCTCGCCCGCCGTCTGGCGCTCCGGGCGCTGGGAGCGGGTGCGGTGTCGCCGGTGAACCGGTTCCTGGCCGCACTGGTCCGGCACATCGGCGACCAACCGGCGCTGGACCGGCTGCTGGCCGAGGCGCGGGAGTCGTCGGACGGGCCGACCCGGCGGTTCAGCCTGCTCGGGTCCTGGACGATCGCGGAGAACGACGGCCGGATCGACGACGCGATCGGCTACGCCGACGGCGCCTACCGACTGGGGGTGGCCCAGAACGATCCGTGGACCATCGCGCTCGCGTCGGTGCAGCTCGCCGGGGCCTACACCCAGAGTGGCCGTGCGGCCGAGGCGATGCCGTGGGTCGCGGTGACCGATCGGGCACTGGAGCGGTTGCACGAGCTGGAGGCCGGGCCCGCCATCGCCGCGATCGAGGAGGGGCTGTGGCAGGTGCGCTCGGCGATGCTGCTCGGCCTGGGCGACTTCGACGCCGCCGAACGGGTGTTCAGCCGGATGGCCGAGCAGGCGCACGACCAGCGCGAGGCCCAGTTGCTCGGTCGGTTGGGCGCCGCCGAGACCGCCTTCGGTCGGGGTGACCTCGACCGCGCGCTGGTGCACTACCGGGAGCTGCTGCTGCTGACCCAGGTGGAGGACTACCGGCAGAACCCGTGGCAGATGGTGGTGGCCGGTGCCTGTCTGGCCGCCCATGCCCTCGCCGGGCGCACCGACCTGCCGGAGCTGACCGAGGTCGCCGAGTCGGTGCGGGACCTGCCGATCCAGGCCGGGAACCGTGGGGTGCCCTACGCCGACCGGCCGGTGCTGGGCACGGTGCTGGTCGGAGTGGCGGCCTGGCGGATGGCCAGCGGCACCCGGGAGGACACCGTGCTGCCGCTGCTGGCGCTGGCCGAGCAGATGCGGTCCCGGCAGGACTACCGACCGTTGCAGCGCGAGCAGCACTGGGCCCGCGCCACCGCCCGTTACGGCGCGGCGGCCGTGCGGGCGGCGCGGGCGGCGCAGCAGGCGGTCGACCGGACGGACGAGCTCCGCCGGGCGGCCGCGCTGCTGCACGGCTGAGGTCAGGCCCGGCGCATGTAGGCCCGCACCGTCAGCGGCGCGAAGATCGCGACCACCACACCGGCGCCGAGCAGCGCCCAGCCGGCGTCGGCGGTCCACGCGCCGTCGATGGTCAGCGAGCGGGCGGCCGTCACCAGGTGCGACACCGGGTTGACGTCCACGAAGGACTTCAGCCAGCCGGGCAGGGAGTCGGCGGGCACGAAGGCGTTCGACGCGAAGGTCAGCGGGAACAGCACGATCATCGAGATGCCCTGCACCGAGGACGCCGATCGCGCGATGACGCCGAAGAAAGCGAAGATCCAGCTCAACGACCAGCAGCTGAGGATCACCAGCAGCCCGGCCCCGACCACGCCGAGGAACCCGCCGTCCGGCCGCCAGCCGATGATCAGGCCCATCACGAAGGTCAGCGTGGTGGCGATCGCGTAGCGCACCGTGTCGGCCAGCAGCGCCCCGGACAGCGGCGCGATCCGGGCGATCGGCAACGAGCGGAACCGGTCGAACACGCCCTTGTCCATGTCCTCCCGCAGTTGGACGCCGGTGACCACCGAGGTGGTGATGACGGTCTGGACCAGGATGCCGGGGATGAAGAACGGCAGGTAGGAGGCGACGTCACCGGCGATCGCGCCGCCGAAGATGTAGGTGAACATCAGCGTGAAGATGATCGGCTGCACCGTCACGTCGAAGAGCTGCTCCGGGGTGCGCTTGATCTTCAGCAGCCCGCGCCAGGCCATCGTGAACGACTGCCGCACCGTGGTGAGCAACGGGACGTGGTTGGACGCCTGGGCGGCCAGGGCGGTGGGGTTCAGGGTGACGGCGCTCATGCCAGCACCTCCTCGGGAACGGCGGTGGTGTCGGCGCTCGCGGGCCGACCGGTCAGGGTGAGGAAGACCTCGTCGAGGGTGGGCTGCTGCACGGCCACGTCGGACAGGTGGATACCGGCCGAGCGCAGCGCGACCAGCACCTCCCCGGCGGAATCGGCGGCGGGCACCGGAGCGGTCAGGTGGCCGTCCGGGGTGCGCACCGGCGCCACACCCAGCACGGCGCTCGCCAACCGGGTGGCCTCCGGCAGATCCGCCTCGTCGGCCAGGCCCAGGTGCAGCCGGGCGGTGCCCACCGACGCCTTCAGCTCCGGGCCGGTGCCCTCGGCCACCACGGTGCCGCGGTCGATCACCGCGATCCGCTCGGCCAGCTGGTCGGCCTCGTCCAGGTACTGGGTGGTCAGCACGACGGTCGAGCCGCCGTCGATCAGCCCGCGCACGGTGTCCCACATCTGCAGGCGGGTGCGCGGGTCCAGGCCGGTGGTCGGCTCGTCCAGGAAGATCAGCGGCGGCCGGGCGATCAGCGAGGCGGCCAGGTCCAGCCGCCGTCGCATGCCGCCGGAGAAGTTCTTCAGCGGCCGGGCCGCCGCCTCGGCCAGCCCGAACTCCTCCAGCAGTCCGGCGGCGATCCGCTGCGCGTCCCGGCGGGAGAGGCCGTGCAGCCGGGCGAAGAGCACCAGGTTCTCGGTGGCGGACAGGCCCTCGTCGACCGAGGCGTACTGGCCGGTGACGCCGATCAGTCGGCGCACCGCCTGCGGTTCGGACCGCACGTCCCGGCCGAAGACGGTGGCGGTGCCAGCATCCGGCTTCACCAGGGTGGCGAGCATGCGGATGGTGGTGGTCTTGCCGGCACCGTTCGGGCCGAGCACGCCGTAGACGGCGCCGGTCCGGATGTTCAGGTCGATGCCGTCGACCGCGCGGTTCTGGCCGAAGGTCTTCACCAGACCACGGGCCTGGACGGCCCAGGGGGCGTCAGTGGGGTTCATGGCGACGATCCTGCGCGGGGCCGCTGGCACCGCACTGACATCGCGCTGACAGGTGGTAGCACCCGGTGACAGCTCAGACTTCTGCACCCTCGGGCCGATAGGACTGTCGCGCCGATGGTCGGCGTCGTCGCCTGGTCGCGGCGTGCCCCATCAGGAGCTCTCCGTGGCACCCATCCTCTCCGGCCGTCGTGCCGGGCTGGTGCTCGCGCTGGCAGCGATTCTCGCGCCGCTCGGCATCGGCACAGCTCAGGCGGCGACCCCGCCGCCGGTCCAGGTCACCCAGTCACCGAGTGGTGCCGTCTTCACGCCGATCCCGGTCCAGTTCGCCTGCTCCGGACCCGGTGCGACCTCGCTCACCTGGCGGACATCGCAGGCGGAGACCGGCACCGTGACCATGTCCGACGGCGTCGTGGACGGCACCGCGTACTACACCGCCAAGCCGACCTACAACTCCCGCGGTGGTCACTGGATCGAGGCGTTCTGCGTGGATGCCGGGGGTCCGTCCTCCACCTGGACGTACACCCCGGTCTCGGTGAACACCATCCCGAGCACCACGACGCTGAGCGTGACGCCACCGGCCTTCCCGGGCGACGCGATCACCGGCACCGTGACCACCACCGGCACGGCCGGACCGCAGTACGGCTTCTTCAGCGTGTACGTCGACGGCGTGCCGAAGACCTTCACCCAGGCCGTCGGGTCGACCCCGTTCCGGATCACCGGCACCTTCCCGGCCAGCGTCAGCGTCTACGGCGCGTTCACCAGCACCGGTGAGATCTACCAGGACTCGCAGTCGGCACCGCAGACCGTGCTGATCCCGCAGGAGCCGGTCAAGGTGCAGCCGACCGTCACGGTGCAGGTGCCCGCCACCGCCTACGCGAACTCGACCTTCCCTGCCACCGCCACCGTCACCGGCAGCGCCGGTGGCCCGGTGCCCACCGGTGAGGTGGAGTTCCGGTACAGCGAGGGCGCGTCCCTCGGCCGGGTGCCGTTGGTGAACGGCGTCGCGACCGCCGACCTCGGGCTGGGCTTCACCGGCACCGTCGACATCTACGCCACCTACTTCGGCGACGAGCACTACACCGACCGCAGCTCGGCCCGGCAGTACGTCACCCTCAGCCCGGTGCCGACGCCGATCGTCACGGTTGACGCCCCGAAGACCGGCACCAGTGACAAGGGCGTCACCGCCACCGTCACCGTCGCCGCCCCGGACAGCTCGCTACCCACCCCGGGCGGTGGGGTGCAGCTGCTCGTGGTCAAGCCCGGCACCGGCCTGGTGGCCGACGCCGGCGGGGTGCTGGCCAACGGCGTCATCACCCTGTCCACCGGCCCGCTGCCGGTCGGCGAGTACACCCTGCTGGCGCACTACTCGGGCGGCGGTGACCACCCGTACCAGCAGACCGACTCCGCCGAGCAGAGCCTGGTGATCAGCGCCCCGGTCGTGGAGACGCCCACCCCCGGGACCCCGACCCCGGGCACCCCGGAGACGCCGAAGCCCGAGACGCCCACCCCGGCGACCCCGGTTCCCGCCACCCCCATCCCCTCGACCCCGGTCGTCACCCCGGCACCGGTGATCCCGGTGGTCACCACCGACAAGGCGCTGGCGCAGGCGGGCGCCCGGGTCACGCTGCGCGCCGAGGGCTTCGTCCCCGGCGAGACGGTGCGCTTCGTGCTGCACTCGGAGCCGGTGTTCCTTGGGACCGCGGTGGCCGACGCGAACGGGGTCGCCACCCTGGTCGTGGCCCTGCCGGACGGTGTCCCGGCCGGTCAGCACCACGTGGTCGCGACCGGAGTCGACTCCGGCCGGGTCGCTGAGGTGCCGATCCTGGTCGCCGACCCGCGCGGCACCGGGGCGCGGCTCGCCACCACCGGCACCGACCCGGCGGCGCTGACCGGACTGGTCGCGGCCCTGCTGGTCGCCGGTGCCGGACTGCTGGTGGTCGCGCGGGTGCGTCGCCGCGCCGCCTGATCGCCGCCTGATCGCCGGGTCATCGCCCGCACGACGGCCGACGCCGCCCGTTCCCGGTTCCGGGGGCGGGCGGCGTCGTCGTGTGGCACGTGGGCGGACGCCCCGCGGTCCCCGCAGCCGTGGTCGGGGTGGGTGTCGTCGTGCGGGCGTCGGCCGGATGGCGGACACTCGTCGGCGTCGATGTCGCCGCCCGGGGAGCGCCCATGTCCGTCACACCGTTCCTGTGGTTCCACGCCCACGCCGAGGACGCCGCGGCGTTCTACGTCACGCTGTTCCCCCAGTCCCGCATCCGGCACACGGTGATGACGAACAGTGCGATCCCCGGTGACGACGACGGGGTGCTCACCGTGGACTTCGAGCTGGACGGGCAGCGGATCATCGCGATGAACGGCGGCCCCGCCTTCACCCTGGACGAGGCGTTCTCGCTGTCGGTCGAGGTGGACGGCCAGGAGGAGGTCGACCGGCTCTGGGACGCTCTGACCGCCGACGGGGGCGAGCCGAGCCGGTGCGGTTGGTTGCGGGACCGGTTCGGACTGTCCTGGCAGATCATCCCGCGCGAGTTGCACCAGCTGATGGCCGATCCGGACCCGGAACGGGCGTCCCGCGCCGCCGCCGCGATGATGACGATGGGCAAGATCGACGTCGCCGCGCTGCGGGCGGCGGCGGACGGGTAGGTGCGCCCGGCCTACCCTGGTCCGGTGACTCAGCCCCGCCGCGGCCGCGTGACCATGCAGGTCCGCTGGTCCGATGTCGATCTGTTCGCCCATGTGAACAACGCCGCCTACCTGCGCTTCCTGGACGACGCGCGCTTCGCGCTGTTCCCGAGCATGGGGGTGGACCCGGCGGGTCGCCCGACCGATTCGATGCTGGTCGTGGTCAAACACGAGATCGACTACCTGGCGCCCCTCGCGTTCCGGCCGGAGCCGGTGGCGGTGGAGGTCTGGGTGCCGCGGATCGGCACGTCGTCGGTGGACTTCGCCTACGAGATCGTGGACGAGCCGTCCGACCCGGACCGCACCGTCTACCTGCGTGCCCGGTCCCGGATGGTGCAGCTGGACCGGCTGACCCTGGCCCCTCGGGCGTTCAGCGACACCGAGCGCGCCGTCTTCGAGCGCTTCCCGGGGGAGGGGCCCGACCTGCACGCCTGGTGAGGGTCGACCACTCAGCTTCCCCGGCACCACCTAGCAAAACCGGCCACTGACCCTCAAATCGGACACCGCCACCACCTATTTCGGCCGGGAACGGCCACTCCCCGGTGGCAACGTTCGAAGGGTCCGAGGGCCGGTGCCCGCCCACCGCCCTCGGACTCCAGCCATAGGGGCAGTGGCTGGCGCACCCCGCGTCCGCACTCCCTCGGACGTCGGAAGGCACATTGATGAAGATCCAGACCCTGCACCGCCTGCGCCTCGGTAGCGCGCTGATCGCCACGATGCTGGTCACGCCGCTCGGAGCCGGTGTGGCGAGCGCCGCGGCCGTCGAGCCGGACCCGACGGTCGCCGTGACCGCGTCGGACGAGGCCGGTGCATCGGAGGTCACCGCGTCCGAGACGGCCCCGGTCGAGTCCGAGGCCGCGCCGGCCACCGAGAGCGACGACGCCGGCTCCGCGTCGGACGACCCCACGGAGGTCACCGAACCGGCTGGCGAGGCCACCGCCGATGACGCCCCGGCCGACCCGAGCACCGGTGACGTCACCAGCACCGAGGACCCGGCCGCCGAGGCGACCGTCCCGACCGGGGCCACCGCACCGACCGGGACCACGACACCGCGCGCCGCCGCGATCCCGGAGGGCGTGCTGATCACCAGCCTCGCCGTCGACGCCACCGTGTCGCCGGTGCAGCAGCCGTGGAATACGCGGGGGGCCTACGCCGCCACGCTCACCGTGCACGATGTGGTCGGCACCGGCAGCGACACCCTGAGCTACGCCGGGCTGGTCGCGGACAGCGCCTTCACCCTCAGCGTCAACGGCGGCACCCCGACCGCCGTCCAGCCCGCCACCGACGGCACCGTCCCGGTGACCGGGATCGTCGAGGGGACGAACTACCTGGTGCTGAACGTCCAGTACGCGAACCCGGAGGCGCCCGCGGTGACGGCGGCGGCGAGCTACTACGTCGAGCTCAGGGTGCTCACCCAGGCGGAGACCGTCGACCTGGTGCGCGAGGACACGGCGTCCACCGGGGTGAACGAGGGCACCCGGTACCAGGGGGAGCAGGTCACCGTGGTGGCGCCGGCCGGGACCTACACCCCGGGCGAGGTCCTGACGGTGACGGTCTACGACGAGAACGACGTCGCGGTGGACACCGTGACCGCCGTCGCCGCCGCGGACGGTTCGCTGTCGGTGACCTACTCGGTGCCGCCGACCATGACCCCGGGCGACTACCTGCTGTACCTGAGCGACGCGGCGGGTCAGCCGGCCGGCTCGTACATCCTGCACGTGCTGGAGCGGGTCGCGGAGCCGGTCACGCCGGTGGACAACACCGTCACCGCCACCGACACCACCCAGCAGGTGAAGACCGACCCGGCGGTGTCGACGGTGCGTTCCGCCGCGCTGGCCGACCGGCTGGCCACCACCGGCTCGGACTCCTCCGCCGCGCTGTGGGCCGCCGGTGGTCTGGCGGCTGCCGGTGCGGTGCTGGCCGGTGGTGCGGCGATGCTGCGCCGTCGTCGGTCCGTGGACTCGTGAACCGACATCCCTGACCGCGAGGCCCGGAGGTTCCGCCGACCTCCGGGCCTCGCGACGGGTCAGAGCGTGATGCCCAGGACGGCGGCGATGGTGCTGACCACGCCGCCGCGCTGGTTCGACGGCACCACGTAGGCGGCCGCCGCGCGGACATCGGGGTGGGCGTTGTCCATCGCGCAGGACCACCGGGCCGCGGCCAGCATCCCGAGGTCGTTCCGGTAGTCGCCGAAGGCCATCGTGTGCTCCGGTCCGATGCCCAGATCGCGCTGCACCCGCCGCAGCGCCACCCCCTTGTCGGCCTCCGGGCTCATCAGATCCAGCCAGTGATGACCGGAGACCAGCACCCGCACGGGCCCGTCCAGATCGGCGAACACCGGGGCGGTCCGGTGCTCCACCGACCCGGCGTCGTGCACGGCGACCTTGAGCGGCACGTCGTCGATCGCGGTCAGGTCCGGCACCTGGGTGACCACGGTGTAGTGCTTGCGGACCTGCGTGGCGAACTCGCCCTCGAAGTGCTCGACATAGGCCGAACGGGTGCCCGACACCACCACCCCAACGGGTAGACCTGCGGCCGCCAGCTCCCGGGTGTGGGCGACGGCGCGCGGCACGATGCCCTCCGGCAGGGCGGTGGTGGACAGCACCTGGTCGCCCCGTCCGACGTAGGCGCCGTTCTCCGCGATGCACACGTAGTCGTCGGCCCGTTCACCCAGCTGAGCGCGGATGTTCGCGAACTGCCGCCCGCTGGCCGGGCAGAAGGCGATGCCCCGCCGGTCCAGCTCGGTCAGCAGCCCCCAGATGCCGTCCGGCATGCGTCCCGCGTCGTCCAGCAAGGACCCGTCCATATCGGTCGCGATGAGCCGAATCCGGTCGATGTCGGGCAGAGTGGGCGGCACGATGACCGGAGCGGGTGTCGACATGCCGACATCCTCTCAAGCCACCGCCGACCGATCGGTCGGCTCCGATCACCACAGGGGATCTTCATGCGACTCCACCGCGGCCTCACCGCCGTCGCCCTGGGCGCCGTCACTGCGCTCGCGCTCACCGCCTGTTCCGGCGACGATTCGGCCCCGGCCGCGGACTCGCGCACCACCGCCGCCGCCGACGCACCGACCGCGGTCGTCGAGGAGGAGACCACCGGCCTGACCCCGGAGAACTTCGCTCAGCGCACCGTCGCGGCGCTGGTCAAGGCGGAGACCATGTCGATGGGCATGGAGATGGCGGCCGAGGGGCAGACCGTCACCATGACCGGCCAGGTCCGGATGACCAAGTCCACGATGGACATGACGGTCGACTACGACATGCTCGGCATGACCTTCGACATGATCATGATCGACGGCAAGGTCTACATGGGCACCGGCGGCCAGTACCAGGAGATGTCGCCGCAGGAGATGGGCGCCGACTCGGTGGACGAGCTGATGGCCCAGACCGACGCCCGCGCCCAGATCGAGAGCCTCAAGGGCGCCATCGTGTCGGTGGAGCCGCAGGGCGAGGAGGAGATCGAGGGGATCCCGACCACGCACTACCTGGTCACCGTCGACCCGACCAAGCTCACCAACGTCGACCCGGCCGCGGCCGCCGCGATGGGTGACTCCTTCGGCTACGACTACTGGCTGGACGAGGCGGACCGCACGGTGCGGATGGCCTACGCCGTGCAGGGCGTGGACGCGTCGATCACCTACTCGAACTTCGGCGAGCCGGTGGAGATCACCGCTCCGGACCCGAGCACGCTGACCACCGGCCTGTTCTGAGCCGACCGACGAGGGCGACGGATCCGCTGACGGCGGGTCCGTCGCCCTCGTCGTTCACGGGGTCAGGAGGTCGTGCAACATCGCGGACACCGCATCGCGATGCTTGCGGCCGTTCAGCGCCGCGCCCCCGGAGTGGGTGAGCCGGACCGAGCCCCGCCAGACGGCATCGGCCAGCACCAGGGCCGCGTCATGCTCGTGGACCCAGGTCTCGAGTTGGGCACGGTTCATCGGACTGCTGAACAGCGCCGCCAGCAGTTCGCCGTAGACCACCGCGCGGCGCGCCTCCTCCTGGACCTGTCGACGGGCATGCGGCATGGGGACGGACCTCCGGCATCGAGGGGGCCCGGACTGTCCGAGCCGTCCTGGCCAGCGTCGACGCCCGGTCGGAGGTCCGACGGCGCGGTCCCGTGCTCCCGGTGGTCCACGTCGGTGGAACCACGGCCCCGGGCGCCCGCGCCGGGGTGGCGGCGCGGATCAGCCGCGCTCGATCAGCTCCGCGACCAGGTCAGGCACCGCGTCCTCGATCGGTGTCCGGATCACCCGGCTGGCGTGGTGGTCGTAGGGCGTCGGCTCCGCGTTCACGATGATGACCTCCGCACCGGACTCCGCCGCGATCCCGGTCAGGCTCGCCACCGGCTGCACGGTCAGCGTGCTGCCGATCGCCACGAAGACGTCCGCGTCCTGCGCGGCGGCGATCGCCCGGCCCAGGGCGTCCTCCGGCAGCCGCTCGCCGAAGTACACGACATCCGGCTTCAGGATGCCGCCGCACTCCAGGCAGTCGGGGTCGCCGTTCCGGTCGAGTCGCGCCAGCACCGCCGACGTCGCCTGACGAGCGCCGCAGCGCAGGCAGCTGGTGGTGCGCAGTCCGCCGTGCAGCTCGATCACGGGGGAGTCGTGCCCGGCCGCCTGGTGCAGGCCGTCGAAGTTCTGGGTGAGCACCGCCTCCAGCAGCTCGGCGCGCTCCAGCTCGACCAGCGCGCGGTGCGCTGCCGAGGGGGTGGCGGTCCACGCGGGGTGATCGCGCCACATCGCCCACCCGGCCCGCCGCACCGCCGGGTCGTTCACCAGCCGGTCGATCTCCAGCAGCTCGGCCTGGTCCGGGTGCCGAGTCCAGGTGCCCTCCGGACCTCGGAAGTCCGGGATGCCGGAGCCGGTGGAGATCCCGGCACCGGTGAGGACGGTGATGTGCGAGCCAGGGCGACGCTGATGCATGGCACGACTCTGCTCCTGCCCGCCCCGCCCGGCCAAGTCGACCCGGCGCGGCGGTGGGTGCGGACGGCCATGTCCGCACCCGCCGGTGGATCAGCCCTTGTACAGCACCGTGTAGCCCCACGTGCCGTTCGCGTAGCGCACACAGTCCTGGCCACCGTGGACGGTGCCACCGCGGCCGGCCAGGACGCCGAGGAACATCGACCGCGACAGTTCGCAGACCGCCTGCGACGGGTGCCCGTTCGACACGTGCAGTTGGGGGTCGGCGGCCGACGCGGCGGCAGGGGCGGCCAGGCCGAGGCCGGCGGTGAGCATGAGGGCTGCGGCTGCGGTCGTGACGCGCTGACGGAGCTTCATCTGTCCTCCAAGGTCCGGTTGGGTCGGTCTCACCCACCGTTCCAGACCTCTGTGACCTTCACCACTGCGGGCGCCGTCAGCGGCCGCGGCGCTTCCCCCCACCCGGGCGCCCCGGCTGCCGACGGGACGACTGCCCGGGCTTCGCGGCCCGACCGGGCTTCCCGGTCCCGGACCTCGCGGGTGCGCCCGCACTCGGCTTCCTGGTGCGCTCCGGTTCCGCCGGGGCGGTGGTGCGTCCGCGCGAGCTGTTGGCGGTGCGGCCACGGATGATGCCGATCAGTTCCTCGATCAGCGGGTCGTCCTCCCGTGCGCGGGCCCAGGCGAGGGCGGCCTGGCTGGTCGGCGCCTCGGTGATCGGCCGGTAGGTGAGGTCCTTGCGGTGGTGCAGCCGGGCCAACGACATCGGGACGATCAGCAGGCCGACCCCGGAGGCGACCAGCTCGACGGCGTCGGCGGTGGTGTCCGGGGTGGGCAGCAGGGAGGGTTCGCCGGGCGGGGTGGTCCAGCGGATCACGTCGTCGGCCGGGGTGATCAGGGTCTCCTCGGCCAGGTCCTCGGCGGTGAGCTGGTCCAGGGCGGTGAGCAGGTGGTCCTTGGGCAGGACGACCACCGTGACCTCGGTGAACAGCGGGATGGCATGCAGGGTGTCCCGGTCCACCGGGAGCCGGAGCAGGGCGGCGTCGGCCTCGCCGGCGACCAGTGCCGGACCCGCCTCGGCGTCGGTGAGCTGGAGCAGGGTGAGCGGGTGGTCGGGCAGCCGCTCGGCCCAGGTACGAGTCCACGAGGTGGGCTGCATCCCGGGGGTGAGAGCGAGCCGGAAGTGCTGGTCCGGGGTGGTCATGACGTCGGCGGTCCTTCCGGTCGCTGGCCGGTCCAGGGTAGTGGCCAGCGACCGGAAGTACGTCAGTGGGCGCCGACCGGCTCGGGGGCGACCGGCGCCGCGTCCTCCTCGGTGAACAGGTCCTCGGCCTGGGCGCGGTCGTACTGGGCGCGGTCGAGGATGCCCTCCCGCTTGGCGACGATGGTCGGTACCAGGGTCTGCCCGGCGACGTTCACCGCGGTGCGGCCCATGTCCAGGATCGGGTCGATGGCCAGCAGCAGCCCGACGCCCGCCAGCGGCAGCCCCAGGGTGGACAGGGTCAGGGTGAGCATCACGATCGCGCCGGTCAGCCCGGCGGTGGCGGCCGAGCCGACCACGGAGACGAAGGCGATCAGCACGTAGTCCCAGAACGACAGGTCGATGCCGAAGATCTGCGCCACGAAGATCGCCGAGATCGCCGGGTAGATCGAGGCGCAGCCGTCCATCTTGGTGGTCGCGGCCAGCGGCACCGCGAAGGAGGCGTACTCCGACGGCACGCCCAGGTTGCGCTCGGTGACCCGCTGGGTGACCGGCAGGGTGCCGATCGACGACCGGGACACGAAGGCGAGCTGGATCGCGGGCCAGGCGCCACGGAACCAGCGCGTGATGCTCAGGCCGTTCGTCCGCAGGATGACCGGGTAGACCACGAACAGCACCAGGGCGAGGCCGATGTACACCGCGATGGCGAACCGGCCCAGCGAGGCCAGCGACTCCCAGCCGTAGGACTCGACCGCGTGCCCGACCAGGCCCAGGGTGCCCAGCGGGGCCAGCCGGATGATCCACCACAGCACCCGCTGGATCACGGTGAGGGCGCTCTGCACGAAGGACAGGAACGGCTCGGCCTTGGCGCCGGTGCGCAGCACGGCGATGCCGATCACGATCGCGATGATCACGATCTGCAGCACGTTGAAGCTCAGCGAGGTGCTCAGGCTGCCGTCGTCGGCCGCGCTGGTGTTCGCGGTCAGGCCGAGCGGGTTACCGGGGATCAGACCGTCCAGGAAGTCCAGCCAGGACCCGGTGCGGCCCGCCTCGTAGCCCTGGTCGGCCGACAGCGTGGTGTGCCGACCCGGTTGCAGGATCAGGCCGAGACCGATGCCGATCACCACCGAGACCAGCGCGGTGACCGCGAACCAGCCCAGGGTGCGGGCGGCGAGGCGGGCGCCGTTGGTGACGTTCCGCAGGTTGGCGACCGAGGCGACGATCGCGGTGAAGATCAGCGGCGGGACGATGGCCCGCAGCAGGGTGACGAAGGACGACCCGATGGTGTCCAGGGTGGTGGCGAGCCAGTTCGGCGAGTCGTCGGCGGCGGGGCCGATCGCCAGGGCCACCCAGCCGAGGGCGACGCCCAGGACCAGGGCGGCGATGATCTGGAAGCCGAAGTTGCCGAGCACGGAGCGCAGGCGCGAGGACATGAGGACCTTTCAAGCGTGGTGCGGTGAGCTGATGTCGGAGCTGGAAGAACGCTCAACGACACAGCGCGCTGGCCACGCGGCGCAGGTCGACGGCACGACGCGTGGTGAGGTCCACCCCGGTCATCTCGCCCCCCTGATCCTCGCTGCGGTCCGGAGCAGTCTAGGCACTGCTCCGGACCGCGCGCAGGGTGTTCAGTCGGCGGGACGGGCCAGCCCCTGCTGGATCAGGTCCATCACCGAGGCATCGGCCAGGGTGGTGGCGTCCCCGACCTGCCGGTGCTCGGCGACATCGCGCAGCAGACGGCGCATGATCTTGCCGGATCGGGTCTTCGGCAGCTCCGGCACCACCAGGACGGTGCGGGGCTTGGCGATCGGTCCGATCAGCTTGGCGACATGGGCGCGCAGTTCCTCGCCGACGGTCTCCGGGTCGGTCCGGGCGTCACCGCGCAGGATCACGAAGGCGACCACGGCCTGACCGGTGGTGTCGTCGGCGGCTCCGACCACCGCCGCCTCCGCGACCGCCGGATGCGCGACCAGGGCGGATTCGATCTCGGTGGTGGACAGCCGGTGACCGGACACGTTCATCACGTCGTCCACCCGGCCGAGCAGCCAGATGTCACCGTCCTCGTCCTTCTTGGCCCCGTCCCCGGCGAAGTAGATCCCCGGGAACCGGGACCAGTAGGTGTCCTCGAAGCGCTGCTGGTCGCCCCAGATGCCGCGGAGCATGGCCGGCCAGGGTTCGGTCAGCACCAGGTAGCCACCGGCGCCGTTCGGCACCTCCTGGGCGTCGTCGTCGATCACGGTGGCGGCGATGCCGGGCAACGGGACCTGGGCGGAGCCGGGCTTGGTGGCGGTGACCCCGGGCAGCGGGCTGATCATGATCGCGCCGGTCTCGGTCTGCCACCAGGTGTCCACCACCGGGGTGCGATCGGCGCCGATCACCCGGCGGTACCAGGTCCAGGCCTCGGGGTTGATCGGTTCGCCGACCGACCCGAGCACCCGCAGGCTGGACAGGTCGCGGGCGGCCGGGATGTCCTCGCCCCACTTCATGCAGGTACGGATCGCGGTCGGCGCGGTATAGAGGATTGACACCCGGTACTTCTGCACGATGTCCCACCAGCGGCCCTTGTCCGGGGTATCCGGGGTGCCCTCGTAGATCACCTGGGTCGCGCCGTTCACCAGCGGGCCGTAGACCACGTAGGTGTGCCCGGTGATCCAGCCGACGTCGGCGGTGCACCAGTAGACGTCGGTCTCCGGCTTGAGGTCGAAGACGTTGCGGTGGGTCCAGGCGGCCTGGGTGAGGTAGCCGCCGGTGGTGTGGAAGATGCCCTTCGGCTTCCCGGTGGTGCCGGAGGTGTAGAGGATGAACAGCGGGTGCTCCGCCTCGACCGGCACCGCCTCGTGCTCCGCGCTCGCGCCGTCCACCACGTCGCGCCACCACAGGTCCCGGCCGTCGGTCCAGTCGACCTCCTGCCCGGTGCGGCGGACCACCAGGACGGTGCGGACGATCTCCCCGCTGCCCTCCGCCAGCGCCTCGTCCACCGTCGACTTCAGCGCGCTCGGGTTGCCGCGCCGGTAGCCGCCGTCCGCGGTGATCACCAGCTTGGCGTCCGCGTCCACGATCCGGGAGTGCAGGGCCTGGGCGGAGAAGCCGCCGAAGACCACCGAGTGCGGGGCGCCGATCCGGGCGCAGGCGAGCATCGCGATCACCGCCTCCGGGATCAGCGGCAGGTAGATCGCCACCCGGTCACCGGTGCGCACCCCCAGATCGGTCAGCGCGTTGGCCGTCTTGCACACCTCGCGCAGCAGGTCGGCGTAGGTCAGGGTGCGGGTGTCGCCGGGCTCGCCCTCGAAGTGCAGCGCCACCCGGTCCCCGTGGCCCGCGGCGACGTGCCGGTCCAGGGCGTTGTAGGCGGCGTTGAGGGTGCCGTCGGCGAACCAGCGGGCGACCGGCGCCTGCGACCAGTCGAGGGTCTGGGAGAACGGTGTCGCCCAGTCGAGCAGGCTCCGTGCCTGGTCGGCCCAGAAGTCGAGCCGGTCGGCATTGGCCCAGGCGTAGACCTCGGCGTGGGCGTTCGCCTGGGCGGCGAACTCCGGGTCGGGGGCGAAACGACGGTCCTCGGCGAGCAGGTTCTCCAGCCCCGGGCGGGCAGGGGTCGGCTGGCCGGTGGTGTCGTCGGTGTTGTGCAGGACCACGGTGTCCTCCCAGCGTGCGGCAGCGCGACGGTCGTCATCGACCGCCGTTCAGCACCTTACTGGGACCTAGGTCCTATTGGGCACCGCACGGGCGAATCGATGACGATGCAGCACAGCGCACACGATCCCGGTCGCCAGCAGCAGCGCACCGACCACGAACAGGGTGCCCGAGGTGGCCACCACCACCGTGCGCTCCACCGAACCCCGGGTGCCGTCGGTGGCGAGCCAGGACACCGTGTCGGCATGGGTGGTCGCGGGCACGTAGAGATACACCACGCCGATCACGGTGCTCAGCAGCCCGGCGGTCACCGGCGCGGCGGCCGACCACAGCCCGGCGGCGATCAGCGCCGCCAGGACCAGCACCCCGAGGGTCACCAGCACCACACCCAGCGGGTCGTAGGAGGCGTCCCAGCCCGGCGCCTGCACGCCGAGGATCCGGGACTGGCCGAACAGCACGAGCCAGACCCCGACCGCGCCGACGACCAGGCCGACCAGCAGTCCGAGCAGCAACCGGCCGACACCCCCGCGTCGCGGGGCCTCGACCGGCACCGACTCGGCGACCGGGCGTTCGACCGGCGGCTGCTCGGTGGCCTGGCCCGGCGGGACGAGGACGGTGTGCTCCGGCACCTCGGCCGTCGCATCACCGAGCGGCACCTGGTCGTCCGAGGGGCCGGTGCCGGGCAGATCGGGGTACGGGACGGCGGGCGGCGGGGTGGTCCCGTAGCCGGTGGGCGCGGTCAGCGGGCTGTCGTAGTCCGAACGGAAGCTGGTGCGGCGCACGGCGGCGGACTCGCGCGGACCCGGCTCGGCGGGCGGGACCGGCGGCAGGTCGTCCAGCGGTGCGTGCAGCGGGGCGTCCAGGGGCGGCAACGTGGTGGTCGGCGCGGTGTCGGGACGGACCGGGTCCCCGGCGGCGGACACGTGCGGGTAGTCGTCCTCCGGCGACGGCTCCGGCGGCACCGGGGTCGGCCGCGCCTGGAGGTGGGCGCCCCGGCCGGGGGTGGTGGTCGGCGCCTCGTCGGGCTGCTTCTGTCCGGGCTGCGCCTCGTCGGGCCGCGGGTCGGCGGGCTTGTCGGTGGCCGACCCGGGGTGCGCGGACGTGTCCTGGTCGGCGGTGGTGTCCGGGGTCACCGGCGACTCCGGGTCGGGGGTGGTGCCGGGACGGGTCTCGTCCTTCGGGGTCGGGGTGGTGCTCATCTCGGACTCCTCGCGGTCGCCACCGGACGTCCCCGGGGCTGATCTCGACCCGTCACTGCCTGATCAGGGGTCTGCGTTCCCCACGACGGTAGGCGGGCGGGCCCCGGAGCGCGCGGCGGCACGCCCGGATCGGGTCGGACGGGGTCGGTGCGGCACCCGTGGCTGTCGGGACCGGCTCAGGCGTCGACGGTCTCCGGGACGCGGGGCTGCGGGACCGCGGGGGCCGGCGCGGGCGACGCGGCGACCACGTTCGCGGCCCCGACCAGCAGCCCGCCACCGACCAGGTTGCCCAGGCCGACGAACAGCACGTTGCGGGCGAACTCGCCGACGGTCGCCCCCGGCACCCCGTCGAACAGCCCGAAGCTGAAGGTGGTCATGTTGGCGACGACGTGATCGAAGCCGGAGGTGATGAAGACCATCACGCAGGCGAAGATCACCACGATCTTGGCGACCTCGTTCTGCAACCGGCCGGCACACCAGATCGCCAGGCAAACCATCAGGTTGCAGAGCACACCGCTGAAGAACAGCTGCACGTTGGTCTCGCCGGCCTTGTGCTCGATCATCCCGGCGATGGCGCGACCGGCGGCGGTGTCGGCGTTCAGGGTGTTCGAGAAGTGCACGATCGCCGCGAAGACGATCGCGCCGAGCAGGTTCCCGGCCAGGCACGCCAACAGGGTCCACGCGGCGCGGGCGAGGCTGATGGACCGGCGCAGCACCCCCTGGGTGAAGACCATCATCGCGCTGGTCGCCAGCTCGCCACCGGCCACCACCACGATGGTCAGCGCCACCCCGAAGACCATGCCCTGCACCAGCGGTGCCAGACCCGACCCGGCGTCCTTCAACGGCCCACCGGCGGTCACCATGATGACCACGCCGATGCCGATGTACGCCCCGGCGAGCATGGTGTTCACCAGGTACACCCACGGCCGGCGCGCCAGGTCGGTCTTGGTCCGCGCGGCGCTGGTCTGGTAGTCGAGGTCCTCGGTGACGGTCAGCACCCGTTCATGGTCCCGGACCGCGTGCGCGCAGACCTGGGACGAAAAGCCCCTCAATCCCGGCGCAGCAGGACGGCGACCTCGTAGTGACCGGTCTGCGGGAACATGTCCAGCAGCCGGGCGCGCACCGGACGCAGCGAGGGCATCGCCGCCAGGTCCCGGGCCAACGACACGGCGTTGCAGGACGAATACAGCACGTCCCGCACCCCGGACGCCTCCAGCCACCCGGCCAGCGGCACCCCGATGCCCCGACGCGGCGGGTTCACGATCACCAGCTCCGGCGGCTCGGCGGCGGACCGCGCGAACTCCGTCGCATCCCCGGCGGCGAACCGCAGGCCCGGCAGCCCCGACTCGGCCACCGTCTGCTCCGCCGAGGCGATCGCCTCCGCACTCCACTCGATCCCGGTGACCTGCCGGTCCGGTGCCGCGACGTGCACGGCGAAGCCACCGACCCCGCAGTACAGGTCCCAGACCGTGCGCGGCCCGACCTCCGCCACCCAGTCCCGGCCGGTCCGGTACAGCGCGGCCGCCACCTCGGTGTTGGTCTGGAAGAAGCTCTGCGGCCGCAGGTGCAGGTCCAGGCCGTTCACCCGCATCCGCAGGGTGTCGTCCTCGGTGAGCACGATCTCCCGCTCACCCTCCAGCACCGCCTTGTGCTCCGGCAGCACGTTCACCGTCGCCACCCGCAGCCCCGGAAGCTCGGCCCGCAGCGTCGGCAGGTGCTTGCGGATCCGGGCCAGCGCCTCGGTGCTGCGCAGCACGAACCGCACCATCAGCTCACCGTCCGGCGACTGCGTCACCAGGATGTTCTTCAGCTCACCGCGGCGGTTCGGCACGTCGTAGGGCACCAACCGGGCCAGCGTGACGAACCGGGCCAACGGGTCGAAGGCCGCCTGCAACTGCGGCGGATACAGCGGACAGTCCCGCAGGTCCACGCCGCCGCCCGCCGGATCCAGGATGCCCAGCGTCGGAGCGTCGACCGTGCCCGCGACCACCAGCTTCGCCTTGTTGCGGAAGCCGCTCGGGGCGCTCAGCACCGGGTCCAGCCACTCCAGGCCGGGGGCGGCGATCAGGTCGTGGCAGCGCTGCTGCTTGTCGGCGACCTGTACGGCGTAGTCCAGCTCGATCAGCGTGCAGCTCCGGCACCGGTGGGCGTCGTAGTGGTGGCAGAGCAGGCGGGGCACGGGGTCCAGGGTACGGAGTGGTACCGCCGAGGTCGCAGCGCGGACAGAGCGACTCAGTACCCGGGCAGCACCGCGATCGCCCCGGTGTCGGCGCGCGGCTCGCTCCCGGCGGAGGCGACCTCGGTGACCGCTGCCGCGACGATGCCCGCGACGTCCGGGTGGAACACGCTGGGGATGATGTACGCCGGGTTGAGCTCCTCCGGGGTGACCACCGAGGCCAGGGCGCGGGCGGCGGCGAGCAGCATGTCGTCGGTGATGGTGTGCGACTGCGCGTCCAGCAGCCCGCGGAAGACACCCGGGAAGGCGAGCACGTTGTTGATCTGGTTCGCCACGTCGGAACGGCCGGTGCCGACCACCGCCGCGTGCTGGGCCGCCACGGTCGGATCGACCTCGGGGCGCGGGTTGGCCAGCGCGAAGACGATCGCGTCCTGGTTCATGGTGGCCAGGTCGTCGCCGGTGAGGATGTCCGGGGCGCTCACCCCGATGAACACGTCCGCCCCGGCGACGGCCCCGCGCAGCGACCCGGACAGCCGCCGCGGGTTGGTCTGCTCGGCGATCCAGCGCAGCTCGGGGGACGCCAGGTCGCGGTCCGGGTGCACGATGCCGTCGATGTCGGCGACCACCACGTCCCGGGCGCCGTCGGCGAGCAGCAGCTTGAGCACCGCGGTCCCGGCGGCACCGGCACCCGAGAGCACGATCCGCACGTCCTCGATCCGCTTGCCGACCACCCGCAGGGCGTTGGTCAGTGCGGCGGTGACGACGATCGCGGTGCCGTGCTGGTCGTCGTGGAACACCGGGATGTCCAGGCGCTCGCGCAGGCGACGCTCCACCTCGAAGCAGCGCGGGGCCGAGATGTCCTCCAGGTTGATCCCGGCGAACACCGGCGCGACCCGGACCACCGTCTCCACGATCTCGTCGACGTCCTGGGTGTCGAGGGCGAGCGGGAAGGCGTCGATCCCGGCGAACCGCTTGAACAGCGCCGCCTTGCCCTCCATCACCGGCAGGGAGGCCAACGGGCCGATGTCCCCCAGCCCGAGCACGGCGCTGCCGTCGGTGACCACGGCGATGGTGTTGCGCTTGATCGTCAGCCGCCGGGCGTCGTCGGGCCGGGCGGCGATGGCCTCGCAGACCCGGGCGACCCCGGGGGTGTAGGCCATCGACAGGTCGTCGCGGTTGCGCAGCGGAACCTTGGGCTCGATCGACAGCTTGCCGCCCAGGTGCATCAGGAAGGTGCGGTCGGACACCCGCTCGATGTCGACCCCCGGCAGCGCCCGGATCGCGTCCACGATCTGCGCCGCGTGCTCCTGTCCACTGGTGGCGCAGGTGACGTCCACGGTGAGGCGCTGCTGGCCGGAGGCGGTGACGTCCAGCGCGGTGACGATCCCGCCGCGTCTCTCGATCGCCCCGGTGAGTTCGCTCACCGCCGTGGGTCGGGCCTCGATCTGCAGGCGGGCGGTGATGGACGAGGACACGGTCGGCGTCGACATGGCCCCCATTGTGTCCTGCATCACGTCCGCCGCATCCCCATACCCTGACCAGGTGACATCTCTCCCGGCGCCGCAGGGTCGGCGCGGCCCGCTCGCTGCTGCCGCCGACGACCCGTTGGCGGGACTGCTGGGGCTGGACGGGGTGGCGGAGGCCGTGGACGGTGCCCGGGCAGCCTGTGAGGACCTGCGGTGGCACGAAGGGTTCCGGCGGCGATGGCGTGAGGTGCGAGCCGAGGCCGACCTGCGTGCGGTGCGGGGCAGTGCCGCCGTCGACGGTGCCCGGGTGCCCCTGACGGCGGTGCGACGGCTGGCGGTGGGTGCGGCGGCCGACGACTCCGAACTGCGCGTGGTGGCCGGTGCGCTGCGGGCGACCACCCTGGCGGCGCGCTGGCGTCCGGACCTGGGGGCGCGGAGCGGTCCGCCGCTGCCGCCCTGGGGCGAGCTGCTGGCCCGGCTGCACACCGCCGCGATGCGGGACCTGCTGTCGCCCGAGGAGCTGGGTCGGCTGCGTGCCGACGACCAACCCCGGGACCTGACCGGGCTGGGACCGGCCCCGGTGGGTGCGGTGCTGGCCGGTCGGATGACGTTGCTGAGCAGGACGCTCGACGCCACCCGGGTCCCGGCGCTGGTCGCCGCGGCGGTGCTGCACGGCGAGCTGCTCACCCTGCGGCCCTTCGTGGCGGGGAACGGGGTGGTGGCCCGGACGGCTGCCCGGCTGCTGATCGGGGCGCGTGGCCTGGACCCGACCGGCGCGGTGGTCGCGGAGTCCGGCTGGGCGCAGTCGCCGAATCCGTACCTCGGGGCGGCGGCCGGGTTCGGCACCGGGACGGCGCAGGGGGTCGGGGCGTGGATCGGGTTCGTCGCGCGGTCGGTGGTGGCGGGGGCCGATGTCGGGCGCGAGGTCGCGGACGCCGTGCTGGCGGGGCGGTTGGGTGAGCCGCCGGTCGGGGAACTGGCCGCCGGAGCCCCGGACACAGACGACGGCGCCCACGAGGAGCGCCGTCGCTGAACATCTGGTCTGCGGGGGTTAGCAGGCGTGCAGTGATGACGTCGCTACGGGACCAGCCCGGTCGACGCGTCCTATGCGTGGACGGATCGCGCGTGGGTTCCCCCGAGACCATTCTGTTGTGAGGCCGATCACAGCACCGTCGACGTCGCAGCGGAAGGGCTCGGCACGAAGTCGCAGGTGAATCCCCTGGCGGCGTCCGGGCTGCGAGATCCGCGTCTCACGGATCGACTCATGCCGTGGCGACCCGGCCCGGGACGCGGATCACCGGGGCCGACGCGCTGAGCGGGACACCCGCCACACCAGCGCCCCCACGAGCGCCGACCCGATCACCCCGGCACCCCACCGCACACGGCGCCGCCCCTGCACCGCCACCTGCGCTCCCCGGAACGACAGTCGATGCCACCCGTGCTGCTCGGCCAACCGCCGCAGTCCCCGGTCCGGGTTGACCACGTACCCGTGACCGACCGCCGCCAGCATCGGTGCGTCGGTCGTGGAGTCCGTGTACGCCGAACTCGCCGCCAGGTCATAGCCCTCGCGCTCCGCCAGCTCCCGCATGGCCACGGCCTTCGCCTCGCCGTAGGCGTAGAAGTCGATCTCACCGGTGTAGCGCCCGTCCCGGATCGCCATCGAGGTCGCGATCACCCGGTCCACCCCGAGCAGTCGGGCGATCGGCCGGACCAGTTCCGCGGCCGATGCGGACACGATCACGACGTCCTGACCCGCGGCGTGGTGCGCGGCGATCAGCTCCGCGGCCTCCGGCTGCAGCACCGGCTCGATCGCCCGTTCCACATGGGCGGCGACCAGTTCCTCGACCCGGGCCACCCGCCAGCCGGTGACGGTCCGGGCGAGGGCGAGCCGGAGCCGTTCGGTGCGGCCCTGGTCCGCGCTGCCCAACAGGAAGGTCACCTGGGCATAGGCGGAGCGCAGCGCCGCACGCCGGGTGAGCAGGCCCCCGGCCAGGAACGGGCGGGCGAAGGCGGTCGCGCTGGAGGTCGCGATCACCGTCTTGTCCAGGTCGAAGAAGGCGGCGCCGCGCCGGGGCCGGGGAGCCTGCGGTGCGGTGATCGTCGCGGTGCCGCGTCGGCGGGACCGCGACCGCGCACGGGCGTGCCGTGGCGGGCCGAGCGGCGGTTCCGGGGCGGACTGCGCGGGGGTCATCGGGAGGCTCCTGTTCGTCCCGATCCAGCCTAGGTCGGTGGTTCCGCGGCGACGAACTGTCCACAGGGGGCCGAGGGCCCTGGCGGTCCCCAGCGTGCGGCGTCCGGCGGTGACAGCGGCCGTCGACCTCCGGAGGCTGGTCCGGAGCGGGTCCGCCGGAGGGGTGGTGCCCACGAGGGCGGGAGGGCGGTGGTGGAGTGGTGAGCGCGGGCTCGGGTGGTGAGCGTCGGGGCGGGGCTCGTGGACTGACGGGCACCGGGTCGGTCGATGGCGTGAGCGCGGGTGGCGGACGGCGATCGGGGCGGCGGGACGGGGGAACGACCGGCGTGCTCGGCGCACGTGGCGGCGCGGGGTCCTCGACCCTGGCCGCCCTGCTCGCCCACTCCCTCGCCCGGGACGGCCGCACGGTGCTGGTGCAGGTCGGCTCGGGTGCCTCCCTCGATGCGGTGCTGGGCACCGAAGGGGAGACGGGTGTGCGGTGGCCCGATCTGGGTGAGGCGCGGGGGGAGGTCGACCCCGACCAGCTCGGGCATGCGCTGCGGCGGTGGCGGCGCTGCGCCGTGCTGTCCCTGGACGACGACCGACCCGCGCGGATCCCCGAGGCGGTGGAGCGGGACGTGCTTCTGGCGCTGCGGCGGGGCCATCGGCACCTGGTGATCGACCTCGACCGGGAATCGGTGCAGGACGGCGGGAACCGCCCGGCGCTCGACCAGTGCGATCGGGTGCTGCTGCTCGTGCCTCGGGACATCCCGGCGGTGGCGGGCGCGCGACTCCTGCTGTCCCGGCTGCCGAACGACCTGCGGGTGGGGATCGTGACCCGGCGACCGGCACCCGGTGGACTGCACGGCGCCGAGATCGCCACCGCCCTGGGGCGCCCGTTCCTGGCCGACCTGCCCGGTGGCCGCCTGATCGCCCGCTCGGTGGACTCCGGCGTCGGGCCGGTGCTCGGTCCGTGGGCGGCGCGCTCCGTCCGGCAGCTGATCCGGTCGCTGCCATGACGGGCCGGCACCCGGTCGACGAGGGTCTGGTCACCGCCGTGCGGGAGCACCTGGCGCGGCGACCGGGTCCGGTCACGCCCGAGCGCGTCACCTCGGCGCTGCGGGACACCGGCACGGTGGTCGGGAGTGCGGCGATGGAGCAGGTCGCCGGGGCGCTGCGGGCGGAGCTGCTGGGCGCCGGGCCGTTGCAGCCGCTGCTGGACGACCCGGAGGTCACCGACGTGGTGGTCAACGGCCCGCGGGACGTGTGGGTCGACCGGGCCGGGCGGCTGCACCCGGTGCCGATCGACCTCGGCGACGCGGCGGCGGTGCGGATGCTCGCGGTCCGGCTGGCGGCGACCGGCGGGCAACGACTCGACGATGCCCGGCCGACGGTCGATGCCCGGCTGCCGGACGGCACCCGGCTGCACGCGGTGCTGCCGCCGGTCGCTGACGGCTGCACCCTGCTGTCGCTGCGGGTGGTCAGGCACCGGGCGTTCACCGTGGACGAGCTGGTCGCCGCGGGCACCCTCGCCCCCGGTCTGGATGCGGTGCTCGCGGCCCTGATCCGGAGCCGGGCGAACCTGGTGGTCTCCGGCGCGACCGGGACCGGGAAGACGACGCTGCTGTCCACGTTGTTGTCCCTGGCCGATCCCGCCGAGCGGATCGTCTGCATCGAGGAGGCGGGCGAGCTGACGCCCCGGCACCCGCACGTCGTCCGGCTGGTGGTTCGGCGGCCCAATGTGGAGGGTGCCGGGGAGGTGTCGCTGGCCGATCTGGTCCGGGAGTCGCTGCGGATGCGCCCGGACCGGGTGGTGCTCGGCGAGTGCCGGGGCGCCGAGGTGCGCGATGTGCTGGGGGCACTCAACACCGGCCACGACGGCGGTTGCACCACGCTGCACGCCAACACCGCCCAGGACGTCCCGGCGCGGTTGGAGGCGCTCGGCGCGCTGGCCGGGATGTCCCGGGAGGCGCTCGCCGCCCAGGCGGTCAGCGCCCTGCACGCGGTGATCCATCTGCGCCGGGACCGCGGCCGTCGTCGGGTCACCGAGATCGCGGTGGTCGACCGGGACCCGGACCGTGGCGCGCTGACCGTGCGCACCGCGGTGGCGGCGCCGGAGGCCGGCGGCACGGTGACCGGCCCGGGGTGGGCGGCGCTCGCCGACCGCATCGACTGGGCCGGGTGAGTCCGGGGTGAGCGCCTCGGCGGTGGCGGCCTCCCTGGCGTGCTGGCTGGCGCTCGTCCTGGCCGGGGGAACGGCGCACCGCCGGCTGCCGTCGACACCCGGCCGGTGGCGGATTCGTCCCCCGCACGCCGGTGCACCCGCCGCTGAGCTGCTGCGGACGCTGGCGGCCGTCACCGCCGGGCTGCGCGCGGGAGGCTCCGCCGCCGAGGTGTGGCAGTCGGTCACCGGGTTCGGCGGGGACGTCCAGGGCGTGCCCACCGTCGGAGCCTTGCTGGCGGGCGCGACCGATCACCGCGGCGCGGTCACCCGGCACGCCATCGGGGTGATCGCCGCCTGCCGGGTCGCGGCGGAACTGGGGGCACCGCTGGCTCCGGTGCTGGAGCGTGCGGCGATCACGATCGAGGCGGAACTGACCGCCGAGTCCGAGTCCGAGGCCGCCCTCGCCGGGCCGCGGCAGACCGTGCGGCTGCTGACCTGGCTCCCGCTGTGGGGCGTGCTGCTCGGCCTCGTGGTCGGGGCCTCGCCGGTGCGGGTCCTGCTGGACGGCGGGATCGGCTCGGTGTGTCTGGTGGGCGGGGTGGTGTGCTCGCTGGTCGGACGCTGCTGGATGCGCCGGCTGCTCGCACGCACCCGGGCGGCCGGGTTGCCGGGGACCGACGATGAGTGAGCTGGTGGTGCCGTTGGTGCTGGCCGCCGCGCAGCTGCTCGGGCCGACCCACGCCCGGATCGGGACTACCCGCCACCGACAGCAGCCCACCGAGCCGGTCGATCCCGCGCTGGTGCTCGACCTGCTGGCGACCGCCGTGGAGTCCGGTGCCGATCTGCCGCGCGCGCTGACGACGGTGGGTGCCGCAATCGACGGGGACGGGGGCGAGGCCCTGCGTCGCGTGGCCGCCGCCCTCCTGCTCGGCGCCGAGTGGTCGGTGGCCTGGAACGCGGCGCCGCCCTCGCTGTCGCCTGCGCGCGACGTGCTGGCCCCGGCATGGATCACCGGCGTCTCGGCCGCTCCGGGCCTGCGTTCCGCCGCGACCGAACGACGGCAGCAGCGTCGCCACCGCGCACGCCGAGCGTCGGCACGGCTGGCGGTGCGCCTCGTACTGCCGCTGGGGTTGTGCTTCCTGCCGTCGTTCGTGCTGATCGGTGTGACGCCGGTGGTGATCGCCCTGGCTGGTGAACTCGGGTGGTGACCGGGCTGTCGACTGTCCACAGGACGGGGCGTCGGCTGTCGTCCCCAGATCGACGGATCGGGCCCTGTGCCGAGGCGTGCGCGGTGGCGAGGGTGGTCGGGCCCGGCAGGGAGCCGGAGCAGGGAGAGGGACACAGATGACGACACAACTGTGGTGGCCGACGATCATCCGGACCGGCGTCGGCGACGGCCCGGGCCTGGCGCCCGATGCCGCGGGGGCGGTGGGAGCGGCGATCGACGGCCCGGCACCGGTGGCCGGCGGGACGGCCCTGGAACGGAAGGTCGGTGGAGCAGGTCCGGTACCGGTGGCCGGCGGGGCAGCGCTCGAACGGGTGGCTGGTCGGGCGGGACTGGCGCCGGTGCTCGCGTTGCCCGTCCGACGGCGGAGCATCACCAACCAGCAGTCCGGGCTGAGCTGCCGAGATGAACACCCGGCACGTGGGGAGCGGATCGCAGTCGACGGCGAGCGGTCTCCGGGCAGCGCAGGCCCACGTCACCAGGGCGGACGGCGGCGCCGACCGTGGCGACGTGGGTTGCCGGACGCCGGGATGGCCACCGCCGAGTACGCGGTGGTGCTGCTCGCGGCGGTCGGGTTCGCCGGGTTGCTGATCGTGATCCTCAGCTCCGACGAGGTGCGCGGCATGCTCACCGGCCTGATCCGCGAAGCCCTCACGGTGTGACGCCGTGGTGCCCACCGCCCGACCCGCCGACAGCGGCACCGTGACCGCCGAGTTCGCGGTCCTGCTCCCGGCCGTGACGATGCTGATCGCGGTCCTGTTGGTCATCGCCTCCTGTGCGGTGACGCAGATGCGCTGCGCGGACGCTGCCCGTGCCGGTGCCCGCGGGGCGGCCCTGGGTGAGGCGGACACGGTGGTCGCGGAACTCGCGCAGCGCGTGGGCGGGACGGGGATCCGGGTGGGGGTGCATCGCGCGGGGGAGTGGGTGCGGGTCGCCGTGCAGCAGGAGGTCGGGCCGGCGTTGCCGGTGGTCGGGGCGATCACGGTGGCGGCGGAGGCGACCGCGTGGGTGGAACCGTGAGGCGCGGTCGCGCGGGCGCCTCGCCTCGGAACGGGGGCGGCTCCGGTGTCCCACCCCGCCTGGTCGGCGACCGTGGTGCGGGCACGGTGCTGGCACTCGCCCTCATCGCGGGCGTGCTGATCCTCGGCGGCGGGTTGGCGTTGCTGGCTCAGGCGCAGTCGGCGCGGGGCCGAGCGCAGATCGCTGCCGACCTCGGAGCGCTCGCCGGAGCGACAGCGCTGCGCGGCTCGGGTGATGCCTGCGGGGTGGCGGCGAGCACTGTCCGGCGCAACGGTGCCCGGCTGGCCGCATGCGAGCTCGTCGGCGGGGAACAGGTGCGGGTGCGAGTCGTGGTGCGCACAGGACCGGGCGAAGCGGGTGCGGCGGCACGGGCAGGCCCGGCGAGTGCGCGGGGGTGAACGAGGTGTGGGGCGGTCATCCCGACCGGAGGGAGTTCATGCGCGGTCGAGCGGGGTCCGTCGTGTCGAACCGGTCAGGTGTGGGAGAGCACCGCGTCCAGGAGTCGGACGGCGGCGGCCTTCTCGAGCGGATTGTTGCCGTTCCCGCACTTCGGCGACTGTACGCAGGCCGGGCATCCGGTCCGGCACGGGCAGGTGGCCACGGCGTCCCTGGTGGCCCGCAGCCAGGTCGCGCCGAGGTCGAAGCCCCGCTCGGCGAATCCGGCACCACCCGGGTAGGCATCGTGCACGAAGACCGTCGCCATCTCGGTGTCGGCATGCATCGCGGTGGACACCCCGCCCAGGTCCCACCGGTCACAGGTGGCGAGCAGCGGGAGGAGGCCGATCGACGCGTGTTCCGCCGCGTGGAGCGCCCCCGGGGCGAGCTCCTGGGTGACCCCTGCCTGCTCCAACACCGAGGCCGGGGCCGTCCACCAGACCGCGGTGGTCCGCAGGGTGCGGGCTGGCAGGTCGAGGGTCTGCGAACCGAGGATCTGCAGGTCCGGGATCCGCTTGCGCTGGTAGCTCATCACCTGACTGGTCACGTCGACCACGCCGAAGCCCCAGGTGATCGGCCCCCATCGCTGTTCCTGCAGGGTCTCCTGGATCTCCACCGTGGTCAGCCAACGGGACCAGGTGCCGTAGTCGACGTCGCGGCGTTCGGCGAGGGCGACGCCGTCGGCCAGGTTCAGCTCGGACACCACGTAACTGGCGCCCTGGTGCACGTACACCGCGCCCTCGTGCACGGTGGAGTCGGCGGAGGCGGCGTCGACGGTGCCCAGCAGCCGCCCGGTCGCCGACTCCACCACCCGCACCGGATCGCCGCCGGTGCCGCGCAGATCGGTGAGTCGGGTCGCCGGTTCGGGATGGGTCCAGTACCAGCCGGAGGGCCGTCGACGCAGCGCACCCTGGGCGACCAAGACGTCCAGCAGATCCCGGGTGTGCGGCCCGAACAGGTCCAGTTCCTCGGCGCGCAGCGGGGTCTCGGCGGCGGCGGCGCACAGGTGCGGGGCAAGGACGTACGGATTGCCCGGGTCGAAGACGGTCGCCTCGACCGGGGCGTCCAGCACCGCCTCCGGGTGATGCACCACGTAGGTGTCCAGCGGGTCCTCGCGGGCCACCAGGATCACCAGCCCGTCGGCCCCCGCGCGTCCGGCCCGGCCCGCCTGCTGCCACAGCGACACCCGCGTGCCGGGCCACCCGGCGATCACCACCGCGTCCAGCCCGGAGATGTCCACCCCCAGTTCGAGGGCGTTGGTCGTGGCCAGCGCCCGCAGCCTCCCGGTGCGGATCGCCTCCTCCAGCTCGCGGCGCTCCTCCGGCAGGTATCCGCCCCGGTAGGCGGCCACCGCTGCGGCGAGGTCGGGATGGGCCGGGTGCAGGCGCTCGCGGGTGACGGTGGCGACGGACTCGGCGGCCCGACGCGACCGGGTGAAGGCCAGCGACCGGGCACCCGCGGCGGTCAGGTCGGCGAGCAGCTCTGCGGTCTCGGCGGTGGCGGAGCGGCGCGGGCGTTCGGTGTCCTCGGCGACCAGGTCCTCCCCGGTGCCGACCGGTCCGTGTCCCTCCCCGGCGACCGGGTCGGGCGAGCCGGTGGCGGCACCGACCCGACCGTGCACGTCGCCGTGCTCCTCGGACTCCCTGTGCTCCTCGGATTCGTCGCGCTCGCCGGGGTGCGCGGGGCCCGAGCCAGGGCGTCCACCCGTCGCTGGACCCGCCACGGCATCATCGGTCCCGGTCCCGGTGCCGCCCGGTCCCCGGGCATCGGTCACCGAGGCCGCTGCGAGGTCGGTGCCCTCCTGCACCCCCGCGTCCACCGGCACCGCGCCCAACGGCAACGCCCACGGGTCCTCCTCCGGGAGCAGATCCGACCACGGCCCGGTGGCGCCCGGCAGCTCGGGTGGCTGCCACAGCGCGATGGTCTTGCGACCGGCCGGGGAGGCGTCCTCGTGCACCGAGTGGATCTGCTCCGGATCGGCGCCGATCAACCGTCCGGCGCTCGCGGCCGGATCGGCGGTGGTGGCGGAGGCGAGCAGGAAGGTCGGCTCGGCGCCGTACAACGCGGCGAGCCGGCGCAACCGGCGCAACACCGCCGCGACATGCGCGCCGAACACGCCCCGGAAGGCGTGGCACTCGTCCAGCACCACGTACCGCAGCGACCCGAGCAGCCGGGACCAGCGCCGGTGCTGGGGCAGCAGCGCGAAGTGCAGGAAGTCGGGGTTGGTCAGCACCACGTCCCCGTGGTCGGCGATCCAGCGACGTTCCTCGCGCGCGGTGTCGCCGTCACAGGTGGCGACCCGGACGTCGCGGATGCCCCCGGCGGTCAGCACCCGGTCGACGGCGCTGAGCTGGTCGGCGGCCAGGGCCTTGGTCGGGCACAGGTAGAGGACGGACCCGCGGCGGCTGACCGTCTCGATCCGTCCCCGGTCGGCGGCGGACACCTGGCGACCTGCCCGCACCGAGGTCAGCGCGGGCAGCCAGAACGCCAACGACTTCCCGGAGCCGGTCGAGGTGGACAGCACGGTGTGCCGTCCCGACCAGGCCGAGTCGGCGGCATCGGCCTGGTGCTGCCACGGCTCCCGGACGCCGAGCTGCTGATAGCCCGCGATCAGCGCCGGGTCGGCCCACTGCGGCCACGGTGCCGTGCGGCCCTCGCGCTGCGGCAGCTCGCGCAGGTGGGTGAGCCGACCGTCACGGCTGCCATCGGCCAGCAGTCGGTCCAGAAGCGAGTCCACGGCACCATCCTCTCCCCGCCGACGGACACCGCGGTCCCGCGCAGCTCACGCCGATCCGAACCCGCCGCCGCGGACCCGCACGCCGACAGCGCAGACCGCGACCCCGTCCGTCTGTTTGAATGCTCCCAGCAGGGGAGGGAGTGCAGCCGTGGACGTCACCGTGTCGAACACCAGCGAGAACGGCCGGACGGTCGTCGACGTCACCGGGGAGGTGGACGTCTACACCGCCCCGGCCCTGCGCGAGCGCCTCATCGCACTGGTCGAGTCCGGCCGCACCGACCTGGTCGTCGACCTCACCCAGGTGCGGTTCATGGACTCCACCGGGCTCGGACTCCTGGTCGGGGTGCTGAAGCGGATCCGAGGCCTGGGTGGTCAGCTGCAGCTGGTCATCGACGCCGAGCGGTTGCTCAAGGTCTTCCGGATCACCTCGCTGGACCAGGTGTTCACGATCCGCGCGAGCCGGGACGAGGCGATGGCCGCCCGGGGGAACGCGGCTGACTGAGCCGAGGTTCCTACGAGGCGAAGATGCTCACCATCTGGCGAATCTCGCCGCCCCGAACGTCCAACCAGTATCCGCCGTCAAAATCCTCACCGCTCCCGGTCGAATAGTCGCAGCCCGGAGTAGGGCTGACCAGGTACTCGATAGGCGATTCCCTCATGTATCCCTCGGGTGATGCCTGGCACCAGCTGTAGATGCGCGCGTCGACCGGGACGGTCATCCGCTGGGTGCCGAATGCCGTCGGGGAGTAATTGACAGCCGGGGTCATGTCGCCGTCCTCGTCCACGGAATAGGGCTCGTTGACCTTCGCCCACTCGATGGCATCGTCACCGAGGCGCATGATCTCGATCGTGGCATCGAAACTCCTGGTCGTGGGATCGATGTTCTCGACCGCAGCCCAGTAGCGGCCGTCCGGGAGCGGCTGTGTCGCACCAGGGTCGTCGCTGGTGAAGGGCTCCTCGCCGAGATTGAAACCGTTCGCCTCCGGCAACGGCTCCCACCCCGCCGACGGGTCCACCACCACCTCCTGCTCCACCTCCCGCAACGTCACGTCCATCGGCGCCGACACCACGGCCCCCGCCGCCCCGTCCGCCACCGCGACCAACTGGTACTCCCCGGCAGCCAGCGCCCCGCCGCACGCCTCCAACACCCCGCTGATCGCTGCCGGATCAGCACCGGCCGCGCCTTCGACGGTTGATGCCGGGTCCGCCGCCTCCGAGCCCTCGGTCTGCGCGATCACCACGCCGTCGGCCAGCAGCGCCAGGGACACCGACCGTCCGGTCAACACGCCTGCCGCCGCCTCGACGGTTCCGGTCGTGGCAGCACCGAGGGTCTGCTCCGGCTCCGCGGTGAGGGTCAGTTCGACCGGGATCCCCTCGGTGCCACCGCCACACACCGGCGGCGCCACGGGCGGGATGGTCGGCGCGGGGCTGGGGCTGACGCTCGGGGTCGGGACGGCCGGTGGCACCGGGGTGTCGTCCGGGCCGTTCAGCACCCCGGCGACCACGGCGACGGCGGTGAGTCCGGCCGCGATGCCCCCGGCGCCGACGGTGCGGGTGACGGCGCGGCGGCGTCGGCGCTGGAAGATGATCGCCTCGACCGGGAGCGCGGGGCTGGCGGCGGCTGCCTGGTCGGCGACGTCGGACAGGATGCGGTGCAGGTCGTTGCTCATCGTGCGCTCCTCTCGACGATCACCGTGGTGACCGGGGAGTCGATCGGGCCGATGACGGCCTCGAGGCGATGGATGGCGTCGGACAGGTAGCGCTTGACGGTGCCGGTGGACAGGTTGAGGGTGTCGGCGATCTGTGCCACCGACAGGTCCTCGAAGTAGCGCAGGACGACGCAGGAGCGTTCTCGGGGCGGCAGGGTGCCGAGCGCCTCGCGGACCGCGACCTGCGCGGTGATCCGGTCGGCGGTGTCCGGCACCGACTCGTCGGCGTCCCGACGGAACTTGGGCAGTGCGTCGGTCCATCGCCGCCACCGCCGCCGACCGTCGACGAAGGTGCTGGCCATCACCCGGCGCACGTAGGCCTCGGCGGTGTCCAGGTCCAGCCCGGAGCGGGTGCGCACCACGGTCTTCACCAGCGCGTCCTGGGTGAGGTCCTCCGCGTCGCGCATGTCGCCGGTCAGCAGATAGGCGTAGGCCACCAGCGCTCGACCACGTTCGCGGGCCAGCGCCGCGATCACGTCGTCCCCTCGGTTCACCACACCATCCTTCCGATCCGCGCCCGTCATCAGCTGGGACGAACGGGCCGTCGAAAAGGTTGGGTGCGAGTCGGCTTCGTCCTACAGTGACGCTCTGCTCGGCAACGGGGCCGGGCTCGATCCGCCGTGGCACGCACCTCGGTGCGCCCCGGTGCGAGGGGGAACGATGGTCGATCTCGGCTCGGGAAGTCTGGTCATCGTCACGGTGGTCGCCGTGGTGGCCGTGGCAGCGCTGGTGATGGCGGTGGTCCTGCGACGGCAGGTGCTCGCCGCCGACGAGGGCACGGCGTCGATGCGGGAGATCGCCGCGGCGGTGCAGGAGGGTGCGCAGGCGTACCTGTCCCGGCAGCTGCGGACGCTGAGCGTGTTCGCGGTGGTGGTGCTGCTCCTGCTCCTGCTGCTGCCCGGTGACGCGAGCGTGAAGATCGGCCGCTGCGTCTTCTTCGTGCTGGGGGCGGCGTTCTCGGCGTCGATCGGGTATCTCGGGATGTGGTTGGCGACCCGG